>CAXTNC010000045.1:0-17887 GCA_964245495.1 uncultured Acetobacteraceae bacterium
GTCCCGACCCTCGCCAGACCCCGCTCTGGTCCGGCCAAGCACAAGGCTTCTGACGATGTCCGATTTCAGCCTGACCCTCGGCCCCGTCGCGTTCGCCGGCTTTGAGCTCCCCAGCTCCATCACCATCGGCGGCCGTCAGCGCCTCGCCATCCATCGCCTCCCCGGGGGCGTGCGGATCATCGACGCCCTCGGCCCTGACCCGGCGGACATCGCATTCGCCGGCATCTTCACCGGTCCGGATGCCGCCGACCGCGCTCGCCTGCTGGATGCCTTGCGCGTTGCTGGCGCAGCACTTCCACTCGCTTGGGACGCTTTCCTGTATACTGTGGTGATTGAGCGCTTCGAGGCTGACTATCGCAGCCCGTGGTGGATCCCTTACCGCCTTACTTGCTCCGTGCTTCGGGACGAAGCCGCCGCGGCTGTCACCGCTGTCACCGAGCTTGCCCCGACCATCACTTCGGACCTGCTTGCAGCCGGCCCGTTCGCCGCCGCCGCAGTCGCCGCCGTGTCCTTGCCTGGCGCCACCACGTCCGGCAGCGCGGCCTACGTTGCCGCCCAGTCCACGCTTGCCGCCACCCTGACCGGCTTGAACGCCCAAGTCACCGCTGCCCAGCCCGCGCTGCAATCGACGGACCTTCCCACTGCCAGCGCTGCCGCCGGCCTGCTGGCAAGCCTCGCCTCCGCCCGCGCCTACGCCGCCCGCGCCGCACGCAACCTCGCAGGGGCCAGCACCTGATGCAGACCCTCCTCGCCGCCGGCGGCGATCTGTTCCACATCGCCGCCGAGCAGCTGAACGATGCCACGCAATGGATCCGCATCGCGCAGCTCAACAACATCTCAGACCCGGTGCTGCCAGGCTTGATCACCTTGCTCATCCCAGATCCAGCTCCCGCAGCGGGAGGCGGCATTGTCCGGCAGTAGCCTTCGCGCTCCTGGCATCGCCGTCTTGGCCGATGGCGCGGCGTTGCCGAACCTCATTGACGCGGATGTTTCTGCCAACGCCCACTTCGCTGCCGCCCGGTTCCGCCTTCGCCTTGCCCTGGATGCGGCAACCGCCGCCAGCCTGCTCCAGGCCGGAAGCATCCTGGACATCCAACTCACCCTTGGCGGCCCGCCAACCAGCCTGATCCAGGGCGAGGCTGACACCGTCGCCATCGACGTCCTGAACCAAATGGTGGACATCGAGGGCCGCGACCTGACTGCCCGGCTGCTTGACGCCCGCACCCAAGAAACCTTCAGCAACCAGACGGCCAGCCAGATCGCTGAAACGCTTGCCGTCCGCCATGGCCTCACCCCGGACATCACGTCCACCTCGACCCTCGCGGGCCGCTACTACTCCTCCGAGCATGACCGCATCACGCTCGGCCAGTTCTCCCGCGCCACCACCGAATGGGACCTGCTCACCTTTCTGGCTGCCCGCGAAGGCTTTGAGGTCTACGTTTGCGGGCAGACCCTCACCTTCGCCCCGCTGCCCACGACCGCGCCCGCCCTCGTCTTGACGCCGGCGCGATGCCTCAGCCTGCAGCTCCAGCAGGTCCTGACCCTGGCGCGGGACATTGAGGTGACCGTGAAATCCTGGAACACACGGCAGCAAGCCGCCTTCACCCAAACTGCCCGCAGCGCCGCCCGGAGCGGGTTGCGCGCCGGCCCGACGCAACGCATCGTTGTCGTCCGACCCAACCTTTCGCCGAACGACGCCTTGCAGCTCGCCCAGCGCATACTGGCGGACCTTTCTGCGCACGAGAGAGTGGTGCTTGCCGAACTGCCGGGCGAACTCGACCTTTCGCCGCGCACGCAGGTTCTGCTGAGCGGCACCGGCACCGACTTTGACCAGACTTACCACATCTCTGAACTAGACAGAACTTTCAGCGCCGAGCAGGGCTTCACCGAGCGCCTGCGCTTGAAGAACATGCCCGTCGGCAGCGCCGCGACGCCGCCGGCTGACGCTGCGACGCCGTAGGAAGCAGCACCCATGGACAACCTGCTCAACGCCTTGAAAGCTCAAGGCGCCGCTCAGGATCAAGCCGGCGGCGCACCGCGCTTCGGCGTCGTCACCTCCGTGGACCCATCCACTGCCACGGCCCGCGTCACTCTTCAGCCAGAAGGGGTGCTCACTGGCTGGTTGCCCCTGCTCACCCCCTGGGCCGGGAACGGATGGGGGTTGGTGTGCCCGCCCTCTCCCGGCGATCAAGTGCTGGTTCTTCCGCAGGAGGGCGACGCCGAGCACGGGCTTGTGGTCGCGGCCAGTTGGTCGGCGCAAACCAAGCCGCCCGCCGCTTTCCCCGGCGAGTTCTGGCTTGTCCACCGCTCAGGCAGCTTCATCAAGCTGCAGAACGACGGCACCATCCAAATGCAAGGCGACCTTCACGTGGCAGGAGATGTCTATGACGCTCATGGAGCGCTGAGCGCTCTCCGCGCTCATTACAACGAGCATGTTCATCCGCCACAGAGCGCCAAAACCAGCCAACCCGATTGATCTCGAAACAGGCTGGGACCCGGCCAAGCTGCGAATAGGCAAACTGATGCCAGACCTAAGTCACTTCTGGGGCAACGACCTTTCCTGGTCTCCGACCGGAGACCTTGCTGTCGCCGAAACGCCCTCGCTGACTCAGCAACGCGTTCTCCGGCGCCTGCTGACCACTCCTGGCGAGTATATATGGTCGCTCCATTACGGCGCCGGGCTCGCGGCGTTCGTCGGCCAACCAGGGGCGGCCATTGCCATCGGCGCCGCCATACGCGGCCAGGTCTTCAAGGAAGCCGCCGTCGCTCAATCCCCGGCGCCGGTTATTGATCTTGTCCCAGACCAGGCAGGAAACCTCTACGTCAGCGTCCGCTACGCCGATGCGACGACTGGCACGACCGAGACGATCGCCTTCGCTACCTGACTCGGAGCCCAATCAATGCAGCTTCAACTTCAGAACTTCACCACGCTGATCCAAAACATGGCAGCTGGCGTGCAGGGCAGCGCCACGGCCTTGATTGATCTCACGACGGGCAGCGTGCTCCGCGCCATCCTGGAGGCCAATGCGTCGCTGGCCTTGTGGGTCCAGTGGCTTATCGTCCAAGTTCTTTCTGCAACCCGAGCCGCCACGTCGAATGGGTCAGACCTGGACAGCTGGGTGGAAGACTTTGGGATGGCCCGGCTTCCTGGCCAGGCTGCCGTCACGACAGTCACGTTCTCCCGGATCACGCCGGGCTTCCAAGCGGTCATCCCTGTGGGCGCCCAGGTGAAAACCGGGGATACAACGGTGACGTTCAACGTTCTCGCGGACCCGACGAACCCGGCCTACAGCCTTGATGCTTCCAACTACACCATGGCCGCATCCAGCAGCAGCCTCAGCGTGCCCGTTCAGGCAGCGATCTCTGGCGTGAGCGGCAACGTTCAAGCGGGCGCGATCTCCCTGCTCGCGACTGCGATGCCAGGCATTGATGCCGTGACGAACGCCAACTCAGCCGCTGGCGGCATGGACAGCGAGCCGGACGCTGCGTTGCGGGCACGGTTCGCCAACTTCATTGACAGCCGTTCCCGCGCCACACCTGCCGCGATCGCTTACACGATCCAGTCGCTGCAGCAGGGCCTCACATATTTCCTGGCAGAGAACACCGATCCGGCAGGCGCTGTCCGCCCGGGCTACTTCACTGTCACCGTGGATGACGGTTCGGGAGCGCCTCCGGCTGCCCTGCTGAGCACAGTGTCATCGGCTTTGGAGGCTGTGCGTCCGGTTGGAACACAATTCGCAGTCCAACCCCCGACGGTGCTGACAGCCAACATCTCCCTGACCCTGAGCACGCCGGCGGCCAGCCATGCTTCAGCCCAGCTCAAGGTCGCAGCAGCCATACAGGCGTTCGTGGCTGCTCTTGCGATCGGCGCGCCTTTGCCGGTTTCCAGGCTTGCTGCGGTTGCTTACGCCGCAGATCCCTCCATCACCAACGTCAGCAACCTATCCATAAACGGCGCTGGCGATCTCACGCCATCGGCTTCCGAGGTGATCAAAGCCGGCACGGTCACGGTCAACTGACATGACCGGTGATCCACCTGACATCCTGTCCCGCTTGAAGGGCGTCTTGCCGACCCGCTGGTTCCCGGACACGACTCCCGTCCTGGATGCCGTCCTGTCCGGGTTTGCCGTGACATGGTCCAGCCTTTACGACCTGCTCGCCGCAGTTCGCCAGCAGTCCCGGGTAGCGACTGCAACCGGCTCGTTCTTGGACATGACCAGTCGCGACTTCTTTTCCACGCGGCTTTCGCGCCGGCCAGCCGAGGCAGACACCTTGTTCCGCGCTCGAATCCTGCAGGCTCTGCGCCGCGAACATGCCACGCGCGCTGCTCTGTCCACCGTCTTGCAGGACCTGACAGGGCGGGCGCCTGTCGTCTTTGAACCGTCCCGCCCGGCCGACACCGGCGCCTACGCGACGGGTTCCCTTGGCTACGGCGCTGCCGGCGCCTGGGGCAGCCTTGATCTTCCATTCCAAGTCTTCATCACAGCCCGCCGTTCGCAGCACAGCGGCATCGCCGAGATTGCCGGTTACGGCACTCCCGGCCCTCTCGTTCGCGCCACCCTGGCTGAGATCGGCGGACAGGCGACCGACGCCGACATCTACGCGGCGATCGCTTCCGTGATGCCGACCGCCGCCACCGCCTGGACCTGCATCACCAACTGAGGAACCCCGACGTGGACCGTCAGATCGTCTATCCGGGAAGCATCCCGCTCGACACAGATATTCTCTCGATTCA
Source organism: uncultured Acetobacteraceae bacterium (assembly GCA_964245495.1). Classification (GTDB taxonomy): domain Bacteria; phylum Pseudomonadota; class Alphaproteobacteria; order Acetobacterales; family Acetobacteraceae; genus LMUY01. The sequence continues at coordinate 4,736 of CAXTNC010000045.1, forward strand.
ACGCAACGCGATGGTTGCACTTGGCTATCTCGCGCAGGCCGCATTTGGCTCCGGCACCGTCGTAGACGGTCTGGCCTGCACGCCCACTGCACCAGCCAGCCTTACCGTTTCGGTCGGCCCAGGCAGCATCACCAGCCTCGCCGTGATCGATGACGCACCTTTCGGCTCCCTGGCTGCCGACAACACAGACCCGCTCGTCAAGACCGGCGTCAACACCGGTGCTGTCACCTTCACCTTGACCGCTCCGACGACGTCCGGCCAGGCGATCAACTACCTGTTGCAGGCAAGCCTGGGAGAAAGCGACAGCACTCCGGTGGTGCTTCCTTACTACAACGCCGCCAACCCGGCGCAGCCATTCAGCGGTGCAGCCAACAACGGCACAGCCCAAAACACCCAGCGCCTTCAGCGCGTGCAGCTTCAGCTCAAGCCTTCTCCGCCGGCCAATGCCGGCGCCCAGGTGACGCCAGCGGTCGATAGCGGCTGGACCGGTCTTTATGTCATCACCGTCAGCTACGGCCAGACGCAAGTCACCACAGCCAACATCGCCACACTGCCTGCTGCACCGTTCATCGGCTTCAAGCTGGGTGCTCTCACGCCTGGTTTTTCCCGGATGCAGAGCTTCACCGCATCTGGAACGTTCGTGGCCCCACCCGGAACGACCCTGGTCAAGGCAAGGGTGTGCGGCGGCGGCGGCGGCGGCGGCGCGGGCGCACCTGGCCTGGGCGGCGGCGGCGGCGGCGCGGGCGGGTACTCAGAGGGGGTGATCCCGGTCCAGCCTGGACAAGCCATTGCCGTGACAGTTGGCGCCCAGGGACTGGCCGGCGTGATGGATGGCAATTTCGCGACTGCCGGCAGCCCGAGCGCTTTTGGCCCGATCACCGCCACGGGCGGCAGCGGCGGGGCAAATGCCGCGTCATTCGCACCTGGAGGTGCGCCTGGCTACGGCTCCGGCGGCACTGTCAACGTTTCCGGCGGATATGGTTCTGACGGCAATGGCGGCAGCTTCGTGTTCGCCGGCAATGGAGGCTCATCCTTCTTCGGCGGTGGTGGCCGGGCTGCCTCCGCCGGAAGTGCAGCTCAACAAAATGGTCAAGCCTACGGCTCCGGCGCCGGGGCCTGTTACGGCGTCAACGGCAACGGCGGCACGGGAGCGCCGGGCATCGTTGTCGTGGAGTACTGAGCGTGATCCGCATCCTTCCCATCTGGCTTGCCATGTCGGCCCCGTGCCTGGCCCAGGCGCAAGCCTTGGCCAGTTCTTACGCCACCAGGGACGGCCGCGCAGCGACCGTGGTCATCGCCTGCCCCAGCCAGGACGGCGCCTACACCGCAGCCGCCTGTGCGACAAGCAAGCCGGGTGCAGTGGCATATGCCGCCCCTGCGGCCACCGGCATCACAACGGCCAACATGCCCGTGACCGTCTTCGCCGCCGGCTCGGTCGCGACTGGCTGCGACATCCTGAACAGTGGTTCAGCTGTGCTTTACGTTGACTTCACGACCACGGCAGCGACCGGCTCCGCAACATCCATCCCACTTCAGCCAGGTCAAGCTTTCCATTGTCCCTATCCGCCGCTCGGTCCTGTCTCGGCCGTAGCTGCCCAGCCGCAGCCTTTCGTCGCGATCCGCTATTGAACCAGCCCACGCGGCTAGGAGCCTCTCATGCCCACGCCCGCCACCCATGTTTGGCGGCCAAGCGCCGCACGCACGATCACTTTGGACGCCTTCGTGCCTGTCCCGCGCGGCGCCGTGGCTCAGCCACCCGCACCGGCATCCTGGCCGCTCAAGGACCCGAACGACCTCCTGGATTACCAGTTCGACATCGCACCCGCGTTGATTGGCAATGACGGCGACACCATAGCAACGCTGGACATCTCCATCGACCCGGCCAACGCGGGCGACCTGGCGCTCATCTCGAAGACCACAGACGGGTCACGCGCCGTGCTTTGGCTTTCGGCGGGGCAATCGGGAACGATATACAGCGTGACCCTCACCATCGGCACCCAAGCTGGCCGGATGATCGCACGAACCGTCTTGCTGCCGGTCATAGCCCTTGCTGCTTCGGCCGGAACGACGACCGGCTTGCTTAGTGAGACTGGGACCTCCGTAACGGACCAGAACGGCAACCCCATCCAGGCTTCCCCTTAATGCCGACCGTTGACCAGCTGGCTCCCGCCCCCGCTGTTTCGGACACGGACGAGCTTATCGTCTCGCAATCCGGCACGATGCGTCGCGCCACCCGTGCCCAGTTGCTTGCCGGCACGCAGCCTCAACTCCTCCTGGCTGGGAGCATGTTGCTGGGCCGGGTGTCCACTGGAGAGGGTGCGCCCCAACCCATCGCGATCGGCCCTGGCCTGACGCTTGCAGCTGGCAGCCTGCAAGCCATTGCGTCTCCCGTGGTTCTCTCCGGCTTGGATGCATCGTCCGCCCTGGTCACCCCAGCAGGGGCCACGGTGCCAAGCACTTTTGCGAATATGCTGGCAGACTCTGTCGCACCGGAGTCCTTTGGCGCCATCGGAGACGGTGTAACCGATGACACCGCCGCAATCGCCGCCGCAATCGCCACGCAGCGGCCGATCCGGCTCGGACCCCGCACCTACGCGACATCTGGCCAATGGACCATCGGCATCACGGCCACCCTGATCGGCACACCCGGACTGTCCACGCTGCGCCGGGTCGCGCAATCATCTGGCGGTGCTTGGATCAGCATCCAGGGTCCAAGCTTCCACGCTCATGGCGTCACCTTTGACGCAAACAAAGTCTCAGGCCCCAGCGAGACTTGGGCCGTGCTCGTGACGGCAAATTGCGTGCAAGCCAATTTCCAAGGTTGCGCTTTCAAGAACGCGGCCGGGCCGACGTTGGGCAACGGCCTTACCTTTCTCGCCTCAGACCCAACGGTCACCGCCCATGTCGTCGAGGCGTGCGAGGCCGCGGGCAACTCTGCGCATGGCGTTTGGCTTCAAGCTGTAGCTGGCGCGCGGATCAGCAACAATCGCGTGCACGACAATGCCGCATACGGCATTTGCGCCGACTACGAAGACCCGACGTTTCGTCAGGCCCTTCGTCTTGCGCTCATCAGCGGCAACACCTCGTGGAACAATGCCCGCGGAATCTCCGTTGGCAACTTCAACCAAACCAACCTGCAGCCGCCAACGTGGGGCAATGCCAACCCCGACGCCATTGCCGTCATCATCGAGGGCAATCTTTGCCACGACAACAAGATTTACGGCATTGCCGTCTCAGGCCGCTCCCTCGTCGTCCAGGGCAACCTTTGCAGCGCCAATGGAACGACCAGCAACGGCGGGGGCGGCATCCTGGCGAACTGCGCTTACTCGCGTGTGACCGGCAACGCGGTGACCGGCTCTGGTCAGTTCGGAATCGATAGCGGAGGCAGCGTCACCCTCGACGTGAGCGGCAACCACGTTGCGGGCGCTGCGGTCGGCATCAATCCTGGCGGCAGCCAAGGCGTCCGGGTGACAGGCAACATCCTGCAGGACAACGGATGGGCTATGCTGGTCTACAACGTCGAGACCGATGGCGCCGGCAGGAACTTCGGCATCGCGACAGACAACTTGGCCATCATCGGCAACACCATCGGCATCTCCGCTCCGTCTGGTGGTGGCATATACCTGATCGACGCGCCGCAATCAGTTCTGATCGCGGACAACAACTTCATCGGCTCGAATGGCTGCACGATCGGGCAATGCCTTTACGCTCACACCGACAGCGTAATCATCGAACGAAACCGTTGGAACGCCGTTCAGCGGCTGTTCGCCAATCCAACGGCGATCAACGGTTTGCAAACCATTCAGCTCCCGGACATCGCCGATGAGGTGATGGTCAGCACCGCATCAGCCGGCGTCCAATCCATCCAGACGCTGCGCCAGCTTTCCACGGCGGGCCAGATCGGCTTCGTGAAGGTCACTGCCGGCGGGAGCGGCTACACGCACGCCGCAGTCGGTGTCACCGGCACTGGCGTTGGAGCAACAGCCACCGCTTTGATCGCTGATGGCGCGGTCATCGGCATCGCGCTGACAAACCCCGGCGCAGGCTATGGCGCCCCAGGGACGACGGCGGTTGCCACCATCACCGGGGACGGCCAGGGTGCTGCAGCCATGGCCTCGGTTGGCTTGCCCCTTGTGGAGGGCCGACGCGTCAAGATCGCTTGCAACGCCGCGACCCGCTTCGCCCGGATCGGCTCGGCGCCGTTCCAAGAGAATTGGACGCTGGCGGACATGACCGTGCCTGCGAATGCCACCGTTTGCTTCACCGCAACCTTCGGGGCCTGGCGCGCCGATGCCGTGCCGCTTGCCGACTACATCATGCCCTTGGGCGACGGCAGCCTGCTGCTCCGCACGATGCCAGGCGCTGACCTCACGCTTCGTCCAGCCACGTCCGGTCATGTCCGCATCGCCACTGACGCCGACCCAGGTGGCTACCTTGCTGTGATCGGCCATGGGTCGCCAAACGGCGTCGTCGTCGCTCCGCCGGGTTCGGACTACCGCAATCTGGATGGTGGCCCAGGCCGAACGCTTTGGATCAAGCAAACAGGCTCGGATGCCAACGGCTGGTTTGCCATCGCCTGACGCAGCCTGTCACTGCACACCTTCAATGGGGCAATGATATGCGCCCAGGACAGTAATTCCCATGCTCGAAGACTCTAATCCGTCACTGGAAGCGGTTACTCAACAAGCCGCTGAACGTGCCGCCTTGCGCTCGATCACCGACACATTCCGTCTTCTAGGCGTTGACATCACAGAGATGGATGACCTGAACGACTTGCGCGATGATTTTCGCTTCCTCCGCCGTCAGCGGGAGTCTTTGGAAATCCGCCGCGCTGAAACTTCCAAGTCATTCGTGACAGCCGTCGTGGGCGGAGTCGTCGGCATGATCATCAGTGCCATCACTTGGCTCGCAACCGTGGCAAGGCATTCACCATGACATCGACCCTTGTATCCCTGGCCCGCAGCCTCGTTCGCCGCCGGAATGTCTCAGCGGGCCTATGCGGCCTCGTCATAGGTTGCACGTTCGGATACGGCGTGATCACTTGGGGCAATCGCAGCGCTCCTGTGATCGTGCATGATGAGCACGAAATCGGCTCTCATGCCGTCGTCAACGGACACATAGACCTTTATTTTAATTTGGACCGCACCCGGGACTGTCCTGCGGAAACCTCGCACTGGCTTTGGACTTGGGTGGCAAACGGCGAGGATCGTGTCAAGCTGTTCTACCCGCTGACTAACAACGCCACCACGCTTACAGATGTCGGGAAAGGCCAAAAGTTCATACTTTCTATTCCAGTTCCACGAGGCATTTGGCCCGGTCAGTGGTTTTATTGGTCCAAAAGCATTGAGCACTGCTCCCTCCTGCAAGGCTTGTTCCGTTCGGCAGTTCGGGAGAGCAGGGATATCCCCATCCGGATCGTGACGGAAAACCCATGAGCACTTTTGAGGAGGCTTTCAAGGTCATCGTCGGTGAGGAAGGTGGCCTTTCCACCAATCCAGCCGATCCCGGCAACTGGACCGGCGGCGTTTGCGGTCGAGGCATTTGCCGGGGCACCCGGTACGGGATTGCCGCCGCTGCCCACCCCGATCTTGATATCGCTGCCCTGACCCTGGAAGACGCCAGAAACATCTACCAGGCCGGCTACTGGAGCCGGGTCCGCGGCGATGACCTGCCCTCGCCACTTGCCTTGCTGGTGTTCGATGCTGCCGTAAACTGCGGCGTGAGCCGGGCGGTCCGCTGGCTGCAGGTGGTTGCCCGGTGTTCCGCCGATGGCGTCATGGGCGATCAGACGATTGCCGCAATTGTGGCGGCATCAGGCAGCAGCGCTGGCCTGTGCGCCGAATTCCAGGCCCAGCGTCTCACCTGGATGACGGCGTTGCCGACTTGGCGCGTCTTCGGCCTGGGTTGGGCGCGTCGGCTCTGCACCTTGTCTTACGTCTCGATCACTTATGGAGAACCCTGATGGGTGCCTTGATTCCGCTTGCCATGAGCATCGCTCCCGAAATCGCCCGTTGGTTGTGTGGCGATGCGGCCGAAAAGACCACGGCCGCGATCACCAAAGCCGTCACGGACGCCACCGGCACCACTGATGCCGATGCCGCCACGACCGTCTTGCAACAGAACCCGGCCATTGCGGCCCAGCTCCGCGTGCAACTGGCCCAGATCGCGGCCGAGCGCGAGCAAGCGTCCCGGTCAGACGACCTTGACCAGATCTCGGCCGCCATGCGGGATGCAGCGGATGCCCGCGCCCAAATGGTCGCGTTGAATAGCCAGAAAACGGCTGTTGTCTGGTCCGCCCCGGTCATTTCAGGAATCGTCCTGCTGACGTTCGTCACCGTCATGACGCTGGTGCTGATGCACGGCATTCCTGCCGGGAGTGAGACGGCGGCCAACATGCTGCTTGGCACGCTTGCCGCAATGGCGACCTCGGTGGTGAGTTACTGGGTTGGCAGCAGTGCCGGCAGCGCCCGCAAGGATGAGATACTGGCGCGAACCAGCAAGTAGCTCGCTCACGGTTACATTTTCCCACAAAACTCAACAATGCTCTGGCGGGTTCCAATGCCTATATATTGCCAAACGATGGACGATGCCACATGACCTGCCGCTACCTGCTCGCGCAAAGCCTTTTCTTCGCTGGCACGCTGTCCATGCTGGGCTGCATTCTAGCTGCCTGTGCGTTTGGCTGATCTTGCGCCGCGTGTCTTGCCGAAAGCGATTTCGCTGAGCTAGGCAGGAGGTTAACTGCAGCTGTGACGTATGCCACTGAAGCTTGCCGCACTCACCATGGCCTACAACGAAACGGCCCTGCTGCCGATTTGGGCAAGGCATTACGCAAGGCAGGCCGGGCCTGATCATTGTTATGTGGTCGATCATGGGTCGACGGAACCGATCTCAGTTCCACCCGGCGTCAATGTCGTCCGTCTTCCTCGATCCGCTCATGATGACGTTCGGCGCGCCCGCTTCATCTCCAAGCTGTTGTGCGGTCTGCTGGAGTACTATGATTGGGTAATTTACACTGACGTTGATGAATTGGTGCTCGCGGACCCCGAGCGTTACTCGAATTTGCAGCAATTCTGTGCTCACGCCAAGCATCGTACCATCAACGCCATCGGCTTCGACGTCCAGCATGTCCCATTGCTGGAAGCTCCCTTGAACCTGGACCAACCAGTTGGTCAGCAGCGCGGCTGGGTTCGCTTCACAAGCGCGATGTGCAAGCCCGTGCTCACCTGTCAGCCGCTTGACTGGACTGCTGGCTTTCATGGCTCAAACCAAGAACCGGCGTTTTCCGATGTTTGTCTCTTTCACCTGCATTGGGCGGATCGCGACATCGGTCTCAACCGTCTCGCCAAGACTCGGGTCATGCCATGGAGCGATGACGCGTCAGGCTGCCATCAAAGGATCGACGACACGGCTTGGGCCGCGTTGTTCGACGGCATGGCGAGGCTTCCGCGCAGCGGCCCGGTGCAATTCAATGCTTCGCACCAACCTGTAAGTCACTGGATACAGCAGACCATCGATTCTCGAAGCCACGAGGGCGGAGTCAAGGAGTTCAGCCTGACAGTCAACGCACCGGAGCTTTGGCCCATACCAAGCCACTTCCGCGCCAGGCTTTGACGGGCTAAATTGCATTGATGGATGCACAAGCCCCCATTCGATGATGCGTGGATTCTGGTACATAGCTTTAAGATCGCGCTCGCTTGTCCGAGGCAAAACCAAATCCGTGACCTTGCTCGGCGACGCATTGCTGGTCGGACGTGACCGAGATGGCGCCGTGTTCGCGTACTCCGACAAGTGCCCTCATCGCGGCATGCCCTTGCGCCATGGAACATTCGATGGCGAGAACCTGCAATGCTGCTATCATGGTTGGGCTTTTTCAGCGCAAGATGGCGTTTGCACCAAGATTCCCGCATTGTCAGAAACCGATCCAACGTCACCAAGCCGATTCCGGCTTCGGAGCTATCCTTGCCGAGATGTTCAAGGCAACGTCTGGGTGTTCATGCCGGTGGGCAAAACGCTGCCCAATCGGCTGCCTGATGTACCGACTGTCCCCGGTTTCGAGGCTGCCTCGCCCCAAATTTCGACCACCATGAGATTTCCGTCCAACGCTGACATCGCAGCCTATGGATTCTGTGATCCAGCGCACCCCGCGTTCGTGCACACTTCTGGCTGGTGGAAATCCAAATCGGCTCTGAAGCTCCGTCCCAAAGCCAAAGACTTTGAACCGGCTGGCCATGGTTTTCGAATGAAAACTCATCGTCTTGCCACAGGTGCCCGTCCTTATAGATTGCTTGGCAGAGACGTCCGTGTGGATGTGACGCTAAGCCTGCCTGGTGTGCGAATAGAGCACATCCGTGGCAGCCGACATTCGGCTTGTGTTCTTGCGACAGTGACGCCCGTTGCAGAGAACCTCACAGACGTTCATTACTGCGTGTATTGGACTATGCCATGGCTCGCTCCATTCAAGCCAGCTGCAGCATGGATGGCGCGTGACTTCTTGCGTCAAGATCTCGACATGGCAGCCAAGCTGGCCCATGGTTGTGAAACCCCACCCATGCTGTTCGTTGGTGACGCGGACACTCAAATTGCGTGGATGATTCGTTTGAAGCGTGAGTACCTGGCCAGCCAAGCGGAAGGAAGAGCTTTTGACAACCCGCTCACACAGCAAACTCTGCAATGGAAAAGCTAGGTTTGATACAAGCACCTAAGTTAGGTGCTTGAAGCTGAACAGCTTCCTTACTTGTCTGGCTGCTCCAACGACCTGCTTGGGAACTGAGGGTGCTCTCCTTGGTCCGCCAGTCTGTCTGGAAACTCGCCAAGGTTCTCCTGGATCGAAGCCTCCTCCACCAACATTCCATGGATCATCCGAGGATTGTCCTCGCTTGCCACCTCGATTTGACCTGCACCCTGGCTGGTTTCCATGCCGACCAACTCGCGCGCACGCTCCCAATATTCGAGGTCGTTGCCAATCGGGCTGCCATCAGCCTTCCAGAGATGATAGGCACGCTCGCGGATCTTTTCCTCACGAGCGGTGTCATTCTCAAGCGGATTGTCAGACACTGTCAGACTCCTTTTCTGCATGGATGATTGAGGGGATCAAGCAATCATCTGGTTAGTGACTGATGCGCCAGACGGTCCCATTGGCGTCCTCACTGACCAACATAGAGCCGTCATGCAGGAAGGTCACGCCGACAGGACGACCCCAAACTGCATCTTTGCTGGTGACAAAGCCTGTCAGGAAATCTTCGTACTCACCACTGGGCTGACCATCATGCATTCTCAGTCGTATGACCTTGTAGCCCGTCCGCTCGGCGCGGTTCCAGCTGCCGTGCAGCGTGACAAAGGCATCTCCGAGATATTGAGCCGGAAAGGCAGCGCCCTCGTAGAAGGCGATGCCTAGCGGAGCGGAGTGCGGCTGGATCAACACATCCGGAATCGTCAGCCGGTCTGCCAAATCTGGACGCTCGCCCAAGTGCCTTGGGTCCTCATGGCGACCGATGTAGTACCAGGGCCAGCCATAGAACGCGCCCACACTCACGCGGGTTGCATAATCAGGCGGCAAATCATCGCCCATGCCATCACGCTCGTTGGTGGCGCACCAGAGCGCTCCCGTCTTGGGCTGGATTGCGAGTCCGACGCAGTTGCGGATACCGGAGGCAACAAGCTCAAGCCGGCCGCCTTCGGGGGCAAAGCGATAGACAGCCGCCCGGCCTGCCTCATCGCCAGTTCCTGCTCCAGCCGCCGCAGCCGTGTTCTCGTCGTCGCGTTGCCCTCGCATACCTTTGGCGACGTTTGAGGCCGATCCCACCGACACGAAGAGCGATTGACCGTCTGGCGCAACGGCAAGGTCGCGCGTCCAATGCCCACCTTCGGGAAGCTGCGACACAACGACCTGCAACGGCCCGGCTGCCACCAAGCTGCCGTCATAGGGGTATCGGACAATTCGCGAGGTTTCTGCGACGTAGACGTAGCTCGGATGTTCTGGCGGCCAGAAAGCGATCCCGAACGGCTGATCCAGCTTGGACGCGAATATCGTTGACGGCCCTGGCCGCTCTGCTCCCGCTTGCGGGCGCCAGACACGGATTCGACCAACGCCGCTTTCAGCCAGGAACACGTCGCCATTTGGTGCAGTTCGCATCACACGAGGCATGTCCAGCCCTGACGCCCAAGTCCGCACAGTGAACCCGGCCGGCACCCTTGGCGATGCGCCGAGAGGGCGCGGCACGATCTGGGAACCCTCGCTGGCAGACGGCGTAGCAGATGGCAAAGGCAGGTCCGCCACAGTGATGTGCCGCACAACTCCCGGTGCATCGGTCCGCCAATCGCCGTACGTGGGAGCATCTTGGCGCAATGGTTGGCCAATCGCTGCTGTTGGCAGCATCCATGCAGATACCAACATCGCGACCAATGAGAAACCGTAAGAATTCATGTCAAGCTAAGCCGGACAACAGAATTGAACAGATAAATATGCAGCTTTCTGCAAAACTCTGTTGTAATTCACTTGAACAAGCATGAGAATCTGTAAAATCAGCAGGTATCGCGAAATCAGTGACATCTGTGATGGATTTGGCACCCAAGTCAAGCACCCATTGCCTGACGCACGAACATGCGCCTCAACTGAGGGAGACGCTGGACTCCAGCAACACCAAAGTCACGCACCATCCGGATCATCCCGTTGTCAGTTGAGAACAGCCGATCCAGTGCATGTGTTACGCCCAGCATCGCCAGGTTGGCAGGCCTACGCCGTGCTTGATATTGAGCAAGCAAGGCTGCGGAGCCAGGATCTTGTCCGCGCTTCAAGGCCTCACGCACCAGCCCGCTCAACTCGATCACATCCCGCAATCCCAGGTTCAGGCCTTGTCCAGCGATCGGATGGATTCCGTGGGCTGCGTCGCCAACCAGGGCAAGCCGTTCCGCTGTGTAGCGGTGGGCGTGGAGCGCACTGAGCTTGTAGACCCAGCGCCGCCCTATGGGTCGCACTGCACCGAGATGGTTGCCCAAACGCCGGGTCACTTCCCGTCCAAACGTGACGTCGTCCAACATCATCATCCGTGGCGCCAGATGCGCCGCCTCCGTCCACACGATGGCCGATAAGTTGGGTGCGCCCTCCATCCCCGTCATCGGCAGTTGAGCAAACGGCCCCGCAGGCAGGAAATGCTCCAGTGCCGCTCCATGATGCGGCCTCTCGTGCGCCACCGCGCTCACGATCCCAGCTTGTCGGTAGGCAAGGCGCGAAACAGAGATGCCCGCCTGCGTGCGCAGCGGGGACTCCCGGCCTTCAGCTGCCACCACCAGTCGGCAATGGATGGCCGGGCCGCCTGCCACTTGCACGATCGCCTTCGAGGCTGAGCGCACCACCGTCGCCTCGCCTGGGGCAAACATGCGCCCTTTGGCAAGCGCATGCATTCGGGCGTTCAAGGCCACGCGGAGGCTGCGAGCCTCCACCATCCAGCCAAACGGTCCAGCTTGAGCATCCGCATGATCGAAATGCAGGAACGAGGAGGATGCGCTGCGACCAACCTGCCCATCCGAAACGCGGATATCCAGAATTGCACAAGGCTCGAAAGGCAGATGGTCCCACACGCCTGCCTGCTCCAGCAGGACGCGTGACCCGGCGGCAATGGCGTAAGCGCGGCCGTCGAAAGCTGGGTGCTCCATTGGTGGCAGCGCATTCCGGTCAACGATGGCCACATTGACGCCTCCTGCAGCCAGGCTACAGGCCAATGCAGCCCCAACCGGACCTGCCCCAACCACGCACACGTCAACCTGCATCGTATCCGCCATCGCATCCTGCCTATTGCCTAGGCAAATAATCACGCACGTGGTGGGCGCAACCTCGGAGCCGTCGCGTCCTGCAGGTGTCCCGGCCCGCGCTGACAGCACGCCACGATCAGTTGGGGCCTTCCGGCATCGTCTCACGGCCATGATCGTCCGGCACGGTTCTTGATAGGAGACTGTCAACTCGGTCATCCGAGACCGACGTAAAACAACGAGGCAGACGATGAAGCTGGTCATAGCGATCATCAAGCCCTTCAAGCTGGACGACGTGCGCGAGGCGCTCACGCCGCTCGGGGTGCAAGGCTTGACGGTTTCGGAGGTCAAGGGATTTGGCCGGCAAAAGGGCCAAACCGAAATCTACCGCGGTGCGGAATATCACGTGAATTTCCTGCCCAAGGTCAAAATCGAGGTTGCCGTTCCGTCCGACTTGGCTGAGCAGGTTGTCGAGGCGATCATGAAATCGGGCCAAACCGGCAAGATCGGCGACGGCAAGATATTCGTCCTTGACATCGAGAGAGCCGTGCGCATCCGCACCGGCGAGGTGGATGCTGAAGCACTATGAAAGGTCCAGCGATGATGCGTTTGCTTGCCCCGGCCTTTGGGCTGCCCGTTCTGCTGCTGGCCGGCGCAGCGATTGCCCAAACAGTCGCCCCCGGCACGGACGTGGCGCCTGCGGCAGCCGACGCCGCAAGCAAGATCGACACCGGGGACACGGCCTGGATGCTGACCAGCACCGCACTCGTGCTGATGATGACGGTGCCAGGCTTGGCGCTTTTCTATGCCGGCATGGTGCGCAAGAAGAACATCCTCGCCACCCTGATGCAGTCCTTCGCCATCTGCTGCCTCATCACCATCGTATGGATGGTCGTCGGCTACAGCCTGGCCTTCACCAACGGCGCCGGCGTCACCGCGCCTTTCATCGGTGACCTGTCCCGGCTGTTCCTCAACGGCATCGCCGACCACATCGCCAAGGGGGTGGACGTTCCCTTCATCCTCGGCGCGGGCACGGACAACTCCACCACGTACACCATCCCTGAGACGGTGTACATGATGTACCAGATGACGTTCGCGATCATCACTCCGGCCCTCATCGCCGGTGCTTTCGCCGACCGCATGAAGTTCAGCGCCATGTGCGTGTTCATGGTGGCCTGGTCGCTGGTGGTTTACTGCCCGATCGCCCACTCCGTTTGGAGCGCCACAGGCTACGTCGGCGCCACCATCGGCGCCATCGACTTCGCCGGCGGCACCGTCGTGCACATCAACGCAGGCGTGGCCGGCCTGGTCTGCGCCCTCGTGCTCGGCAAGCGGGTCGGCTACGGGCACGACAACATGCAGCCCTACAACCTGACCTACGCCGTCATCGGCGCATCGCTGCTG
>CAXTNC010000046.1:0-15563 GCA_964245495.1 uncultured Acetobacteraceae bacterium
CGAGCTCCGACCCGGCACGCGCCAGCGCCGCCACCTGGCGCCCGACCACCAGCCCGACGCCGCCGATGGCGCCGAACGCCAGCGCCACCGCCACGATCACCGCCGCCGCCCGGGGCAGCCGGATGCGCTGCAGCACGGCGCTCGCCGGGGCCAGCACGAAGGCCAGCAGCGCCGCCAGCACCAGCGGCACCAGCAGGTCCCGCCCGAGGTACAGCCCCGCCACGACCACCGCCCCGGCGTTCAGCGCCACCAGGACCGACCTGGCCCGCGGCTGGCCATGGATCACGGCGTCGGTCGGTGTCATGTCCATGGGCGTGCCGCCTCCAAACGGCAGGCGGTGAAACTAGACGGCCCTGCCAAGCGTCGCTAGTACGGCTGCCAACCAGCAAGGCCCGCGCGCGTGACCAAGCTCCTGCTCGTCGAGGACCACGAGGAATTGTGGGATTTCCTGTCCCGCCGGCTGCGCCGGCGCGGGTTCGACGTCGTGCTCGCGCATGACGGCAAGCAGGCGTTGAGCCAGGTGGCGGCGGAAGCGCCGGACCTGGTGCTGCTGGACATGAACCTGCCGGTGATGGACGGCTGGACGGTGGCCCGCACCTTGCGGGCGGAGGCGAACCCGGTGCCGATCATCGCGCTCACGGCGCACGCCATGGCCGGGGACCGGGCCCGCGCGCTGGAAGCCGGATGCGACGACTACCACGCCAAGCCCGTCACCTTCGACCTGCTGCTGCAGCAGGTGGACGACGCGCTGCTGCGGCGGGAGGAGGGCTGAGCGCGGCATGGCATCCGCTGCCGTCGCCGAAAAACGATGTAAAGATTCAATGTGAGAAGCAGCAATCACGCCCGTCGCCTGATCAATAAACCGGTCGATTTTTTATGCTGCGCCGCGATAGCTTGTTCCCTGGGGGATGACGAACGCATCCGCCGACGAGGTCTTGGGAGCATCATTGATGGGCCGGCTGCTGCAACGGTTTTCGAGCGCTGCGATCGCGGCCGGCGCGCTGACGTGGGCTGTGTCCGCCTCGGCGCAAACGGTGTCGGCGCCGAAGGCGCCCACCCCGGTCGGGCCGGAGCCTGCGCCGACCGCCGACTGCGCGGCCAACCCCGACCCGTACAAGAACTACGCCTGCCTGGACGCCTATCTCGGCGACAACGTCGCGGTGCGGCTGCTGAACTACTACAAGCTCGAATGGAACCACGCCTCGGCGCCGGCTGACCCGAACGCGCCGCCGGGCCGCCGGGCCGATTGGCCGGCGACGCCTGAGACGACGCCGCCGATGCCGTTCACCGAATGGCCGTACGGCGGCACGACCAGCCTGGGCGTGAACCGGCCCGACGGGGTGGACAGCCCGCTGATGGTGGCCATCGCGAACACCGGCCCCGGCAAGTTCCTGGCCGACAACCACATCCAGATCTATGGCTGGCTGGACGTGGGCGCCAACCTCAGCAGCAACTCGCGGCAGCCGGCGGGCAACGCGCCGATCGGCTACGCCTACACGCCCAACACCGTCCAGCTCGACCAGGCGGTGGTCTATGTCGAGCGCACGCCGGACACGGTGCAAACGGACCACGTGGACTGGGGCTTCCGGTTGTCGGGCATCTACGGCGAGAACTACCGCTACACCACGTCCTACGGCATCGCCAGCTACCAGCTGCTCAAGCACAACAACCCGAACGGCTACGACTTCCCCATGGTCTATGGCGAGGTGTTCGTGCCGCAGGTGCTGCAAGGCCTGATGATCCGGTTCGGGCGATACATCTCGCTGCCGGACATCGAGGCGCAGCTGGCGCCCAACAACTACATGTACACGCATTCGCTCACGTACAACTACGACAACTACACCAACACGGGCATCCAGACCACCCTGGCGATCACCAAGAACCTGTTCATCCAGCTCGGCATCAGCGACGGCACGGAAACGCCGCTTTGGCACATCGGCAACAACGTGCCCAACCTGGTTCCGTACAACGCGCTCTACACGGGCGCCACCTTCCCGAAGGATCCGGGCAACCAGCCGTCCTTCACCGCATGCATCCGCTACAGCTTCAACAACGGCGACGACAACTTCCAGCCTTGCGTCAACGCCATCAACGGCGCCCAGTGGGGCTACAACAACCTGCAATGGTATGGCGGGACCTACTACCACAAGTTCAACGACCACTGGCACCTGTCGTTCGAAAGCTACTACGAGTACCAAAGGAACGTGCCGAACGCCAACAACGCGCAGGCCCAGGCGATCTTCGCGGCCGGGGGCACGCCGTTCTCGCCGCAGTACATCAGGATCAACGGCCCCAACCTGGCGCAGTGCGACGACCCCGCCCGGCTGCGCTGCCAGGCCAGCGCGGTCGGCGTGCTGGCGTACGTCAACTACTCGCCCGACCCGCTCAACAACTTCTCGTTCCGGCCGGAGTACTACCATGACCCGCAAGGCCAGCGGACCGGCACCAAGGCGGACTATTACGAGCTTACGCTCGGCTGGCAGCATTGGCTTTCGCCGCAGATCGAGCTGCGCCCGGAGGTGGGCTACTGGGCGTCCAGCCGCAACGCGTTCGACGGCAGCCCGAGCCGGGGCCTAGCACCCGACCACAACCACACCTTCCTCGCGGCGGGGGACGTCATCGCGCACTTCTAGGGACGTGCGGCGGGCCTGCCCGGCCAAAGCCCCGCCGCATGACAGTCCAGGCCGGGACATTGTATGGAGCGGACAGCTTCCCGCCGGGCAGGAAGCCAGTCCGCCATTGTCGCAGCAGGCAGCGCCGCACGGGCGCCGCAGGGTTTGGTGCCGTTCATGGACACGTCAGTGCAGCCTTCGCCGCCGGACCGCCAGAAGATGGCCGAGGAGGACGGCCCGGTTCACCGCAGGCCGGCCCGGCGGCTGCCGCGCGCGTTCCAGGTGGCGATCGTCGCCGTCGGAGCGGCCCTGCTCGCCGCCTACCTCCTGCTCGGCAGCCTGTTCACGAAAACGGAAGCGCCTCCCACGCCGCAGGCGGCTTCCTCGGACAGCTTCAAGCCCACCGACCAGCAATGGGCCGGTTTCAAGACCGCCCAGGCCAAGGAGGCCGCGTTCTCCGCTTCCCAGGTCACCGACGGCAAGATCGCGCTCGACGACGACCTTTCCACCCAGGTGTTCTCCCCATTCACCGGCCGGGTCACCAGGCTGTTCGTCAAGACGGGCGACGTGGTCAAGGCCGGGGACCCGCTGCTCGGCATCGCGGCCGCCGAGTTCGTGCAGGCCGCCAACGACCTGGTGGGCGCCATCGCGGGCGACCGCACGGCGAAGGCCGGGCTGGTGCTCGCCGTCACGTCCGAGAAGCGGGAGCATGACCTTTACCTGGCCGGGGGCGGGTCGCTGAAGGACTGGCAGCAGTCGCAGTCGGACCTGGCCAACGCCCGCGGCACGCTCAACAGCGCGGACGTGGCGCTGGGCGCCGTGCGCAACCGGCTGCGCATCCTGGGCAAGGGCGACCGGGAGGAGGCGGCCATGGAGACCGCCACCGACCCGACCCGCTTCAGCCCCGAGGCGACCGTGCCCGCCCCCATCGCCGGCACCATCACGCAGCGCCAGGTGGGGTTGGGGCAGAACATCGTGTCCCAGTCGAACAACGGCTCCACCCCCGTGTTCACCATCGGCAACATTTCCCGGGTTTGGCTGGTGGCCAACGTGCGGGAGGCGGACGCGCCGCTGGTGCACCTGGGCGACTCGGTGGAAGTGAGCGTGCTGGCGTTTCCCGGCCGGGTGTTCACCGCGCGCGTGACGTATGTCGCGGCCAGCATCGACCCGAACACGCACCGCTTGCCGATCCACGCCGCGATCGACAACCCGGACGGGGCGCTGAAGCCGGAGATGTTCGCCACCTTCCGCATCATCACCGGGCAGGCCAGCCAGTCCGTGGCGGTGCCGGAGCAGGCGATCGTGTACGACGCGGACGGCGCGCACGTCTGGCTCGCGGGGCCGGACAGGACGCTGCTGATCCGCCGCGTCAAGCTCGGCCGCAACGACGGTGGCCAGGTCGAGGTGCTTGACGGGCTGAAGGCGGGGGACACCGTCGTCACCGCAGGCTCCATCTTCATCGACCGCGCGGCCGAGGCGGGCTGACCCGGTGGGCGCCCTCATCGCCGCCGCGCTCAAGCAGCGCATCCTGGTGCTGGTCATGCTGCTGGCGGTGTTCGCCGGCGGCGGGGTCAGCTTCGCCCTGCTGAACATCGAGGCCTACCCGGACCCGGTGCCGCCGCTGGTCGACATCGTGACGCAGAACCCCGGCCAGTCGGCGGAGGAGATCGAGCGCAACATCACGATCCCGATCGAGATCCAGATGGCGGGCATCCCGCACGTCAACGCCATCCGCACCATCTCGCTGTTCGGCCTGTCCGACACCAAGGTGCAGTTCACCTACGACTTCACCTACGAGGAGGCGGAGCAGCGGGTGATCAACCGGCTGTCCCAGCTGGCTCCCCTGCCGAACGGCGCGCAGCCGCAAATCTCCCCTGAAAGCCCGGTCGGCGAGATCATGCGCTACCGGGTGATCGGCCCGCCGGGCTATTCGGTGACGGACCTCAAGACCATCGAGGACTGGATGCTGGAGCGCCGGTTCAAGGCGATTCCGGGCGTCGCCGACGTGAACGGCTGGGGCGGCAAGACCAAGACGTTCGAGGTCGCGATCGACCAGGGCAAGCTCGTCCAGTACGGGCTGACCGTGCCGCAGGTGCTGGCGGCGCTGAACAACGCCAACGTCAATGTCGGCGGCCAGACGGTGGAGTTCTCCGCCCAGTCCGCCGTGGTGCGCGGCATCGGCCTGATCCAGTCGATGGACGACATCCGCAGCACCATGCTGGCGTCCAGCAACGGTTCCCCGGTGCTGGTGTCGGACGTGGCGACGGTGAGCACCGGCAACCAGCCGCGCCTGGGGATCGCCGGCCAGGACGACAGCGACGACATCGTGCAAGGCATCGTGCTGATGCGCCGCGGCGGGCAGAGCATGCCGACCATCCAGCGGGTGGAGGCCGAGATCCAGAAGATCAACACGACCGGCATCCTGCCCCCCGGCGTGCGCATCGAGGCGATCTACGACCGCTCGGACCTGATCCGGGTGACGACGCACACGGTGCTGCACAACATGCTCGAAGGCATCGTGCTGATCTTCGTGCTGCAGCTGCTGTTCCTGGGCGACCTGCGCAGCGCCGTCATCGTGGCCGCCACCATCCCGTTCGCGCTGGCCTTCGCCATCGGGCTGCTGCTGCTGCGCGGCGAGTCGGCCAACCTGCTCTCGGTGGGCGCGATCGACTTCGGCCTGATCGTCGATGCCAGCGTCATCATGATGGAGAACATCTTCCGCCGGCTGTCGCAGCCGGCGTCCGAGCGGTTCCTCAACTCGCCGGGGCTGGACCGCTCGCGCCCGGGCGCCGGCCTGCGCGGCAAGTTCGCGGTGATCGCGCATGCCGCCACGGAGGTCAGCCAGGGCATCCTGTTCTCGGCCGCCATCATCATCGCCGCCTTCGTGCCGCTGTTCACCATGAGCGGCATCGAGGGCCACATCTTCGGCCCGATGGCCAAGACCTACGCCTACGCCATTGCCGGCGGCTTGCTGGCGACCTTCACGGTGACGCCGGCGCTGTCCGCGCTGCTGCTGCCGGCCCAGGTGGAGGAGCGCGAAACCTTCCTGGTGCGCGGCCTGCACCGGCTTTATGCCCCGCTGGTGCGTTTCGCCCTGGCCAACCGCATCCTGACGCTCGGGGTGATGCTGCTGATGCTGGCGTTCAGCGGCGTGGCGGTGACCCGGCTCGGGCTGGAGTTCCTGCCCAAGCTGGAGGAGGGCAACCTGTGGATCCGCGCCACGCTGCCGACCTCCATCTCCCTGGAAGCGGGCAGCCCCTACGTGGACGCGATGCGCCGGGTGCTGAAGGGCTACCCGGAGGTGGTCACCGTCATCTCGCAGCACGGCCGGCCGGACGACGGGACGGACGCGACCGGGTTCTTCAACGCCGAGTTCTTCGTGCCGCTCAAGCCGTTCGACACCTGGCCGGCCGGCGTGGACAAGGAGAAGCTGACCGCTTCCATGACGGCCGAGCTGCAAGCGAAGTTCCCCGGCGTGGAGTTCAACTTCTCCCAGTACATCGAGGACAACGTGGAGGAGGCGGCGTCCGGCGTGAAGGGGGAGAACTCCGTCAAGCTCTATGGCGGCGACCTGGAGGTGCTGGAGCGGACGGCCAACAAAATCCAGGAAGTGATGGCGCAGATACCCGGCATCGCCGACCTGGCGGTGCTGAGCTCCCTGGGCCAGCCGACGGTGCGCATCGACGTGGACCGGGTCCGCGCCGCGCGCTACGGCCTGGCGCCCGGCGACGTGAACACCACGGTGCAGGCCGCGATCGGCGGGCAGGCCGCCGGCAACCTGTACGAGGAGGGCAGCGACCGCAACTTCCCGATCATCGTCCGGCTGTCCGCGCGCTACCGGCAGGACATCGACGAGATACGCCGCATCACCATCGGCGCCACCAACCCGAACGGCGGCACCGTGCAGATCCCGCTCAGCGACGTGGCGACCGTCCGGCTGGTGTCCGGCGCATCGTTCATCTACCGCGAAGGGCAGGAACGCTACATCCCGATCAAGTTCAGCGTGCGCGGGCGCGACCTGGGCACCACGGTGCTGGAAGCGCAGCAGCGCATCGCCGACCAGGTGCGGATGCCCGGCGGCTACCACACCGAATGGGTGGGCGAGTTCGGCAACCTGCAGGAGGCGCTGACCCGGCTGGCCATCGTGGTGCCGCTCAGCATCGCGCTGATCTGCTTCCTGCTCTACCTCAACTTCGGCTCGCTGACGGACATGCTGCTGGCCGCCAGCGTCATTCCCATGGCGCTGGTCGGCGGCATCGCGGTGCTGTTCGTGACGGGCACGCCGTTCAGCGTGTCGGCTGCGATCGGCTTCGTGGCGCTGTTCGGCATCTCGGCGATGGACGGCATCCTGGTCGTCACCTATTTCAACCGCATGATGGAGACCGGCATGGACCGGGCGGACGCCATCCTGCGCACCTGCCTGGTGCAGATGCGTCCCGTGGTGATGACGTGCGTGGTGGCCGCGGTCGGCCTGCTGCCCGCGGCCGTGTCCAACGGCATCGGTTCCCAGGTGCAGAAGCCGCTGGCGCTGGTGGTGGTGGGCGGCATCCTGCTGGCGCCCGTGCTGATCCTGACGGTGCTGCCCGTGATGATGGATCTGTTCTCCCGCCGGGCGCGCCTGGCCGAGGATGCGGCGCTGGCGCCTGCCGAATGAGGGCCGCCGTTCTCCTGCTTTGCCTGGCCGGCTGCGCCGTCGGGCCGGACTTCAAGCCGCCGCCCGCGCCCCCGGTCGCGGGCTACACGCCGGAGCTGCTGCCGGCGCAGCTGGTGGCCGACCGCACGGCGGCCAACCCCACCCAGCGCCTGACGCCGGGCCTGGACATCCCCGGCGAGTGGTGGACGCTGTTCCATTGCCGCCCGCTGAATGACCTGATCACCCGGGCGCTGCTGCACAACCCGGACCTGGTTGCGGCCCAGGCGTCCCTGCGGCAGGCGCGGGAGAACGTGCTGGCGCAGGAAGGCAGCTACCTGCCCAGCCTGGACGCCAACTTCACCCGCAGCCGCAACAAGACGGCCACCGGGTCCTTGTCCCCGGCGACGGCGACCGGCAACCCGTACTACAGCCTCAACACGGCGCAGCTCAGCATCGCCTACAACCCCGACGTGTTCGGCCTCAACCGGCGCCAGGTGGAGTCGCTGGTGGCGCTGGCGGACCAGGGGCGCTACCAGCTGGAGGCGACCTACCTGACGCTGACCTCCAACCTGG
This sequence comes from uncultured Acetobacteraceae bacterium, assembly GCA_964245495.1. GTDB lineage: Bacteria > Pseudomonadota > Alphaproteobacteria > Acetobacterales > Acetobacteraceae > LMUY01. Next base: position 7,819 of record CAXTNC010000046.1, read on the forward strand.
TGGCGGCGGCGATCGTGGAGGCCTCCCTCCGCGGCCAGCTGCAGGCGACGCAGGACATCCTGGCCGTTGCGCGGGGCTTGGGAACCATCCTCAAGAAGCAGCTGGCCCTGGGCGCCATCGCCAGGATCGACGAGCTGGCGCAGGAGGCGGCGGTCAGCCAGGCGGAGGCCAGCCTGCCGCCGCTGCAAAAGCAGCTGGCGCAGCAGCGGGACCTGCTGGCGGCGCTGAGCGGCCAGCTGCCGAGCGACGCCGTGCCCGAGACGTTCGACCTGGCCAGCCTGCAGCTGCCGGAGCAGCTGCCGGTCAGCCTGCCGTCCGAGCTGGTGCAGCAGCGCCCGGACATCAAGCAGGCGGAGGCCAACCTGCACTCGGCCAGCGCGCTGATCGGCGTGGCGGTGGCGAACCGGCTGCCGCTGCTCAACCTGACGGCGCAGGGCGGCAGCCAGGCGCTGTTCGCCAGCGGCCTGTTCGGGCCGGGCAACGGGTTCTGGACCATCGCCGGCAGCCTGACGCAGCCGGTGTTCGACGGCGGCACCCTGCTGCACCGCGAACGCGGCGCCCGCGCCGCGTTCGACCAGGCGGCGGCGCAGTATCGCAGCACCGTTATATCAGCGTTCCAGAACGTGGCCGACTCGCTGCGCGCCTTGCAGGTCGACGCGGACGCCGTCCGGGTGGCGACGTTCACGGACAAGACGGCGCAGGCGGCGCTCGCCATCACGCAGCAGCAGCTGGGCCTGGGCGCCGTTGCCTACCTCGCCGTGCTGAACGCGGAGTCGACGGCCTTGACCGCACGCCTGACCCTGGTGCAGGCCCAGGCCGCCCGGCTGGCGGACACGGCCGCGCTGTTCCAGGCGCTTGGGGGCGGCTGGTGGAACCGCGGGGACGTGCAGGTGAAGGACATCCACGGGGACAGCTTCACGCGCTTGATCGGCTTGCAGTGAGGTTCCCGGCGGGGCGGCGTCACTCCGCCACGAACACCTGGTCGGTCGCCCAGGACACCCAGACGCGCCGCGACGCCAGCCAGTCCGCGCCCAGCAACGCGCCGATGCTGCGCATGGTGCGGATCGGGCAGATGACCAGCTCGGCCGGCGCCATGGGCAGGGTGCCAACCTGCACCGCCGGGAAGCGCTGCGTGCGCGCGGCCAGGCTGCCCGGGCCGAAGCCGCTCACCTGCTCGGGGCCGCCTGCCGCCAAGCCCAGCTGCACCATGCCGGGCAGGGTGAGCGTGGTCGCCTCCGCGCCGCTGTCCAGTTCCGCCTGCACGGCGCCGCCCGCCAGCCGCAGCGGCAGGGCCAGCACGTTGCGGACGGGACGCCAGGCGGGGATGGCGGCATAGCGGCCCGTCCAGGGCAGGAAGCGGCCGGCGCATCCGGACACGGCGTACAGGCTCAGCGTGCCGGCCGGGATGTCCAGGTCGAGATCGTACGGCGAAAGGAAATCCTGGCCGAGCAGCCCGGCGATCGGGCGGCCGGCGACCTCGTTGGGAATCGGGCCGACCACCACCGACTGGTCCGCCGCCACCGTGCGGCGGCGCAGCGCCAGGCCGCCCAGGGAAAGCGAGGCGGGCCGCCCCAGGCGCCGGCGGTCTGCGCCGCCGGCGCCCTCGATGTCCGTGCTCACCCACTCGTCCCGCGCCAGCTTCAGGCGGCTGGCCGCCGCCAGGCCGACCACGCTGCGCTCCGCCCCCGTGTCGAGCACGAACTGCTCGACGGCCCCATTGATGGCCACGGGCAGCAGCACGAGGCCGCCGGCCATCTCGATGCGGACCGACGCGCGCGGCGTCACCTGGCAGGCGGCTGCCGGGTGCGCTGCGGCCCACAGCAGCGCCATGCAGCAGGCGAGGGCGCGCCGGGTCAGAACCCGGCGACCACGTCGGCCGCGATCGTCACCATGCCCTTGTCCCGGCCATCGTTGAACGGCTTGGAGCCGTTGAGCGTGCGGTCGTAGCGCAGCTCCGGCCGGATCAGCACGGCGCCGGCCGGCTTGGGCAGGCCGGGCTTGCAGGTGACGCCCACGGTCAGCTCCGAGTAGGTGGCGGGGCGGGAAGCGGTGTAGAAGTTGGCCGGGGCATAGCCCCGCTCGCCGTTGACGTAGTCGAGGTTGTTGACCGGGGTGCTGATGAAGAAGTTGTTATTGTCGCGGAACACCTCGGCGCGGCCGTTGAGCGTGACCGCGCCGCTCAGCGCGTAGGAGGCGTACTGCGCCGCGCCGTAAGCCTCGGCGCGGAAGCCGTCCTCCCGCACGTAGTCCAGCTCCGTGGTGAAGGACAGCTTGGGCGAGCGTTTGTAGGTGACGACCAGGTCGTTGTAGTACCGCAGGGCGCTGTCCGCGAACGGCGCCGTGCGCTTGGCGTCCTCCGGCCCGATATGGGTCAGGGCCAGCACGGTCAGGCCGCCGCCCAGCAGGTTGACGCCGAACCCGGCGATGCCCGCCGGGCGCCGGTTGTCGTCGCCCTGCGCCAGGGTGGTGTCGTTGCCGGTGTCGATGCCGAGATAAAGGTCCAGCACCCCTGCGGCGTGGGCCACGGCCAGCAGGCCGAAGTGCTCGTAGGGCAGGCTGTCGAAGATGTAGCTGTGCGAGTAGAACGGGTTGGCCTTGGGGTCGAGCACCTCGAAGCCGAGCGGGCTGGGGAAGATGCCGCCCTTGAGGTCGATCCCGCCGCTGGACAGCCAGGGCGCGTGCAGGGTGATGTTCGCCGCCTCGAATGTCAGCTGGTTGCGGTCATGGATCGCGTGGTCGAACAGGCCGAGCAGATGGACGATCCGCGCGTCCGAGCCGTAGAGCGCCTGGAGGTTGAATCCCCAATCGTAGCCGGTGGCCTTCGGGTCAAGATCGCGCTCCAGCGTCAGCACAAGCTCGTTCAGGATGGGGCGGTTCGCCTTGTCGGTGAACAGGCGGGCGAAGTTCACGCCATTGCTTGGGTCCTGCGGGTTGCCGGTGATGCCGGCATCCACCTCGCCGCTGAACTGGATTGTGCTCGCCCAAGCGGAGAGCGTGGCCGGAGGCGCCCAGGGCTTCGGCGGCGTCGCGTCCGGTGCGGTGGGCAGGCCGGTCTGCACGGCGGGGTTGGTGGCCTGCGGCAAAGCCTGCGCCTCAGGCCGCCCCGGGTGCAGGAGCCAGGCGGCGGCTGCCCAGGCCAGGAGCCAGCGGCAAGGCCGGGGCGTTGCCCCGGACCCCAGCAGGGGACAGTCATCCTCTGCACACCTTGCACGAAGGGCGGAAGGGGACGACTGTCCCCTTCCGGGTGCAGGGCGCAGCAGGCCAAAGGTTCCGATCGCCTCCTTCAGGCGATTGGAATGCCTGCGGAGGGAGCGCCCTGCTGTGCTCATCGTTAGACGGAGTAGTACATCTCGAACTCGACCGGATGCGGCGTGTGCTCGAAGCGGTACACCTCCGTCCACTTCAGCTCGATGTAGCTCTCGATCTGGTCCTTGGAGAACACGTCTCCGGCCAGCAGGAACTCGTGGTCCGCCGCCAGCGCGCCCAATGCCTCGCGCAGCGAGCCGCAAACGGTGGGGATGCCCTTCAGCTCCTCCGGCGGCAGGTCGTACAGGTCCTTGTCCATCGGGTCGCCAGGATGGATCTTGTTGCGGATGCCGTCCAGCCCGGCCATCAGCAGCGCCGAGTAGGCGAGGTACGGGTTGGCCGACGGGTCGGGGAAGCGGACCTCGACGCGCTTGGCCTTCGGGCTGGTGGTGTAGGGGATGCGGCAGGAGGCGGAGCGGTTGCGGGCGGAGTAGGCCAGCAGCACGGGCGCCTCGAAGCCGGGGATCAGCCGCTTGTAGCTGTTGGTGGAGGGGTTGGTGAAGGCGTTGAGCGCCTTGGCGTGCTTGATGATGCCGCCGATGTAGTGCAGGCACATCTCGGACAAGTCCGCGTAGCCGCTGCCGGCGAACAGCGGCTTGCCGTCCTTCCAGATCGACTGGTGCGTGTGCATCCCGGTGCCGTTGTCGCCGTAGATTGGCTTGGGCATGAAGGTTGCCGTCTTGCCGTAGCTGTGGGCCACGTTGTGGACGCAGTACTTATAGATCTGCATCTGGTCGGCCATCTTGGTCAGCGTGGTGAAGCGCGTGCCCAGCTCGTGCTGGGACTGCGCCACCTCGTGGTGGTGCTTCTCGATCGGCAGCCCCATCTCGCCCATGGTGGACAGCATCTCGGCGCGCAGGTCGCTCTCGCTGTCCACGGGGGGCACGGGGAAGTAGCCGCCCTTGACCACGGGGCGATGGCCCATGTTGCCTTCCGGGTACTCCTTCATGTTGGAGCCGGGTCCCTCGATGCTCTCGATGAAGTGGCTGGCGAAGTTGCCGCCGACGCCGAAGCGCACGCTGTCGAAGATGAAGAACTCGGCCTCGGCGCCGGTCAGGACCGTGTCGCCGATGCCGGTGGACTTGAGGTACGCCTCGGCCAGCTTGGCGGTGGCGCGCGGGTCGCGCGCGTAGAACTGCCCGGTGCTTGGCTCGACGACGTCGCAGAACAGGATCAAGGACGGCTTGGCGGCGAACGGGTCCAGCACGGCGGTGGCCGCGTCCGGCATCAGGATCATGTCGCTCTCGTTGATCGCCTTCCAGCCGGCGATGGAGGAGCCGTCGAACATGAAGCCGTCGGTGAAGCTGTCCTCATCGACGGTGGAGATGTGCTGCGCCGTGTGCTGCCACTTGCCCCGCGGGTCGGTGAACCGCAGGTCCACGTATTCCACCGAGTGCTCCCGGATCATCTCCAGGACCTTGGAGGCCTCGCTCTGCACTGCCGGCACTGCCTTCTTCGCCATAACCCTGCATTCTCCTTGATCGCGGCCGCCCGTTGCGGCCGCCTCGCTGGTGGGCTGATTCAGCCGGCGCGCCAAGGGCACGCCAGCATCAGGCCACGTTGTCGGGCTGATTCGGCCGGCGCAAGGACGTGGGCCGGCATCAAACCGCTAGATCGCCTCTTCGCCGCGCTCGCCCGTGCGGATGCGGATGGCTTCCTCCACGTTGGTGACGAAGATCTTGCCGTCCCCGATACGGCCTGTTCGCGCCGCTGTCACGATGGCTTCGACGGCGCGCTCCACCACGCTGTCCTGGCAGACCAGCTCGATTTTCACCTTGGGCAGGAAATCCACCACGTACTCCGCGCCACGGTACAGCTCCGTGTGGCCCTTCTGCCGGCCGAACCCCTTGGCCTCCACCACCGTGATGCCTTGCAGCCCCACCTCGTGCAGCGCGTCCTTCACCTCGTCCAGCTTGAACGGCTTGATGATCGCTTCGATCTTCTTCATGTCCCGCTCCCCGCCGCCCCGGGAACGTTGCATGGGCCGTGCCACGGGGCAATCCGCCGCCGCTGCGATTGTTTGTGCGTGGCGGCAGGGCCATAATCCGCCGGGTTGAATGGGAGGGCTGGCCGTGAAGCCTGCCAACGCGCTGCTGTCCGGGATCAGCACCACGGTGTTCACCGTCATGTCGGCGTTGGCCGCCCAGCACGGCGCCATCAACCTCGGCCAGGGCTTTCCTGACGCCGACGGCCCGGATGACGTGATCCAGGCCGCGGCGGATGCTCTGCGTGACGGGCGCAACCAATATCCGCCGCTCATCGGCGTGCCGGAGCTGCGCGGGGCGGTCGCCGCCGCCAACGCCCGGTTCTACGGCATCCAGGCCGACCCGGCGACGGAAGTGGTCGTCACCTCCGGCGCCACGGAAGCGATCACGGCCAGCCTGATGGCGCTGCTCAACCCCGGCGACGAGGTGGTGCTGATCGAGCCGCTCTATGACACCTACCTGCCGGTCATCCGCCTGCTGGGCGCCGTCCCGCGCATCGTGCGGCTGCTGCCGCCGCGCTGGGAGCTGCCGCGCGCCGAGCTGGCCGCCGCCTTCGGGCCGCGCACCAAGGCGATCCTGCTGAACACGCCGATGAACCCGACCTCCAAGGTGTTCACCGCCGCCGAGCTCGCCTTCATCGCCGACCTGCTGGTCCGCCACGACGCCTACGCCGTGTGCGACGAGGTGTACGAGCACCTGACCTACGACGGCTGGCGGCACATCCCGCTGATGACGCTGCCGGGCCTGCGGGAGCGCTGCATGAGGATCGGCAGCGCCGGCAAGACGTTCAGCCTGACCGGCCGGAAGGTCGGCTACGTGACTGCCCCGGCGCCGCTGGCCCTGCTGGCCGCCCGCGCGCACCAGAACCTGACCTTCACCACCCCGCCCAACCTGCAGCGCGGCGTGGCGGTGGGCCTGGCGAAGGACGACGCCTATTTCGCCGGGCTGGCGGACGTGCTGCAAGCCAAGCGGGACCGGCTGGCGGCCGGGCTGGCGGGAATGGGCTTCGGCGTGCTGCCAAGCCAGGGCAGCTATTTCCTGACCGTCGATTTCAGCCCGCTGGGCTTCGCCGGCGACGACGCGGCGTTCTGCCGGCACATCACGGAGCGGGCGGGGGTGACGGCCATTCCGCTGAGCGCATTCTATGACGGGGCGGACGCGCCGGGGCACTATGCGCGGTTCGCGTTCTGCAAGGCGGATGCGGTGCTGGACGAAGCGGTGGCGCGGCTGCGGCGGCATTTTGGCCAGCGCGAGGCAGGGCACAGGTTGACGGCGGCCGGCGGACGGCAGTAGTTCCGCACCGTTGGTGGCGGACGTAGCTCAGTTGGTAGAGCGCCGGTTTGTGGTACCGGTTGTCGCGGGTTCGATCCCCGTCGTTCGCCCACCTCACCTCCTGTTCCTTGCGGTGGTCCCGAGGCGACTCGGGACCGCCCGGCAGCAAGGCGGTCCCGTTCACGCACGCCGACGTTACCGGATGTAATACGGCGGCAGGCCGCCGGCGTGCTGGGCGTTGTGCTTGTCAACGTAGATCTGGCCTGAAAGGGCATCTTCGCGCGCGTTGAGGTTCCTGTACTCGCCAGGAGTCAAGTGGCCGCCATTGGCTGCAAGGTCAGCGCGGCGGCTGCCGTTTATGTTGGCTTCCCGCCGTCCGAGGTCATACGTCTCACGCGATGTCAGCTGACCGCTCCTGATTCCCTGGTTGATGCGAGCATTCTGGTTGTGCAGCCGGTTCAGGACTTCACCAGCGTGAGCTGCCGGAAGCACAGAAATGAAAACAAAAGCTGCGGCGATGATGCGGTGCATGAGCTGTCTCCTTTGCTGGAGACAAAGCAATGAAGTCAGTTTACGACTTAAATATGGCCTTCAGTGGAGCATGGCGCAACTGATGCGACGGTAAGTAGGTCGGCCTGAGCAGGCTCAGCGTCGCATTTTGTTTTCTGATGTTACTTTAAGCGGGACTGTCCGTCTTGCGTCGGTGCCCTTGTTCAAGGACGACGTGGCTTCAGCCGCACGGCGCGTGCTCGGCTGGAGGAGCTTGATGCATGGATCAAAGACGCTCGGCGTGGCGGGCGAGCCGGACGGCTTGCACCCACAAGGTGCAAGCTCCGGAAATCGGCCTGGTGAACGGAGCGAAGCCGAGAAGCGGGGTCAGGCCGTCTTGTCCCCGCCCACACCCAGCGCCGCCTGCGCTGCCGCCAGCCGCGCCACCGGCACGCGGTACGGCGAGCAGGACACGTAATCCAGCCCGACATCCTCGCAGAACGCGATGGACGCCGGGTCGCCGCCGTGCTCGCCGCAAATGCCCATCTTGAGCGCGTTCTTGGTGTGGCGGCCCTTGGCGGCGGCGATGCGGACCAACTCGCCCACGCCCTCCACGTCGATGGAGACGAACGGGTCCTTCGGCAGGATGCCCTGGTCCACGTAGCTGGGCAGGAACTTGCCGGCGTCGTCGCG
>CAXTNC010000046.1:15663-17887 GCA_964245495.1 uncultured Acetobacteraceae bacterium
GCGCGGGCCTGCATCTCGTAGATTTCCGGGTAGGTGATGCCGAGGCGGCAGCCGCGGTGGCCGAGCATCGGGTTGGCCTCCTGCAGCTCGTCCGCCCGGCGGCGGATGGTTTCGAGGTCCTCGCCCAGGCCGGCCGCCACGTCCGCCAGCTCGTGCTCCTGATGCGGCAGGAACTCGTGCAGCGGCGGGTCCAGCAGGCGGATGGTGACAGGCAGCCCGGCCATGATGCGGAACAGGTCGCGGAAGTCGTCGCGCTGGAACGGCAGCAGCTTGGCGAGCGCCGCGCGGCGGCCGCGCTCGTCCTGCGCCATGATCATCTGCCGCACGATGCCGATGCGCGCCGGGTCGAAGAACATGTGCTCCGTGCGGCACAGGCCGATGCCCTCGGCGCCGAACTTGCGGGCGGTTTCGGCGTCCAGCGGGGTTTCGGCGTTGGTGCGCACCTTCATGCGGCGCACCCCGTCCGCCCACTCCATGAGGGTGGCGAAGTCGCCTGACATGGACGGCTCGATCATGGCGACGGAGCCGATGAACACCTCGCCGGTGGCGCCGTCCAGCGTGATGGTTTCGCCGGCGCGCACGGTCTTGCCGCCGGCGGAAAGCGTCTGCGCGCCGTAATCGACGCTGATGCCGCCGGCGCCCGCCACGCACGGCCGGCCCATGCCGCGGGCCACCACGGCCGCGTGGCTGGTCATGCCGCCGCGGGTGGTGACGATGCCGCGGGCGGCGTGCATGCCGTGGATGTCCTCCGGGCTGGTCTCGATCCGCACCAGGATCACCTGCTCGCCCTTGGCCGCGCGCATCTCCGCCTCGTCCGAGTTGAACACGGCGACGCCGCAGGCGGCCCCGGGGCTGGCAGGCAGGCCGCGGGACATCAGGGTGCGCGGCGCCTTCGGGTCCAGTGTCGGGTGCAGCAGCTGGTCCAGGCTGGCCGGGTTGACCCGGCGCACCGCCTCTTCCCGGTCGATCAGCCCGGACTGCGCCATCTCCACCGCGATGCGCAGGCTGGCGCCCGCGGTGCGCTTGCCGCTGCGGGTTTGCAGCATGTACAGCTTTTGCTGCTGCACGGTGAACTCGATGTCCTGCATGTCCTTGTAGTGCGTCTCAAGCGTGGTGCGGACGCGCACCAGGTCCTGGTAGACGGCGGGCAGCGCCTCTTCCATGGAAACCTCGCCGGGCTTGGCCCGCAGGCGGGACAGGGGCTGGGGCGTGCGGATGCCGGCCACCACGTCCTCGCCCTGCGCGTTGACCAGGAACTCGCCGTAGAACACGTCCTCGCCGGTCGACGGGTCTCGCGTGAAGCAGACGCCGGTGGCGCAGTCGGCCCCCATGTTGCCGAACACCATGGCCTGCACGTTGACCGCGGTGCCCCAGGAGGCCGGGATGTCGTGCAGGCGGCGGTAGGTGTTGGCGCGCGGGTTCATCCAGGAGCCGAACACCGCGCCGATGGCGCCCCAAAGCTGCTCCTCCGGCTCCTGCGGAAAGGGGTGGCCGAGCTCGGCCCCCACCATGGCCTTGTACTCGCCCACCACCTGCCGCCAATGGTCCGGCGAGAGGGCGGTGTCTTCCGTCACCCCGGCGTCGAGCTTGGCGTTCTCGATGATCTCCTCGAAGCGGTGGTGGTCCACGCCCAGCACCACGGAGCCGTACATCTGGATGAAGCGGCGATAGCTGTCCCAGGCGAAGCGCGGGTCCCCGCTGGCCTTGGACAGGCCTTCCACCGTTTGGTCGTTCAGGCCAAGGTTGAGCACCGTGTCCATCATGCCCGGCATGGACACGCGCGCGCCGGAGCGGACGGAGACGAGCAAGGGATGCTCGCGGTCGCCGAAACGCAGGCCGACCGCCGTTTCGATGACGCCGAGAGCGGCGCGGACCTGGCCGGCCAGCTCTTCGGGGTAACGGCGGCCGTTGTCGTAGAACGCAGTGCAGACTTCGGTGGTGATGGTGAAGCCGGGCGGCACCGGCAGGTCGATGGAGGCCATCTCCGCCAGGTTGGCGCCCTTGCCGCCGAGCAGGTTGCGCATGCCGGAGCGCCCCTCGTTGTGCCCGGCGCCGAAGCTGTACACCCACTTGGTCATCATTAGCCCTCGATACGGGAGAAGTCTGCCACCCGGTCCATGGTAGCACGGATTTGGTTTAGCAGGCGCAAGCGGTTGCGGCGAAGGGCCGGATCGGGGTCGTTCACGGTCACTTTGTCGAAAAAATTGTCCAGCGGCGTACGGAG
>CAXTNC010000047.1:0-6346 GCA_964245495.1 uncultured Acetobacteraceae bacterium
CGCCCGCCCGGACTGGCTGACCGCCAGCAGCACGCCCGCCCGCGTGGCGGAGGGCGTCAGCAAGGCAGCGTCCTCGTCCGCGGGGTCCTCGCCGTCAACCGCCCAGAACAGGGAACGCAGGTAGTGCCCGTCCGGCGGACCTGGCGGCCCATGCCGCGCCAGGAACTCCGCCCCGCTGGCGACGGCGTCGGCGATCTCGGGCAGCCCTTCGCCGCGCCGCCACCGCGCCACCAGCGCCTGAAGGCTGGGCATGTCCGGCGTGCGGCCCAGCGCAGCGCGGAACAGGCGGACGATGGGCGCGCCCACGGCATGGGCTTCCGCGGCCGAGCGGAACAGGGTCATCGCCGGGCCGCGGCCGGACAGGGGCCGGGTTGGCTCATCAGCGGCTTGCGCCGTCTCCCCCCGCGGCTCACGCCCAGAACCGGCCGGACGCGGACGCTACCGCTTGGAGAACTGATAGGACCGCCGCGCCTTCGCCTTGCCGTACTTCTTGCGCTCCACCACCCGGCTGTCCCGCGTCAGGAACCCGGCCAGCTTCAGGATGCCGCGCAAATCCGGCTCGTAGTAGGTCAGCGCCCGGCTGATCCCGTGGCGCAGCGCGCCGGCCTGGCCGGACAGCCCGCCGCCCGTCACCGTGCAGAACACGTCGAACTGGTTGTAGCGGTCGGAGATCAGGAACGGCTGGGTGATCAGCATCCGCAGCACCGGGCGGGCGAAATACGTCGTCACGGTCTTGCCGTTGACGTTGATGTCGCCGCGGCCGGGCTTGATCCACACCCGGGCGATGGCGTTCTTGCGGCGGCCCGTCGCGTAGGAGCGGCCCAGCGCGTCCCGCTTCGGCTCGACGCGGATGGCGGCCGTCTCCGGCGTGGGCAGGGCACCGGAGGCGGCGAAGTCCTTGAGGTCGGCCAGCGTGCCGGTGCGGGCGCCGGCATCCTGGTTGTCTGGGATGGTGTCGGACATCAGACCCTCGCGTTCTTGGCGTTCATCGCGGCCACGTCCAGCCTTTGCGGCTGCTGGCCATCGTGCTTGTGGTCCGGCCCGGCATACACGTGCAGGTGGCGCATCTGCTCGCGCTGCAGCGGGCCACGGGTGATCATCCGCTCCACCGCCTTCTCGATCACGCGCTCCGGATGCCGCCCGGTCAGGATCTGACGCACGGAGCGGCCCTTGATGCCGCCGGGGAAACCGGTGTGGTAGTAGAATATCGACTGGTCCGCCTTCTTGCCGGTCACGCGCACCTTTTCAGCGTTGACCACCACGACGTTGTCGCCGCAATCCACGTGCGGGGTGAACTGCGGCTTGTGCTTGCCGCGCAGCCGCTGCGCGATGATGGCCGCCAGCCGCCCGAGCACCAGCCCGTCCGCGTCGATCAGCGTCCAGTTCTTGGTGACATCCGCCGGCTTGAGCGAGATGGTCGTCTTCATGGCCGCAATCCCGTCTGCATCAAGCGGCACCCTATCGCCGCGAAGGGCCGGGAAGTCAAGGCGCCGCCTATGTGGTATATCAATACCACAGGCTTACGCAGGTTCCTGCCGCCCGTATGATGCGCCGCCATGAGGGTTCCCGTTTGCGTTCATGTCGTCGGCGCGTCCGGCCGCTCCGGCGCGGCGCTCTGCCGGTCCCTGGCGGCGGACGCGACAGCCTATGTGCCAGTCGTGCGCGACCCGGCGAAGTGGCTGGCCACCGCCCTCCCGGGCCAGCCAGCCGTCGCAGACCTGCGGCATGGGCCGGCGCTGCGCCAGGCGCTGCGGAACGCCGAAGTCGTGGTGTCCTGCGCCCATGCCCGCCATGCCGCGGCGATCCTGGACGCCGCGCCGGCGGGCGTGCGCCATTTCGTCTTCCTGGGCAGCACCCGCAAGTTCACCCGCTGGCCGGACGCCCATGCCCAGGGCGTGCTGGCGGGGGAGGCAGCCTTCCAGCGCTCGCCCCGCCGCGGCGTCATGCTGCACCCGACCATGATCTACGGCGCGCAGGGAGAGGACAACGTGCAGCGCCTGGCCCGCCTGCTGCGCCGCTTGCCGGTGGTGCCGCTGCCGGGCGGCGGGCGCGCGATAGTGCGCCCGATCCACCAGGCGGACGTCACGGGCAGCCTGCGCGCAGCCATCGGCAGGGAGTGGGGCCGGGCCGAAGCCATCGTGATCGCCGGGGCGGACAGCGTGCGCTACGCCGACCTGGTCCGCGCCGTGGCCGCCGCCGCCGGGCTGCCCCAGCCCCGCATCGTGCCGTTGCCGGCAGGCCTGCTGCGCCTCGCGGCCCCGCTCACCCGGCTGCTGCCGGGCTTGCCCACGGTCCGGCAGGCGGAGGTGCAGCGGCTGCTGGAAGACAAGACGTTCAGCATCGACGCGATGCGCCGCGAACTGGGAGTCGAGCCGGTCGGCCTGGGGGAAGGGCTGGCGCGGACCTTCGGCCAAGGCGCATGAGGCCAGGGCGCGTGAGGCCAGGGCGCGTGAGGCCAGGGCGCGTGAGGGCTGTGCCAGCCCTGGCCTGGCTGCTGCCCGTGGCGGGCTGCGCCATCGGCCCTGCTGCGCCGGAGCTGTGCCGGCTGACCAAGCAGGCGGACATCCCTGTCCTCCTGGAGGATGGCTTCATCGCCGTCCTAGCTGAGATCGACGGCCAGCCGGAAACCCTGCTGATCGATACCGGCGCCGAAAGCTCCCTGGTGACGCCTGCAGCCATGGCGCGGTTGGCGTTGCCGGCCGACCCGCGCCGCACCAGCACCATCCAGGGCATCGGCGGGACGATCACCACGCAGAACGCGGCGCTGCGGTCGCTTGCCGTCGGCGGGATGCAGCTGCTGAACCAGAGCACGGCGGTGGCGCCGCTTCCCACGGCGTCGGGGCAGGCTCTCCACGCCGCCGGGCTGCTGGGCGCCGACTGGCTCAGCGCGTTCGACGTGGAGTTCGACCTGCCGCACCGTCGCATGGCGCTTTACAGCGCGGCGGGCTGCCATGGGGACTACGTGCCGTGGCAAGGGCGCAAAACGTCCGTGACGGCGGACATCTGGCACGCGGGCGCCGTGCTGCTGCCGATGACCGTCGATGGCCAGCCCGTGACCGCCCTGCTGGACAGCGGGTCCAACCTGTCCACCCTGGGCGAGGCGGCTGCTTCCCGCGCCGGCCTGACCGCCGTCATCTTGGCGCAGGACCAGGCGGGCCAATCAGTCGGCGTGGACGGCGCCGTGAACCCGACGCATCACCATCAGTTCGCGGAGATGCGGCTGGGCCGCATCAGCTATCTCAACCCGATGCTGGGCGTGAGCCGGCTGCGCTGGCCGGTCGCGGACATGCTGCTCGGCACGGACTGGCTGCGGCAGAACCGGGTGTGGGTGTCCTACGGCGCGCGCCGGGTCACGGTGCAGCCGGCGGGCTGACGCGCCCCGCCGCCAGCGCGGCGTCCAGCGCCGCGAGGTCGCCCGGGGTGTTGACGTTGACGAACGGGTCGCCCGGGAACGGCACTGGGCGCATGGCCAGCGTGTCCGCGAACGCGCGCACGCTGCGGGAGCCGGGCCGCTGCAAGCAGGCGCGCAGGGCCTCCCGCGCCGCCACCGGCCAGAGCGCCACCAGGTGGTGCCGCCGCCCGCCGCTTTCCGCGACGGAGGGTGCGGGCGCCAGGGCGCGGGCAAGCCCGGCGGGAATCAGCGGCGTGTCTCCCGGCACGGTCAGCAGGGCGGGTGCGCCAAGGCTTGCGGCCCAGTCCAGCCCAGCGAGCACGCCGGCCAGCGGCCCCTGCCCGGGTTGCCCGTCCGCCAGCACGGGCAGGGCGGTGGCGAAGCGCGCCGGGTCGCCGTTGGCGCTGATGGCGATGTGGGCGTGGTCCGGGGACAGGGCAGCCAGGATGCGGGCCAGCAGGGTTCGGTCGCGCAGGGCGAGCAGCGGCTTGTCCCCGCCGCCCATGCGCCGGGCTTGGCCGCCGGCGAGGATGAGGGCGGGAAGGTCACTCTCTTTGTTCTTTGTGAGTGATATGTGATGACTGGCTTCCAGGGGCCGCTCAGCCCACTGCGGCAAGGCTGCCGGTTGGCGCCCATCCAGCCTTGCCGCCGTCTGCGATGCACCAGCTCCATCCGGCCACAGTTTCCAGCACGTCCACGACTTGCCCTTTAAGAACGGTCAGTTCCATTGCGCTGTAGTCCCGCCGGGCGGTGGCCGCTGGTGGGTTTCCATGCAGGTCTAGGAAGCTCTCCGGCATCCAACCGGATAGCCCGGAATCCGCGTGCTCGCACCAAACCCATTCGGGAGCGTCATCATCGCGGCGGCCAAGTTTCACCCGATCGCCAGCTACAGCGGCGATTGGTGTTTCGTAGCTGCGCGTCCAACCAGCAATGACACGGTGGCCAGGCATCACGCAGCCAGCGCGCGCACGGCCAGGGCTGACCTGACGCGGGCCAGTTCGCAGCCCTGGCTGACCCGCGGCGCGCAGTAAGCCGCCGCGGCCGGCGTCGCATCCGGGTACAGCGCGGCATACTCGTGCGCGTTGCTGAACAGGCCGCGGCTGTTGTCGTCCACGAACGTCTCCGCGGCCGCGTCGTTGGCCCAGATCACGTCGTGGGCCGCCAGCTCGACGTGCAGGTAGTCCACCCGCTCAAGCCCGGTTTCCCGCGCGATCGTGGTCCCGTTCACCAGGTCGGCTGCCCGCACCAGCACGCCGGCCAGCAGCAGGGCATGCTGCGGGGACACCAGCAAATCCCGGCTCGGCACGCCCGTGGCCAGCGCGCCGGCCCGCACCCGCACCGGGTGCAGCGCCGGACGGCCGCGCAGGAAGCGCCCGGCATAGGAGCGGCGGCCGATCCAGCGCACCGGCTCCGCCCGGCCCTCCACCGTCAGCACCCGGTCGCCGATCGCCAGATGCTCCACCGCCACGTCGCCGCCTTCCGTGCGGATCAGCGTGCCAGGGCAGTAGCACGGCGGCGTGGCGGTGAAGCCCAGTTGCGCGTTGGTGGCGGCGTCGGTGTAGTTGCCGACGACCTCGCCGGAGCCGTTGATGCCCAGCGCAAGCGTGGAGTCCGAGCCTGCCGGGTCGAAGCTGGTGATGGTTCCGGCCTGGTCCACGAAACCATGCAGGCTGCTGTCGGGGCCATCGTAATAGCCGACCACCGTGCCGGCATCGTTCACGCCGGTGACGACGGTGTAGGAGCTGCCCACCGGCGCGATGCTGGTGAACGTCCCGCCGATGTCCGTGAAGCCCTCCGTCGTGCCGGACGGGGCGCCGTAGCTCCCCACGATCTCGCCGCTGGCGTTCACCCCGGCGATGGAGGTGGAACCCCGCGCGTCCGGCACGTCGATGGCTTGGAACGCGCCTGCCATGTACAGGAAGCCGTGGCCTGACCCGGCCGCATCGGTCTCGTTGCCGAACACCGCGCCCGTCGCCGTCACGCCAATCGCCGCCGTCGCCTGCGCGCCGTCGATGGACAGCGTGGAGTACGCCCCGTTGACATAGGTGAAGCTGTCGGCGCCCGCCGTGCCCACCACCTCGCCGGATGCGTTGACCGCCGCCGCCTGCACATCCACCCCGGCCACCGCGATCATCGTGAGGGCGCCGGGCTGGCCGACGAAGGAAACCGCGTTGCTGCTGGTGAAGGAGTAGCCGACGATGACGCCGCTCGCGTTCACCCCCGTCACGTCCGTCGAGTCAGCGCCCGCCACGTCGGCTGTGGCGACGACGCCGCCGATGTCGGTGAAGCCGTTGTTGGCGTAGAACGAGCCGTTGGTGGCGTAGTAAGACCCGGCGACCTCGCCGGCATCGTTGACGGCGTCAACCTCGACCAAGCCGCCCAAGACAGGATCAAACGTGGCGAAAGTGTAGCTCGTGCCGCTCATGGAGGTGTTCCTGGACCCGGGTCACGGGCGTCAACGTCTTGTTGAGGGATATGCCGTCATCCAGCATTTCCAGAGCCGAGTAAAGTTGCGGCTTGCAGGGAGAGACCGCGGCGCTCCCGTCCTGGCCGATGCGGGAAACGCCCGCGCGCGCCAGCCGTTGAAGCATCACATCTCGGGAACGGCATCATGGCCTCGCACAGCGATTCGACGACCGACCACAAGGTGATCCGGCACTGGATCGAGAGCCGCGGCGGCAAGCCGGCCAAGGTGGGCGACACCGGGGACAAGCGCGGCCCCGGCATCCTGCGCATCGACTTCGGCCAGGACGACGACAAGCTGCAAGTGATTGAGTGGGACGAGTTCTTCGCCACCTTCGACGAGCACGGGCTGGCCTTCCTGCACCAGGACGAGAAGGCCGACGGCGAGCCGAGCCGCTTCAACCGCTTCATCAAGCGCCACGACGGCAAGTGACCGCCTCGCCCTAGCCTGCACGGCGGGCTACTCGCCCTAGCCTGCACGGCGGGCTAAGG
>CAXTNC010000047.1:6446-17877 GCA_964245495.1 uncultured Acetobacteraceae bacterium
CTCGCCCTAGCCTGCACGGCGGGCTACTCGCCCTAGCCTGCACGGCGGGCTAAGGGCAGGGCATGGATCAATCACCAGTCCTGCCGGGCGCCGCCGCGCGCAGCCTGCGCGTGCTGACGGACTTCTTCCGCAGCAGCGTGGCGGGCGGGCTGGTGCTCATGGCCTCGGCCTGCATGGCGCTCGCCTGGTCCAACTCCCCGGCCGCCCCCTCCTACCAGGCGCTGCTGGCCCTTCCGCTCGGGGTCAGCGCAGGATCCGCCAGCTTCGCCCTGCCGCTGCACGACTGGGTGAACGAAGGATTGATGGCCCTGTTCTTCCTGCTGGTCGGGCTGGAGATCCGCCGGGAGATCACCCAGGGCCAGCTGGCCTCCGTGCGGCGGGCAGCCGGCCCGCTGGTGGGCGCGCTGGGCGGCATGGCGGTCCCGGCGCTGATCTACGCCGCCGTCAACCACGCGGACCCGGCGGCCCTGCGCGGCTGGGCGGTGCCGGTGGCGACCGACATCGCGTTCGCCCTGGCCGCCCTCAGCCTGCTGGGCGCGCGGGCGCCGGTGGCGCTCAAGGTGTTCCTGACCGCCCTCGCCATCCTGGACGATCTCGGCGCCATCGTGGTGATCGCGCTGTTCTACAGCCAGGGGCTGGACTGGGCGGCCCTGGGCGTGGCTGCCGCCGTGCTGGCCGGGCTGTTCGCCCTGCGGATGGCCGGCGTGCGGGCGCTCGGCCCCTACCTGCTCGGCGGCGGCGTGCTGTGGGCCGCCATCTACCGCTCCGGCATCCACGCGACGCTCGCCGGCGTCGCCCTGGCCTTCGTCGTGCCCATGCGGCAGGGACCCGGTGAGGACGCCTGCCCGGCGGAGCGGCTGGAGGAGGCGCTGGACGGCTGGGTCGCCTACGCCATCCTGCCGCTGTTCGGGCTTGCCAACGCCGGGCTGCAGTTCAGCGCCGTGTCGCTGCGCACGGTGGCGGACCCGGTGTTCGTCGGCATCGCCGCCGGCCTGGTGCTGGGCAAGCAGGCCGGCGTGTTCGGCGCCACGGCGCTTGCCGCCAAGCTGCGCCTGGTCCACCTGCCGCCGGAGCTGAGCCTGCCGGTGCTGTACGGCGGCAGCGTGCTGTGCGGCATCGGCTTCACCATGAGCCTGTTCATCGGCGACCTGGCCTTTCCCGGCCCGGGGCGCGAGGCGGAGGTGAAGCTGGCGATCTTCGGCGGCTCGCTGCTGTCGGCGCTGCTGGGGCTGCTGGTGCTGCGCCGGGTCACGCGGCGTCCTTGACGCCCTTGCACCGCCGCGGGCCGCGATGGCAGACACGATGCCAGATGCGCAAACCCCCTTCCTCCGCATGAAGGTCGTGATCTTCGGCCTGGCTGTCAGCTCCTCCTGGGGCAACGGCCACGCCGCCCTGTGGCGCGGCCTGATCGGCGGCCTGCTGCAGGACGGCCATGCCGTGGCGTTCTTCGAGCGGGACCAATCCTTCTACGCGCAGAACCGCGACCTCACGGAACTGCCCCGGGGCGGCGAGCTGGTGCTCTACCCGGACTGGGCCGCCGCCGTCCCCTTGGCCCGCCGCGCGCTGGCCGGGGCGGACGTGGCGGTCGTCACCTCCTACTGCCCGGACGCCCTGGACGCCGCCAGGCTGGTGGAGGAGTCCGCCGTCCTGTCCTGCTTCTACGACCTGGACACGCCCGTGACCCTGGCCCGCCACGCCGCCGGGGAAAGCATCCCCTACATCGGGGCGCAAGGCTTGGCCGGGTACGACTTGGTGCTGAGCTACACCGGCGGGGCCGCGCTGGACGCCCTGCGCCGCATCTTCGGCGCGCGCCGGGTGGCGCCGCTCTACGGCTCCGTGGACCCGGCGATGCACCGCCCCGTCGATGGCCAAGGCCCACGCGCGCTGCTCTCCTATCTCGGCACCTACGCCGAGGACCGGCAGGCGGCGCTGGAGGCGCTGTTCGTGGAACCCGCCCGCCGCCGCCCAGCCGACCGGTTCGTCATCGGCGGCGCGCAATACCCGGCGCAGTTCCCCTGGACGGCCAACACCTGGTTCGTGCAGCACCTGCCGCCCGCGCGGCACCCGGCGTTCTACTGCTCCTCCCGCCTGACGCTGAACGTGACGCGCGCGGCGATGGCGCAGATGGGCCACTGCCCGTCCGGCCGGCTGTTCGAGGCGGCAGCCTGCGCCACCCCCATCCTGACCGACCGCTGGGACGGGCTGGAGCAGTTCTTCACCCCGGGCGAGGAAATCCTGGTGGCGGCCGGCACGGCGGAGGCGATGGCGGCGCTGGACACGTCCGACTCGGAACTCGCCAGCATCGCCCGCCGCGCCAGGGAGCGCGCGCTGGCCGAGCACACCGCCCAGCGCCGGGCGCGGCAGATGGTGGCGGCGTTCGAGGCGGCAGCCTGATGTGGGGCATCATCCCCGCCGCTGGGCAAGGCACGCGCATCCAGCCGCTCGCGTTCAGCAAGGAGCTGCTGCCGATCGGCAGCCGGGCGGACGAGCGCGGGGTGGAGCGGCCCCGCGCGGTCAGCGAGTTCCTGGTGGAGCGCATGGTGCGCGGCGGGGCGGACAAGATCTGCTTCGTGATCTCGCCCTGGAAGTCCGACATCCTGCAATACTACGGCGGCAGCCTGGGCGGCACCGCCTTCGCCTACGTGGTGCAGAACCATGCCGCCGGGCTGTGCGACGCGATCTTCCGCGCCCTGCCGCTGATCGGGCCGGACGAGCCGGTGCTGCTCGGCCTGCCGGACACGGTGTGGTTCCCCGTCGATGCGCTGGCTGCCCTGCCGGACGGCCGGCTGAGCTTCCTGCTGTTCCCCGTGCGGCAGCCGGAGTTGTTCGACGCCGTGCTGCTGGACGAGGCAGGCCGGGTGACGGAGATCGAGGTCAAGGCCGCCGTCCCGCGCTCGCACTGGATCTGGGGCGCGTTCAAGCTGCCCGGCGCGCTGCTGCACGGACTGCACGCGCTCTGGCTGCGGCGGGAGCGGCGGGACGAGTTCATCGGCACGCTGGTCAACGCCTGGCTGCGCGAGGGCGGCGAGGCCTGGGGCGTGCGCGGCGGCGAGAGCTACGTCGATGTCGGCACGCTGCACGGCTACCGCGAGGCCATGCGCGCGCTGGCGGGGCCGCACGAGGGAGCGATCTTGCAAGGGATGCAATGGTGAGCATGGACGCAGGCTGGACGGCGGAGCGGGTGCGGCAGCGGGCCGCCGAACTCGGCCCGTGGTTCCACAACATGGAGCTGAAAGGCGTGCGGACGGCGCCAAACCACTTCCTGGGGGATTTCCCCACCGTGAAGTGGCGCAGCTTCCAGCACGCCGTGCCGGCGGACCTCACGGGCAAGACCGTGCTCGACATCGGCTGCAACGGCGGCTTCTACTCCCTGGAGATGAAGCGGCGGGGCGCCGCGCGCGTCGTCGGCATCGACTTCGACGCCGACTACCTGGCGCAGGCCCGCTTCGCCGCCGAGGTGGAAGGGCTGGACATCGAGTTCCGCGAGCTGTCGGTGTACGACGTGGCGGCACTCGGCGAACGGTTCGACGTCGTGTTCTTCATCGGCGTGCTCTACCACCTGCGCCATCCGCTGCTGGCGCTGGACCTCATCCATGCCCACGTCACGCGCGACCTGCTGGTGTTCCAGTCCATGCAGCGCGGCGACCCGGCGATATCAGAGGTGGCGAAGGACTACGAGTTCTGGGATGCCGGGCACTTCGAGGCGCCGGGCTACCCGAAGCTGCACTTCATCGAGCACAGCTACGCCCACGACAACACCAACTGGTGGGCGCCCAACCGCGCTTGCTCCGCCGCCATGCTGCGCAGCGCCGGCTACGACATCGAGGCCATGCCGGAGGAGGAGATGTTCATCTGCCGCCACCGCGAGGGCGGCGACTTGCCGGTCCATCCCGCGCGCGGTCCGCGCGCATGATCGAGGCGGCGATGATCTGGAACGAGCCGAACAACAAGTCCCACTGGGATTTGGAGGCCGATCCCGGCTGGGCGATCTTCGCCGAAACGGTGAGGCTGGCGGGCCAGGCCATCACCGCGGAAGCGCCCGGCTTGCCGCGGGTGCTGGGCGGCATCTCGCCGATCGACCCCGACTTCATCCGCTGCCTCATCGGCCACGGCGCATTGCAGCACCTGGACGCGGTGGCGGTGCACGGCTTCCCGCTCGACTGGAACAACTGGCTGATCGACGAATGGCCGGACAAGATCGCCTCCATCCAGGCGGTGACGGACCTGCCGGTGTGGGTGTCCGAAGTGGGCGTCTCCACCTTCGGCGCGGAGGAGGTGCAGGAGTTCGGCGTCAGGCGCACGGCCGAGCTGCTGCGCGGCCGGGCGCCGCGCATCCATTGGTACAGCCTGTACGACCTGCCGGCCGCATGGCCCGCCACCACCCGGCACCGCGAGGCGGAGGGTTCATCATACTACCGCCATTTCCACATGGGGCTGTACGACGAGCACGGCCGGGCCAAGCGCGCCGCCAAGCCCTTCGCGGATTGCACGCCGGAGTTCGGCTTATGCCAATGGTTCCACTTCGAGGACCACCGGCTGGACGACGCGGTGAGGAAGATGCGCGACCTCGGCGTCACCTACCTGCGCACCGGGCTGAGCTGGGCCGACTTCAGCCGGCCGAATGCGCTCGACTGGTTCGACCGCCAGATGCGCGCGCTGGAGGAGTTCGCCGTCACCGTCACCTTCTGCTTCACGCCGGAGGACAAGGGCACCTGGGCGCACTACACCGCGCCGCCCAAGGACCCGGCCGAGTTCGCCGAGTTCTGCGCGCTGATGCTGCGGCGCTATGCCGTCCGCGGCTGACCTGCTGCGCCGCCTGGCCGCGCGCGAGCCGGTCGATGACGCGGTGGCCCTGGTGGCGGCCCACCCGGACGACGAGACGATCGGCGCCGGCGCCGTGCTGCCGCTGTTCCGCCGCCTGCTGCTGGTGCACGTGACGGACGGCGCGCCGCGCGACGGGGCCGACGCCGCGGCGCACGGCTTCGCCGACTTGGCCAGCTACGCCGCCGCGCGCCGGGCCGAGCTGGCAGCGGCGCTGCAAGTGGCCGGCATCGCTCCGGTGCGCGCAGAGCTGGGCGCGCCGGACCAGGCCGCGTCCGACGCCATGCTGCCGTTGACCCGAGCGTTGCGGGCGCTGCTGCGCCGGCACGCCATCACCGCGGTGCTGACCCATCCTTACGAGGGCGGCCACCCCGACCATGACGCCGCCGCCTTCGTCACGGCCCAGGCTGCCGCCGGCCTCACCCAAATCGAGTTCGCAAGCTATCACGCGGACGCAGGCGGCGGAATGATCGTGGGCGGTTTCCTTCCCGGGCCGCAGCCCACGATCCTGGCGCTTGCTCCCGCGGAACAGGCCCGCAAGCACGCCATGCTGGACTGCTTCACGTCGCAACGCGCGACCCTCGCCGCATTCGGCGCCCTGTCCGAGAGTTTCCGCCCGGCCCCGGCCTATGACTTCACGCAGCCGCCCCACGCCGGCCTGTTGCATTACGAGCGCCACCCATGGGGCATGACCGGCGCACGCTGGCGCAGCCTGGCGGCGCGCGCGATGTGCTGACGGTGCTGAGCGTCGCCTATCCGCTGGCGCCCGTGGGGCCGGACGCGGTGGGCGGGGCGGAGCAGGTGCTGGCGGCGATCGACCGTGCCTTGACGGCAGCAGGCCACCGCTCGGTGGTGGTGGCCTGCGAAGGCTCCCAGGTCGCGGGCGAGCTGGTCGCCATCCCGGCCGCATCGGAACCATTCAACCAAGCCTCGCACGCAGAAGCGCAATCCGCCGCAGGCCGCGCCTTGGCGTCATGGATCGGCCGCGCCGACGTGGTCCACCTGCACGGCCTGGACTTCGACGCGTATTTGCCGCCGCCGGGTCCGCCGGTGCTGGCCACGCTGCATCTCGCGCCGGCATGGTATGCGCAGGCCGCCCTGACGCCGGCGCGGCCGCGGACGTGGCTGCACTGCGTGTCGGCCTCGCAGCATCGCGCGTTGCAGATGCTGCCGCACACGCCGCACGTGCTGCCGCCGATCGGGAATGGCGTGGATGTCGCGGCGCTGGCCGCGTTCCGGCATGGCCGCCGCGGCTACGCGCTCACCTTGGGGCGCATCTGTCCGGAGAAGGGCCAGCACGTGGCGCTGCAGGCGGCGCGCCGCGCCGGCGTCGGGCTGCTCATCGGCGGCGTGGCGTTCCCCTACCCGGCGCACCAGGCGTATTTCACGGACCAGGTCGTCCCGCTGCTGGATAGGCATCGCCGCCATCTCGGGGCGCTCGGCTTCGCGCGCAAACGCCGCCTGCTGGCCGGCGCGCGCTGCCTGCTGGCGCCGAGCAGCGCGCCGGAAACCAGTTCCCTCGTCGCCATGGAGGCCATGTCCGCCGGCACCCCGGTGATCGCCTTTCCGTCCGGCGCACTGGCGGAGCTGGTTGAGCATGGCCGGACCGGGTTCCTGGTGCGCACGATGCAGGAGATGGCGGATGCGATCGGCGAGGCGGACGCGATCAACGCCGAAACCTGCCGCGCCGCCGCGCGCGAACGGTTCCCGGTGGAACGCATGACGGCGCAGTACATGCAGGCTTACCAGCAGATCGTCTCCGCATGATCGCAGCCCTGATCAGCGATGACGCCGGGTTCCGCGCGCTGCTGCCCGAGTGGGACGCCTTGTGGCACCGCGCCGGCAGCCCGCCGTTCCAATCGCCGGCGTGGCAGGTGCCATGGTGGGATGCGTTCGGCACCGGGCAGCCGCGCGTGGCGACCTTGCGGGCGGGCGGCGCGCTCGCCGGGATGCTGCCGCTCTACGTGCTGGACGAAGGCGCCGAACGCAAGCTGCTTCCGATCGGCGTCGGCCTGAGCGACTATTGCGATGCGTTGCTCGATCCCGCGTTGCCGGCCTTTGCCATCGACGTGCTGCTGCGGACGGCGCTGGCAGGCGCGGACGCGGTCACGTCTTGCGCGCTGCCCGACCTGCCGCCGGACTCTGCGCTGCGCCGGGCAGCCTGCCCGCCCGCTTGGCGCGAGGCCGCGATGCCGCAAACCCCTTGCCCGGTGTTGACGCTGGGTGGCGCGCTTCCTGCCGGCATGGTGCGCAACATCCGCCAGTCGCGCCACAGGGCGGAACGCCGGGGCGGGTGGAGCGCCACGGTGGCTGCCGCCGAGCAAGCGCCTGCGGCATGGCAATGCTTGGTCGGGATGCATCAGCGTCGTTGGGCCGCATCGGGCGCCGGCGGCGTGTTGTCCGATCCGGCGGTGCAGGCGTTCCACGCCGCCGCCATCCCTGCCCTGTCGGCATCCGGCATCTTGCGCCTGCATGTGCTGCATATCGGCAGCCGTGTTGCCGCCATCTATCACACCATGGCCGCGCCAGGCCGCTTGCTGTTCTACCTAAGCGGGTTCGAGGCGGCCGAGGCGGCCGCAAGCCCCGGAACGCTGCTGCTGGGGCACATCGTGGAGCAAGCCGTTCGCGACGGGACGCGCGAACTGCACTTCCTTCGCGGAGGCGAAAGCTACAAGTATGCCTGGGGCGCGCAGGACCGCATGAACGTTGGACGCTTGCTGCTGCCCGGCTGAATGCAAGCCCGGCACGGGCAGGCCAAGCCTAAGTGACCCGGCGCGCCTGCGCGCGCATGGCTTGCAGGCCGCTGTCAACAAAAGTTGGGTTTCGTTGCAGCGCAAGCACCATATATGCGACTCAGCTGCACGAGTCACCGGAATTGGAGATCACATGCTCAAAGCAGATACCGCGCCAGCCCGCGCGCCGCGCGGCACGAAGCCTGTCAGCCAGGCATTCTTCGCGGCCCTGGAATCAATTCCTGAAGCATCGCGCTCGGCCGTGGCGAAGGCGGCGCAGGCCATGATCCGGGACGAGCTCAAGGCTCGGCGCGAGAAGGTGAAGGCGGCCGCCGCGAAGGAGAAAGCTCGTCAGCCCGTCGCTGCGAAGCCTGCCGCGGCGAAGCCGGACACCGCAAAGGCCTCCCCGGCGAAGCGTGCGGCTTCCAAGCGCGCTGTCAAGGCCGCCCCGCCGGACGCGGAAGCCGCGCAGCCCGCGCCGAAGCGCCGCGGCGGTCGCAAGCCGTCCGTGGCTCCGGCAAGCTGAAGCCGCACGGCCGCCGCCGCCAGCGCCCGAGGGCTTGCCTTCTTCAGGCGTTGGCGGCTTCCGTTGCGGCGCCGCCACGGCCTATCGCGGAGTAACGCACCCCTGCCTCGCGCATCGCCGCCGGGTCGAACACGTTGCGCAGGTCCACCACCACGCGGTCCTTCAGCGAGGCCGCGAGCCGCTCCGGCGCGATGGCGCGGAACTCGTTCCACTCCGTCACCAGCACCATCGCGTGCGCGCCGCTGAGCGCGTCGGCGACATCGCGGCAGAAAGCCACCGCCTCCGGCAGCATCGGGCGCGCCTGCTCCATGCCTTCGGGGTCGAACGCGCGGATGGCCGCACCCTCCTCCAGCAGCCGATGCACGATCGGCAGGCTCGGCGCGTCGCGCATGTCGTCCGTCTCCGGCTTGAACGTCAGGCCGAGCACCGCGATCGTCTTGCCGCGCACGCTGCCGCCGCACGCGGCGATGACCCGCGCCGCCATCGCCGCCTTGCGCGCGTCGTTCACCGCCACCGTCGCTTCCACCAGGCGGGACGGGGCGCCCCAATCCTGCGCGATGCGCATCAGCGCCAGCGTGTCCTTCGGGAAGCACGAGCCGCCGTAGCCCGGGCCGGGGTGGAGGAACTTGCGGCCGATCCGCCCGTCCAGCCCGATGCCGCGCGCCACGTCGTGCACGTCGGCGCCGACCTTCTCGCACAGGTCCGCCATCTCGTTGATGAACGTCACCTTCATCGCCAGGAACGAGTTGGCCGCGTACTTGGTCAGCTCCGCCGTTTCCAGCGCGGTGAACAGGATGGGCGCCTCGATCAGGTAAAGCGGACGGTACAAGCGGCGCAGCACCTCGCGCGCCCGCTCGCTTTGCGTGCCGATCACCACGCGGTCCGGCCGCATGAAGTCCCCGATGGCGCTGCCTTCGCGCAGGAACTCGGGGTTGCTGGCGACATCGAACTCCGCATGGGGCGCGGCGTGCGCCATGATGGCGGCGATGCGGCGGCCCGTGCCCACCGGCACCGTGCTCTTGGTGACGACCACCGCGTAGCCGGTCAGCGCGCGCGCCACCTGCTCGGCCGCGGCGTTGACGTAGCTGACGTCCGCGTGGCCGTCGCCGCGCCGGGTCGGCGTGCCCACCGCGATGAACACCGCCTCCACGCCCGCGACCGCAGCCGCCAGGTCACCGGTGAAGCTCAGCCGGCCCGCGGCCGTGTTCTCGTGCACCAGCCGGTCCAGGCCGGGTTCGTAGATCGGCATGGTGCCTTCGTGCAGCAGCGCGAGCTTGGCTGCGTCCCGCTCCACCACGCAAACCTCCACGCCGAGGTCGGCGAAGCACGCCCCGGACACGAGGCCAACGTAGCCGCCGCCAATCATCGCGATCTTCATCGGAAAATCCTATGCTGAGGTGTCAGGCGGCCGCGGCGGAGGCCGGCGCCTCGTCCCCACGCTCGGCGAGCAGGCGGGCGAAATAGGCGATGGTGCGTTGCAGCCCGTCGTCCAGCGCCACCTGCGGCTGCCAGCCGAGCAGGCGGCGCGCCAGGGCGATGTCCGGGCAGCGCTGCGTCGGGTCGTCCTGCGGCAGCGGGCGGTACACGATGGCCGAGTCGGACCCGGTGAGCCGCACGATCCGCTCGGCCAGCTCGCGCACCGGGATTTCGTGCGGGTTGCCCAGGTTCACCGGGCCGGTCACGTCGTCCGGCGTGGCCATCAGCCGCACGAAGCCTTCCACCAGGTCGCTCACGAAGCAGAAGGCGCGCGTTTGGCTGCCGTCGCCGTAGAGCGTGATCGGCTCGCCGCGCAGCGCCTGCACGATGAAGTTGGACACCACCCGCCCATCGTTCGGGTGCATGCGCGGGCCGTAGGTGTTGAAGATGCGCGCCACCTTGATGCGGACCCGGTGCTGGCGCTGGTAGTCGAAGAACAGCGTCTCCGCCGCCCGCTTGCCCTCGTCGTAGCAGGCGCGCGGGCCGAGCGGGTTGACGTTGCCGCGGTACTCCTCCGTTTGCGGATGCACCGTGGGGTCGCCGTACACCTCGCTGGTGCTGGCCTGGAACACCCGCGCGCCGGTGCGCTTGGCCAGTCCCAGCATGTTGATGGCGCCGATGACGCTGGTCTTGGTGGTCTGCACCGGATCGAACTGGTAATGAATCGGCGAGGCCGGGCAGGCCAGGTTGTAAATTTCGTCCACCTCCGCGTAGAGCGGGAAAGTCACGTCGTGCCGCATCGCCTCGAACTGCGGATGGCGCAGCAGGTGCGCGATGTTGTCCTTGCGCCCGGTGAAATAGTTGTCCACGCACAGGACGTCATGCCCCTCGCCGATCAGCCGCTCGCACAGGTGCGAGCCGAGGAAACCGGCGCCGCCCGTCACCAGCACGCGCTTACGGGTCAGGCTCATGCTTTGGCTCACTTGCTATAAGGGCGAGTGTCTTAGAAGAAGCTTACCATTGCATCAATGACAGACCTTGACCTCCCTGTCCGCGACGCGCTGCCGGCGCTGGAAGCGGCGCTGGCGCAGGGCAACGCCGTGCTGGTGGCGCCGCCGGGCGCGGGCAAGACGACGCTGGCGCCGCTGCACTTCCTGGGGCGCGTGCCCGGCCGCATCGTGATGCTGGAGCCGCGCCGCCTGGCCGCCCGCGCTGCTGCAACGCGCATGGCCTCCCTGCTGGGCGAGGCCGTGGGTCAAACGGCCGGCTACCGCACCCGGCTCGACTCTGCCGTCTCCGCCGCCACCCGCATCGAAGTCGTGACGGAGGGCCTGCTGGTCCGCCGCCTGCTGTCCGACCCGGGGCTGGACGGCGTGGGCCTCGTCATCCTGGACGAGGTGCACGAGCGCGCCCTGGCCGCCGACCTCGCCCTGGCGCTGTGCCTCGACCTGCAACGCCAGCTGCGTCCCGAGCTGCGGCTGCTCGCCATGTCAGCCACCGCCGACGGCGCGCGCCTCTCCGCGCTGATGGGCGCCCCCGTGGTCGAGAGCGCCGGCCGCATGTTCCCCGTGGCGGTGGAGCACAGCAAGCGCGACCTCGCCTCCCCGCGCGACCTGCCCGGCGCCGTGGCAGGCGCGGTGCGGGACGCGCTCGCGGCGCATGGCGGCGACATCCTCGCCTTCCTGCCCGGCATGGGGGAGATCCGCCGCGCGCAGGCCGGCCTCGAAGGCTGCGGCGCGCTGGTGCTGCCGCTGCACGGCGACCTGCCGCCCGCCGAGCAGGATAGAGCGTTGCAAGACGGGGCCCTGCGCCCTGCCGGCGAGGGCCGCCGGGTCGTGCTGGCCACCAGCATCGCGGAAACCTCCCTCACCGTGCCCGGCGTGCGCGTGGTGGTGGACGGCGGCTGGCGGCGCGCCCCGCGGCTGGACCCGGCGAC
>CAXTNC010000048.1:0-3080 GCA_964245495.1 uncultured Acetobacteraceae bacterium
CACCTCCAGTTCCGGCCGCATGGCGGCCGCCACCGCCGCGCAGCCGGCGATCATGCCGCCGCCGCCGACCGGGACCAGCAGCACGTCCAGCTCGCCCGCGTCCTGCAGCAGCTCGATCGCCAGGGTGCCCTGGCCCGCCATCACCGCCGGGTCGTCGTACGGGTGGACGAACACCAGGCCCTGCTCGGCGGCGAGGGCGCGGGCGTGGAGGCTGGCCTCCACCAGCGTTTCGCCATGCAGCACGACGGCCGCACCCCAGGCGGCGGTGCGGGACACCTTGGTGGCGGGGGTGAAGCGCGGCATGACGATGGTGGCCGCGATCCCAGCCAGCGCTGCGTGGCGCGCCACCGCCTGGGCATGGTTGCCCGCGGACATCGCCACCACCCCCGCCCGGCGCTCCGCAGGGGTGAGCAGGGCCAGCTTGTTGGCCGCCCCGCGCTCCTTGAACGAGCCGATGGCTTGCAAGCTTTCCAGCTTGAGCGTGACGTGCGCGCCGGTGGCCCGGCTCACCGCGTCCGAGTGCAGCGTGGGCGTGCGGATGACCCGGCCCGCGATGCGCGCGGCGGCGGCCTGGACGTCGAGGAGGGTGATCATGGCGATGGTTCATAACGAACCCGCTCCGAGACACGAAGCCTCCGGGCGGCCTTTGCGCCGCCGCGCCGCGTGCAACTGCCGCGGGCGGGGCGCGCTAGGTGCCTCGGCTGCAACGAAAGGACGCCGGACCCATGGCTGAAGTCGAGTACATCCTTGGACATGGCCCGTCGGAGCTTCGCCGCCTGGCGGTGCAGACGGAGATCGCCCAGCCGTTGACGGAACGCCTGCTCCTCGATGCCGGCCTGGCTCCGGGGATGCGCGTGCTGGACGTGGGCTGCGGCATCGGCGACGTTTCCATGCTGGCCGCATCCATCGTGGGGCCGTCCGGCTCCGTCCTGGGCGTCGATCGCGGGGCTGCCGCGGTCCAGGCGGCCGAGCAAAGGACCGCGGCGGCAGGGCTGGCGGTGCGGTACAAGCAGGCGGCCATCGAGGATTGCGCGGACCTGGGGGAGTTCGACTTCGCGGTCGGCCGCTACGTCCTGTCCCACCAGCATGACCTGACGGGTTTTGTCCGGGCCGTGTCGTCCCATGTCAGGCCAGGCGGAACGGTGGCGTTCCATGAGCACCTGGTGGTGGGGGACATCGCGCTGCTCACCCCCGCCCCGCTGTGGCACCGCGCCTACGAGCTGTGCTTCGCCGCCTTCGCCATGGTCATGCAGCACGCGGATGTCGGAGCGAGGCTGGTGGGGGTTTTCCACGCTGCCGGGCTCAGCGGCGGCGCCGTGTCGTGCACCGTGCCGTGCGACAGCGGCCCTGACAGCCCGATACTGCCGTGGCTGGCCTCGTCGCTGAGGAGCCTGATGCCAGCCCTGGAGCGGAACGGCATCGTGACGGCAGCGGACGTGGACATCGACACGCTTGAGGACCGGTTGCGGCAGGAGGCGGTTGCGCTGCACAGCCAGATGATGTTCCCGGCCCAGTTCTGCGGCTGGGCGCGCAAGCCGGCGGCCTAGCCGGCTGGGCCGTCCTGCGCCGCCGCCCCGTACAGCTCGGCCTGCGCCGGGAACGTTTCGCCCTGCACGTCGGCCGCGTAGCCTGCCGCGGCGGCCTTGATCGCGCCGCGCAGGTCCGCGTAGCGGCGGACGAACCGCGGCGTGCGCTCGAACAGCCCCAGCATGTCGTCCGTCACCAGGATCTGCCCGTCGCAGCGGGGCGATGCGCCGATGCCGATGGTGGGTGCTGACACGCCCGCGGTGATCTCCTCCGCGAGCGAGGCCACCACGCCCTCGACCACGATGGCGAACGCGCCCGCCGCGTCCGCTGCGCGCGCCTCCGCCAGCACCGCCAGGCGCTCGGCCTCCGTGCGGCCCTTGGACTTGAAGCCGCCATCGACGTGCACCGCCTGTGGCCGCAGCCCGACGTGGCCGATCACCGGGATGCCGCGCCCGGACAAGAAGGCGATGGTCTCCGCCGACCCGGCGCAGGCCTCGATCTTGACCGCCTGGCAGCCGGTTTCCTGCATCACCCGGGCGGCGGCGCGGTAGGCGGTGGCCGGGTCGCTTTCGAAGGAGCCGAACGGCAGGTCCACGGCGACCAGCGCGCGGGACGAGCCGCGCATCACCGCCTGGCCGTGCAGGATCATCATGTCGAGCGTGACGCCCACGGGGCTGGGCAGGCCGTGCACCACCATGCCGAGCGAGTCGCCCACCAGCAGCAGGTCGGCGTGCTCGTCCAGGATGGCGGCCATGGGCGCGGTGTAGGCGGTCAGCGCCACGATCTTGCGCCCGCCCTTGCGGGCGCGGATGTGCGGGACGGTGATGCGGGAGAGGGTGGTCAAGGCTGACATGGATCGTCCTGGTTCAGCGTTGGCCGGAGAGTTGCAGCAGGTCGCTCACGCTGATGCGGCCCCAGCTGCGGTCGTGCATGACGTGCACCTGGTCGCCACGCCCGATCAGCCGAACGTCCTTCGGCGAGGTCTCAGGCGGCAGGGCAATCCTTGCCTCGGCCACCTGTCCTGCAAGGTCGCCTTGCAGGTGATGCAGAACAAGCCGGGTGCCGCCATCGTAGCCGCCAGCGAGCAGGACATGGCTGCCGTCCACGGCAATGGCCCAAGGGCCAGCTTGTTTGTCCTCATTGGCCCAAAGCCGGATTTGATGGCCAGAGCCGACATGCATGACCGGGAAGTCAGAATAAAAGCAGGTCCATGCGTTTTCCGTCACGTTCAGCGCATAGCAATCGTCTATCGTGAAATCGAAGGGCGGTGAGTCGGCGTAGCGCCACAGCACGCGCCCTGTCCGATCGAATTTGACCAGTCCGGCGCTGCCGATCGGTTCCGGGCCTTCCAGCAAACCCCAGCCGTTGTTGCCGTAAACTCCCTCATCGAAATAGCCGCACCAGATGTTGCCGTCATGGTCGCATTGAAGATGCCCGATCCCGTCGCCAAGGCAGAAGCGGTCAAGCACGGCGCTATCTGGACCGAGCAGCACGGAGCGGGACTTGTGAACGGGACACCGCGAATCCGATACGATCCAGCACCCATCCGGCAG
>CAXTNC010000048.1:3180-17604 GCA_964245495.1 uncultured Acetobacteraceae bacterium
GAGGAGATGGACAGCCGCGCCTGCTTGATGTCGGCCTCGTGCATGCCGACGATCTGGTAGGTGGCTTCCTTGTCGGTTTCCTCGTCCACCAGCTTGACGTGGGCGCCGAACTTCACCTTGTCGCCGGACAGCGTCGCCGGGTCGATCACCTCGGCGCCGGAGACGATCTCCTCCAGCTCGATGATGCGGCCCTCGATGAAGGACTGGCGCTCGCGGGCGGCGTGGTACTCGGCGTTCTCGCTCAGGTCGCCGTGGCTGCGGGCCTCGGCGATGGCGCGGATCACGGCCGGGCGCTCCTGGGACTTCAGGGTGCGCAGCTCGGCTTCGAGGCGGACCAGGCCGGGGGCGGTCATCGGGAATTTCTGCAAGGTACGCACTTCCGGAATGGTGGGCGGCAGGGGTCAGAACGATCCGCGAAAGTAGGACTGAAGCGGGGCGACTTCAAGCGTGCCGGCCTTGAGCGCCGCGATGGCGTGCACCGCCGCCCGCGCGCCGGCGATGGTGGTGTAGTGCGGCACGCCGTGGGTCAAGGCGGAGCGGCGGATGTCATAGCTGTCCGCCAGCGACTGCGCGCCGCCCGCGGTGTTGATCACCAGCTGGATCTCGCCGGAGCGGATCGCGTCCACGCAGTGCGGGCGGCCTTCCAGCACCTTGTTCAGGTGCTTCACCGGCAGCCCGGCCTCCGCGATGCGCCGCGCGGTGCCGGAAGTCGCGGAGATGGCGAATCCCATGCCGATCAGCCGCCGGGCCATGGCGACCAGGCCGGGCTTGTCGGCCTCGCGCACGGAGAGGAACACCCGCCCGCTTTCCGGCAGCTTCACCCCGGCGCCGAGCTGCGCCTTGGCGAAGGCGCGCTCGAACGAGGCGTCCAGCCCCATCACCTCGCCGGTGGATTTCATTTCCGGGCCGAGGATGGTGTCCACGTTGGGGAAGCGGGCGAACGGGAACACCGCCTCCTTCACCGCGACGTGCGGGGCGATGGCCTGGTCGTCCAGCTTGAACTCCGCCAGCCGCGCGCCGGCCATGACGCGCGCGCCGATCTTGGCGATCGGCACTCCCGTGGCCTTGGCGACGAAGGGCACGGTGCGGCTGGCGCGCGGGTTGACCTCCAGCACGTAGATCTCGCCGTCCTTGATGGCGTACTGCACGTTCATCAGCCCCACCACGCCCAGCGCCTTGGCCATCGCCTCCGTTTGCGCCTTCAGCTCCGTCACCG
Source organism: uncultured Acetobacteraceae bacterium (assembly GCA_964245495.1). Taxonomy (GTDB): domain Bacteria; phylum Pseudomonadota; class Alphaproteobacteria; order Acetobacterales; family Acetobacteraceae; genus LMUY01. The sequence continues at coordinate 4,397 of CAXTNC010000048.1, forward strand.
TGGCGGGGGACAGCGTGTAGGGCGGCAGGGAGCAGGCGCTGTCGCCGGAATGGATGCCGGCCTCCTCGATGTGCTCCATGACGCCGGCCACATAGACGGTGTGGCCGTCCGCGATGCAGTCCACGTCCACCTCGATCGCGTCGTTCAGGTAGCGGTCCACCAGCACCGGGTTGTCGCCGGACACGCGCACCGCCTCGCGGATGTAGCGGTGCAGCCCGGCGCGGTCGTGCACGATCTCCATGCCGCGCCCGCCCAGCACGTAGGAGGGGCGCAGCACCACCGGGTAGCCCACGGCGGCGGCGATGGCCTCGGCCTCCTCCGGCGTGCGGGCCAGGCCGTTGCGCGGCTGGCGCAGGTCGAGCCGTTGCAGCAGCGCCTGGAACCGCTCGCGGTCCTCCGCCGTGTCGATCGCGTCGGCGGAGGTGCCGAGGATGGGAATGCCGGCGGCCACCAGCGCCTGGCTCAGCTTCAGCGGCGTCTGCCCGCCGTACTGCACGATGCAGCCGAGCACCGTGCCGTTCGACTGCTCGCGCCGCACCAGGGCGATCACGTCCTCGGCGGTGAGCGGCTCGAAGTACAGGCGGTCCGACGTGTCGTAGTCGGTGGACACGGTTTCCGGGTTGCAGTTGACCATGACGGTCTCGAACCCGGCCTCCCGCAGGGCGTAGGCGGCGTGGACGCAGCAGTAGTCGAACTCGATGCCCTGGCCGATGCGGTTGGGGCCGCCGCCGAGGATGATGACCTTCCGCCGCTCGGTCGGGTCCGCCTCGCAGGCGGGGACGCCGAAGCCGCCCTCGTAGGTCGAGTACATGTACGGCGTGGCGGAGGCGAACTCCCCGGCGCAGGTGTCGATGCGCTTGTACACCGGGCGCACCCCGGCCGCCTCGCGCGCCGCAGCGACGGCCGCCTCGTCCTGCCCGGTCAGCTCCGCCAGCCGGCGGTCGGAGAAGCCCAGCGCCTTGGCCCGGCGCAGCCCGTAGCCGTCCGTGGGCAATCCCTGGGCGGCAAGCTGGCGCTCCGCGTCCACGATGCGGGCCAGCTCGCGCAGGAACCACGGGTCGAACCGGCTGGCGGCGTGGATGTCCTCCAGGGAAACGCCGGCGCGGATCGCCTGCGCCGCCATCAGCAGCCGGTCGGGGCGCGGTTGGGACAGCGCGGCGCGGAAGGCGTCCCGCCCGCCATCGCCGGGCGGCTCCACCGGGTCGAGGCCGGACAGCCCCGTCTCCGTGGAGCGCAGCCCCTTCTGCAAGGCCTCGGCGAAGCTGCGCCCGATCGCCATCGCCTCGCCGACCGACTTCATGGCGGTGGACAGCAGGGCAGGGGTGCCGGGGAACTTCTCGAAGGTGAAGCGGGGAATCTTCACCACCACGTAGTCGATGGTCGGCTCGAACGCGGCTGGCACTGCGCTCTGCGCAGGCTTGGATTGGTCCCGCGTGATGTCGTTGGCCAGCTCGTCCAGCGTGTAGCCGACGGCGAGCTTGGCGGCGATCTTGGCGATCGGGAAACCGGTCGCCTTGGAGGCGAGCGCGCTGCTGCGGGAGACGCGCGGGTTCATCTCGATGACCAGCATCCGCCCGTCCGCCGGGTTGATCGCCCATTGCACGTTGGAGCCGCCGGTATCGACGCCGATGGCGCGCAGGCAGGCGACGGAGCCGTCCCGCATCCGCTGGTACTCGCGGTCGGTCAGGGTGAGGGCGGGGGCGACGGTCACGCTGTCGCCGGTGTGGATGCCCATCGGGTCCACGTTCTCGATCGCGCAGACGATGATGCAGTTGTCGGCGCAGTCGCGCACGACCTCCATCTCGAACTCCTTCCAGCCGACGATGCTTTCCTCGATCAGCACCTCCGTGGTGGGGGAGGCGTCCAGCCCGGAGCCTGCGATGGCGTCGAACTCCTCCCGGTTGTAGGCGATGCCGCCGCCGGTGCCGCCCAGGGTGAAGGAAGGGCGGATGACGACGGGCAGCCCGATGGCGGCCAGCGCCTCGCGGGCTTCGGCCATGGAGTGGGCAATGGCGGAGCGCGGGCTTTCGATGCCGATGGCGGCCATGGCGTCGCGGAACTTGAGCCGGTCCTCCGCCCGGTCGATCACCTCGGCCTTGGCGCCGATCAGCTCGACGCCGTGGCGGGCGAGCGTGCCGGCGGCGTGCAGCCTCATGGCGATGTTGAGCGCGGTCTGCCCGCCCATGGTGGGCAGCAGCGCGTCCGGGCGCTCGCGGAGGATGATCTTCTCCACCAGGTCGGGCGTGATCGGCTCGATGTAGGTGGCGTCCGCCAGGCCTGGGTCGGTCATGATGGTGGCGGGGTTGGAGTTGACCAGCACCACGCGGTAGCCCTCCGCCCGCAGCGCCTTGCAGGCCTGGGCGCCGGAATAGTCGAACTCGCATGCCTGGCCGATGACGATCGGGCCGGCGCCGATGATGAGGATGGTGCGGAGGTCGGTGCGGCGGGGCATCAGAGAGTCAAGTCGGCTGCGGAATTTCGACAAGATGCTCGTGGCGTTTAATCCACTGCCAGCTTGCCGCCGGGAGCCACCCCTGCGAGTTCTGGGGATCGACCTGCATGACGAAAAAGCGCGCTTTGGTCGTGTGCTCCTCAAGCCGTTCAGAAATCTCGTCTGCCGACAACGTAGTGTGGACGAGATAGACCGCCGGAATGTAGTTCCACCAACCGATGAAATCTGGGCTGGTCTTAATAAACTGCCTTACTCGGTCGTGATCCAGGCGGGTGTCGCCGATATCGACTGCAATTAGAAAGATGCAATCAGCCATGGTCAGGACTCCTCGTCGTTTGCGGCCGGCCGGTGGCTTTAGGCTTGTGTGTCTCCGGTGCGGCCAATAGTCGAACGATAGTCTCGCCTACATCCCTCCTCGCGTCACGGCTGATGGAGTCGTCGCCGATGATGTCCAGAGTCCGGTGGATGAGGTCGACACGTTCGTGTCGAAGCAGTTCAGGGCGGCGAAGCACTGCGTAGGCAGCGAGGGAGATCGCGGCCAATGGTGTGACGGCTCCGACAACGGCCAGTATCCATCTCAGACCGCTCTCAGTGACCGCTGCCAATCCCAGGCACGACAGAGAAAAGCCAAGTAGAGCTGCGACTAAGAACGGGATCGGATATGAGACCGTAACCGAGCGAACAGCCTCGGAGAATTTCCGTGTGTCAGCCAACGGCCGATCCCATCATCGCCGTGAACCGCCGGAACAGATGCGCGCTATCGCTCGGCCCCGGGCTGGCCTCCGGGTGGTACTGCACGCTGAACGCGCGCCGCGCCTCGCAGGCGATGCCCTCGTTGCTGCCGTCGAACAGCGACGTGTGCGTCACCCGCACCCCCTCCGGCAGGCTGTCGTCCGCCACCGCGAAGCCGTGGTTCTGGCTGGTGATCTCCACCCGCCCGGTCGCCAGCTCCTTCACCGGCTGGTTGGCGCCGCGGTGGCCTTGCGCCAGCTTGTAGGTGCGCCCGCCCAGCGCCAGGGCCAGCAATTGGTGGCCGAGGCAGATGCCGAACACCGGGACGGCCGCGTCCAGCACGCCCCGGATCGCCGGCACGGCGTAGGCGGCGGTGGCCGCCGGGTCGCCGGGGCCGTTGGACAGGAACACGCCGTCCGGGCGGTGGCGCAGGATGTCCTCGGCCGTGGCGTCCGCCGGCACCACCGTCACCCGGCAGCCGGCCTGCGCCAGGGAGCGCAGGATGTTGCGCTTGGCGCCGTAGTCCACCGCCACGACGTGATGGCGCGGCGTCTCCTGGCGCTGGAAGCCGTGCTCGAACGACCAGGTGCCCTCGTCCCACTCGTAGCTTTGGGTGCAGGACACCTGGCGGGCGAGATCCATGCCCTCCAGCCCGGGCCAGGCTTGCGCCTGCGCCCGCAGCGCCGCCAGGTCGAACCGGCCGTCGGCGGGGTGGGCGATGACGGCGGTGGGCGGGCCGCCGTCGCGGATGCGCAGGGTCAAGGCCCGGGTGTCCACGCCCGCGATGCCGGGCAGGCCCTGCGTTCGCAGCCAGGCGTCCAGCGGCTGGGCCGAGCGCCAGTTGGACGGCTCCGTGACATCCTGGTTGACGACCAGGCCCAGCGCCGCCGGGTTGGTCGCCTCCATGTCGCCGGGGTTGGTGCCGGCGTTGCCGATGTGCGGGAAGGTGAAGGCGATGATCTGCCCGGCGTAGGATGCGTCCGTCAGGGTCTCCTGGTAGCCGCTCATGCCGGTGTTGAAGCACAGCTCGCCGACCCGGCTTTCGGTATGCGCGCCAAAGCCGCGGCCCCAGAACACCGCGCCGTCCGCCAGCACGAGGGCAGCGGTGGCCCCGGCGGGCACGGCGTCGGCGTGGGGCATGGGGGCGCTCGGCTGAGAGGGTTGCAGGTCGGCGAAGGAGAGGCCGGTGGCGGCGACGATCGTGGACCAATGCTTGGACGGAACAGCTTGCGCTTGCCGCCACTTGCGGATGGCTTCGAGGCCAACTCCGGTCAGCCGGGCAGCTTCCTGGGCGCCGCCAAGGCGGTTGACGACATCTTCCACGCTGGTCATGCGCGGAGCCTATGGGAAAAAACTTCCCGTTGCAATTCGCTGCCAGCTTGGTCATTTTACATGACCAGGAGAAAAACTGTGCACTCGATTTCGGCGACCGAGTTCAAGGCGACCTGTTTGGATCTGTTTGATCGCGTGCAAGCAGGCGAAATCAAGGAAATCGAGGTCACGAAGCGCGGCCGGGTGGTGGCCATCGTCCGGCCGCCGCGCGTGACGGAGCAAGAGGCCGAAAGCTTGTTTGGATGCACCAAGGGAACCCTTGGCGTCCCTGATGACCTGGACCTCACGGCGCCTGTGTTCGAAGGCGAGATCAATGCAGAGTCGGGCCGCGTTCACGAGTGAACGGTCTGCTTCTGGACACGTGCGCCCTCGTCTACGTGTCGGACGGCGCTTCCATGGAGGTGGGCGCGGAACGGGCGATACGGGATGCGGCGGGGCGGGACGGGGTGTTCGTCTCCCCCGTATCGGCTTGGGAGGTGGCCTTGTTGTCCGCGGGCGGGCGGTTCACCCGGGCCAAGACGCCGATGGCGGTCGAACTCTGGTATTCGGCATTCATGGGCCGGCGTGGGGTGCACGTCGCGGAGTTCAGCCCAGCCATCGCGCTCGACTCTGCCAGCTTGCCCGATTTCCCGTATCGCGACCCGGCCGACAGGTTCCTGGTCGCCACGGCGCGGCGCATGGGCATCCCCCTCGTGACGCGCGATCGAAGACTGCTTGACTACGCCAGCGCCGGCCATGTCCGTTGCATCGCCTGTTGATGAGGTCCCAATGACCCTGCGCACCCAGTTCGCCGACGCCCTGAAGACCTCCATGAAGGCCGGCGACGCCGCCCGCACCTCCACCCTGCGCATGATCCTGGCCAAGCTGAAGGACGCCGACATCGCCGTCCGCCCGGCGGAGCCGCTGGGCGAGGACGCCGTCATGGGCGTGCTGCGCGGCATGGTGAAGTCCCGCCGCGAATCGGTCGAGCTGTACCGCCAAGGCAACCGGCCGGAACTGGCGGCGAAGGAGGAGGCGGAGATCGCCGTCATCGCCGGCTTCCTGCCGCAGCAGATGGATGATGCCGCCCTGGCTGCCGCGGTGGACGCGGCGGTGGCGGAGACGGGGGCGGCCGGGCCGAAGGACATGGGCCGGGTGATGGCGGCGCTGAAGGCCAGGCACGCCGCGGCGCTCGACATGGGCCGCGCCACCCCGCTGGTGAAGGCGCGGCTGGCCGGCTGATGGCGCTGCCGCCCGCCTTCCTGGACGAGCTGCGGGCGCGCACGCCCATGGCCGCCCTGGTGGGGCGCCGGGTCAAGCTCGCGCGGTCCGGCAAGTCCTGGCGCGGCTGCTGCCCGTTCCACGGCGAGAAGTCGCCCTCGTTCTACGTGTACGACGACGGCTATCACTGCTTCGGCTGCGGCGCGCACGGCGACGCGATCGGCTTCGTGATGAACACGGAAGGCGCCGGGTTCATCGAGGCCGTGGAGCGGCTGGCGGGCGAGGCGGGGCTGGACGTGCCGAAAGCCTCGCCCGCCGCGGCGGAGGCCGAGAAGCAGCGGGTGGACCTGACGGCCGTGCTGGACCTCGCCGCCGCCAGCTTCGCCCGGCGGCTGCACGCGCGCGAGGGCCGCGAAGCGCTGGCCTACCTGCGCGGCCGGGGGCTTTCGGACGGGACGATCGCCCGCTTCGGCCTCGGCTGGTCCGGCGAGGGCCGCGGCGACCTGGTGGCCGAGCTGGGCCGCGCCGGCGTCGACCCGGCGCGCATGGCGGAGGCCGGGCTGCTGCAGTCGCGCGACGACGGGGCGGTGCGGGAGCTGTTCTACAACCGGGTCACCTTCCCGATCCGCGACCGCCGCGGCCGGACCATCAGCTTTGGCGGGCGGGCGCTGGGCGATGCCAAGCCGAAGTACATCAACGGCCCGGAAACGGCGGTCTATTCCAAGGGGCGCACGCTGTATGCCCTGGACCTGGCCCGCGAAGGCTGCCGCAAGTCCGAGCACGGCGCCATCGTCGCGGAAGGCTACATGGACGTGATCGCGCTGCACCAGGCCGGGTTCGGCGGCGCCCTGGCGCCCTTGGGCACGGCGCTGACGGCGGGGCAGCTGGAGGAGATCTGGCGGCTGACGGATGCGCCCACCCTGTGCTTCGACGGCGATGCCGCAGGCGCCCGGGCGGCGGCGCGGGCGGCGGAGGTGGCGCTGCCGATGATCGCGCCCGACCGCACGCTCTGCTTGGCGACGCTGCCCCCTGGCGAGGACCCGGACACGCTGATCCGCCGGGGCGGCCCCGCCGCGTTCGCCGCCGTGCTGAAGGCCAAGCGCCCGCTTTCCGTGGCGTTGTTCGACTTGATGCGGGAGGGTTCGGCCACCGACACGCCGGAAGCCCGCGCGGCGCTGCGCGCGCGCCTGGACGCAGCGGCTGCCCGGATCGGCGACAAGGGGCTTGCCAGCGAGTACCGCACGGCCCTGCGGGACCGCTTCTACGCCGCCACCCGGCGGCCCGGGGCGCCTGCCGCGTCCCGCCCGCCGCAGCGCTCCGCGCCGGCCGGCAGCCATGCCGCCGCCGAGCGCCACCGGGCGTTGGTCGGCATCCTGCTGAACCATCCGGTCCTGATCGGGGATGTCGCCGAGGCGTTGTCCGGACTGGCGCTGCCCCCCATGCTGGCCGAGCTGCGCGACCTCCTGCTGCATTGGCATGATTCGGCCGCCGAGCTTGACTCGGCCCACCTCATGAACCACCTGCGGGACTCTGGTCAGGCTACGCAGGCAGCTCAGGTGCTTGCCGACCATCCGATGCCGTTGCCGGCGTGTGCCGGCCCCGGCGCAATGCCGGCGGAGGCGGAGGCGGGATGGTGGCATTTCTTCGGCCTGCTCAACCGGGCACGCTTGGATGAGGAAGTCGCCGCGGCGCAAGCCGCATTCGCCCGCGTCCCCGACGCTGCCGCCCAGGGCCGCCTGGTGGCGCTGTGCGCCGCCCGCGAAGCCTTGGCGCACGACGCACAGGGTGACGACGCCGAGGCCTGAAGCGCTGGGCGCGCCCTTGCCCCACATGGAGACACCGCCCTATGGCGACGAAGCCCGCAGCCACGACTGAAACCGCCACGACCGAGCAGGACGCCGACGCGACCTTGCTCGACACCAACGCCGCCTCCGTCAAGCGCCTGATCGCGCGGGGCAAGGAGCGCGGCTATATCACGTTCGACGAGCTGAACGCCGTGCTGCCGCCGGAGCACAACAGCTCGGAGCAGATCGAGGACGTGATGGCGATGCTCAGCGAGATGGGCATCCAGGTCGTGGAGGGCGAGGAAGCCGAGGAAGGCGAGGCTGCGCCCGCCAAGGCGGAGAAGGCGGAAGGCGAGGCCGACGCCGAGGAGGCCGAGCCGTCCGGCAACGTGGACGAGTCCAACCTCGGCCGCACCGACGACCCGGTGCGCATGTACCTGCGCGAGATGGGGTCGGTCGAGCTGCTGTCCCGCGAGGGCGAGATCGCCATCGCCAAGCGCATCGAGGCCGGGCGGGACATGATGATCGGCGGCTTGTGCGAAAGCCCGCTCACCTTCCGCGCCATCATCGCCTGGCATGACGCGCTCAAGGCCGGCCGGATGCTGCTGCGCGACATCGTGGACCTGGAGGCGACCCAGGGCGCCGGCGCGCCGCCGCCGGAGGCGCTGGTGGAGGCTCCCGAGGCCGAGGCGGCGGAGCCTGCCGAGGCGGACGACGACGGCGACGACGGCGAAGGCCCCGGCATGTCGCTGTCGGCGCTGGAAGAGAAGCTGAAGCCCGAGGTGCTGGCCAACTTCGAGGAGATCGAGGCGCTCTACAAGAAGCTGAGCAAGGTGCAGTCCCGCCGGCTGGAAACGATGACGGCGGGCGACGAGATGAACGCCCGCTCCGAGAAGGGCTACGAGAAGTCGCGCGAGGAGCTGATCGGCCGGGTGGAGCAGGTGCGGCTGCACAACAACCGCATCGAGGAGCTGGTGGTGCAGCTCAAGCAGCTGAGCCAGCGGCTGAACCAGCTGGAAGGCTCGCTGCTGCGAATGGGCGAGCAGAGCAAGGTGCCGCGCGACGAGTTCCTCAAGGAATACCGCGGCCACGAGCTGGACCCGAACTGGATGGAGCGGGTGGCGCAGCTGCCCGGGCGCGGCTGGAAGGCCTTCACCGCCAAGCACGCGGAGGAGACGGCGAAGCTGCGCGGCAGCATCGGCGCCGTGGCGCAGGACGCCGGGCTGCCGATCGCGGAGTTCCGCCGGGTCTACACCACGGTCAGCCGCGGCGAGCGGGACAGCGCGCGGGCCAAGAAGGAGATGATCGAGGCCAACCTGCGCCTGGTGATCTCCATCGCCAAGAAGTACACCAACCGCGGCCTGCAATTCCTGGACCTCATCCAGGAGGGCAACATCGGCCTGATGAAGGCGGTGGACAAGTTCGAGTACCGCCGCGGCTACAAGTTCTCCACCTACGCCACCTGGTGGATCCGCCAGGCGATCACCCGCTCGATCGCGGACCAGGCGCGCACCATCCGCATCCCCGTGCACATGATCGAGACGATCAACAAGCTGGTGCGCACCAGCCGGCAGATGCTGCACGAGATCGGCCGCGAGCCGGCGCCGGAGGAGCTGGCCGAGAAGCTCGGCATGCCGCTGGAGAAGGTCCGCAAGGTGCTCAAGATCGCCAAGGAGCCGATCAGCCTGGAAACCCCGATCGGCGACGAGGAGGACAGCCACCTCGGCGACTTCATCGAGGACAAGGCGGCGGTGATCCCGCTGGACGCCGCGATCCAGGCCAACCTGCGCGAAGCGACCACGCGCGTGCTGTCCTCGCTCACGCCGCGCGAGGAGCGGGTGCTGCGGATGCGCTTCGGCATCGGCATGAACACCGACCACACGCTGGAGGAGGTCGGCCAGCAATTCAACGTGACCCGCGAGCGCATCCGCCAGATCGAGGCCAAGGCGCTGCGCAAGCTCAAGCACCCGAGCCGCAGCCGCAAGCTGCGCTCCTTCCTTGACGATTAGCGCCGTGGGCGAGCCGGGCGGCCGGACCGCGGCGGCGCCCACCATCCGCGTCGGGGTGACGGTGACGTTCCTGCGCATGGACGCCCCGCCGGAAACGCCGCCGCCGCGGCTGCACCCCGACACCAGCCTGGTGCGGCTGGCTGCCTGCTCCGCCGCGTTCTACCGCTACCTGTACCATGCCGTGGGCGCCCCGCACCTGTGGTGGCTGCGCCGGGCGCTGCCCGACGCCGCCTTGGAGGGCATCCTGCGCGACCCGGCGGTCAGCATCCATGCGCTGTACCGCGGCGGCGAGCCGGCCGGGTTCTTCGAGCTGGACGGGCGCGGCCGGCCGGACGTGAACCTCAGCTACTTCGGCCTGGTGCCGCAGGCGGTCGGGCTTGGGTGGGGCGGGGCGTTCCTGCGGGCCGCGGTGGACGAGGCGTTCGCCGCCAGCGGACGCGGCGTCACGGTCAACACCTGCACGGCCGACCATCCCCGGGCGCTGCCGACCTACCTGCGGACCGGGTTCAGGCCGCTGCGCTCCGTCCGGGAAACCTGGGACGTGCCGGTGCGGCTGGGCATGGCGATCCCGGAGCACCTGCGGGCCTAGCTGGCCGGCAGGAACGGGAGATTGATCCCGGCCAGCTGCAGGACGAGCACCAGGTTCAGCAGCAGCACGGTCAGCGTCATGCCCGCGGCCAGCGCCACCGTGCCGGCGCCGCAGACCAGCTCCCCCATGATGTCCCGCCGCCGCACGAACAGCACCAGGGCCACCAGCGGCGCCGGCAAGGCCAGGCTGAGCACGACCTGGCTCGCGACCAGGGAGGTGGTGGCGTCCACGCCGGCAGCCGCCACGGCGAAGGCGGGCAGCATCGTCACCAGCCGGCGCGCCCAGACGGGGATGCGCCAGCCGACGAAGCCCTGCATGATGACCTGGCCGGCCATGGTGCCGACGGCGGACGAGGCCAGGCCCGACGCGATCAGCGACAGCAGGAACACGCCGGCCGCGGCGGCGCCGAACAACGGCGCCAGGGTCTCGTAGGCGGTCTGGATCTCCGCCACCTCCGGGTGCCCGGCGTGGAACGCGGCGGCTGCCATCATCACCATGGCCATGTTCACCAGCCCGGCGAGGCCGAGCGCCGCCAGCACCTCGATGTTGGAGTACCGCAGCAGGCCGCGCAGCCGGCCCGGCGCCTGGCCTGGCCGCGCGTCCCGGCCGCGGGCCTGGGTGAGGCCGGAGTGCAGGTAGATCGCGTGCGGCATCACCGTGGCGCCGACGATGGCCACCGCCAGCGCCAGCGCGTCGCGGTCGGCCAGCGCCGGGTGCACGACCTGCCGCGCCGCCGCGCCCCAGTCCGGCGGCGAGATCAGCAGCTCCACCACGTAGCTGGCGGCGATGACGCCCACCATGGCGGTGACGGCCAGCTCCAGCGGGCGGTAGCCCCGGCGGTCCAGCAGCAGGATGGCGCAGGTGGCGACGGCGGTGGCGGCCATGCCGGCCAGCAGCGGCAGGTGGAACAGGATGGCCAGCCCGATGGCGCCGCCGAGGAACTCGGCCAGGTCGGTCGCCATGGCGGCCACCTCGCTCACGGCCCACATCGCCAGCACCACGGGGCGGGGGAAGTGCGCCCGGCACAGCTCGGCCAGGTTCCGCCCGGTGGCGATGCCGAGCCGGGCCGACAGCGCCTGGAACAGCATGGCCGCCGCGTTGGCCAGCAGCACGACCCAGAGCAGGCCGTAGCCGTAGCGCGCGCCGGCCTGGATGTTGGTGGCGAAGTTGCCGGGGTCGATGTAGGCGATGGAGGCGACGAAGGCCGGGCCGGCGAACGGCAGCCACGCGCGCAGGCCGTTGCGCCGGCCGGCCAGCGTGTCTTCCATGGCCGCATCCGTCCGCGCCGTCATGCCGGGGTGGGTCGGTGGCAAGGTCTCGCCTGCTGTTGGCGCTGCAAGATGTAGCCCGGGCTACAACCGGGTCAAGCGGGGGACGGGGCAGCGCGGCTTTTACGTTCGCGGCGGCGCCTGCTAGACCGGGCGGCGGAGGGATGGCATGGAAGCGGCGGACCAAGGCCTGCCGGAGGAACCGGCCCAGGCGCAGCGATTCGAGCGCGCCCGCACGGCCCGGGGCGCGGCCATGCTGGAGGACTACGCCGAGCTGATCTCCGACCTGATCGCCGCCGGCGGCGAGGCCCGCGCCACCGACGTGGCGCGGCGCTTCGGCGTGTCCCACGCCACCGCCGTCAAGACCATCGCGCGGCTGCGGCGCGAGGGGCTGGCAACCGGCAAGCCCTACCGCAGCGTGTTCCTGACCGACGCCGGGCAGGAGCTGGCCGACCGGGTGCGGGCGCGGCACCGCTTGGTGGTCGATCTGCTGCTGGCGGTGGGCGTCCCGGCGGACGCGGCGGAAAACGACGCCGAGGGGATCGAGCACTACGTGTCCGACGCGACGCTGCAAGCCTTCGCCGGCTTCCTGCGCCGCGCCGGCTGACGCGAAAGGGAAGGCAGGATGCTGAGGCGGGTGCGCGCCGGCATGGTGGATGGCCTTCTTGATGGTGCGGCGCTGGCCCATGGCGACCGTCCGGCGATGGACTTCCTGGGCCGGCGCTGGAGCTACCGCCAGCTCGGCGCGCTGGTGCAAAGGGCGGCCCGGGGACTGCAGGACCTGGGCGTCGGCCCCGGCGACCGGGTGGGCCTGTGCCTGCCGAACACGCCGTACTACCCGATCCTGTATTTCGCGGCGCTGCGCGCGGGCGGCACGGTGGTGAACTTCAGCCCGCTCTACGTCGAACGCGAGCTGACATACCAAATCCGCGACTCGGGCGCAACGATCATGGCGGTGATGGACCTGGAGGCGGCCTATCGCCGGGTCGCCAACGTGGCGGGCGAGGCGGGGCTGCGGCGGCTGGTGGTCTGCCCGATGGCGGGCGTCCTGCCGCCGGCGAAGGCGGCGCTGTTCCGGCTGTTCAAGCGGCGGGAGCTGGCGGCCATCCCGCCCGACGCGCTGCACGTGCCGTTCGCCGCCGTCGTCCGCAGCAACGAGCCGGCGGCGCCGGTGCCGGCCGACCCGGCGCAGGTGGCGGTGCTGCAGTACACCGGCGGCACCACCGGCACGCCGAAGGGGGCAATGCTCAGCCACGCCAACCTCCTTGCCAACACGGAGCAGGTGCGCCGGCACTGGCAGGAAGCGGAGGCGGGCCGGGAGCGCGTGCTGGCGGTGCTGCCGTTCTTCCACGTGTTCGCCATGACCTCCGTGCTGCTGTTCGGCGTGAGCATGGGGGCGGAGCTGGTGATGCTGCCGCGCTTCGAGCTGACGGCGATGCTGGCGGCGATCAGGCGACGCCGGGTCACGGTGATGAACGCGGTGCCGACGATCTACGTGGCGATCAACGCGGCGGCGCGAGGTGCAATCAAGGGGGGCACGCTGGACCTGCGTTCGCTGCGGTTCAGCGTGTCCGGCGGCGCGCCGCTGCCGGAGGAGGTGCGCGAGCGGTTCGTGGCGCTGACCGGGTGCAAGCTGGTGGAAGGCTACGGCCTGACGGAGGCTTCGCCCGTGGTGACCTGCAACCCGCCGAACGGGCCGGCCAAGCCCGGCTCGGCCGGCGTGGCGCTGGCCGGGACGGTCATCGAGGTCCGGGACCCGGCGACCGGCGCGCTCCTGCCCTCCGGCGAGCGCGGGGAGGTGTGCGTGCGCGGCCCGCAGGTGATGGCCGGCTACTGGAACCG
>CAXTNC010000049.1:0-17524 GCA_964245495.1 uncultured Acetobacteraceae bacterium
CGTCCAGCAGCAGCAGGCGCGGCCGGGTCATCAGCGCGCGGGCGATGGCCAGCATTTGCTGCTCCCCGCCGGACAGCGTGCCGGCGCGCTGCCCCATGCGCTCCTTCAGGCGCGGGAACAGCGCGAAAGCCTGTTCCCGCAGCTGCTCGAACCCGGCCATGCGCGCTGCCTGGCCGCCCATCAGCAGGTTCTCGTTCACCGTCATGCGGCCGAAGATGCGGCGGCCCTCCGGCGACTGGGCGATGCCGCTGCGCATGATGCGGTGGGTCGGTTCCGCCGTGATGTCTCGCCCGTCATACGTGATCGACCCGGCGCGGGCGCGCGGGCTGCCGCAGACCGTCATCATCAGGGTCGATTTGCCGGCCCCGTTGGCGCCGATCAACGCCACGATCTCGCCCAGCTCCACGCGCAGGTCCACGCCGCGCAGCGCCTGGATCGCGCCGTAGAACGCGGTGACGCCTTGCAGCCGCAGGAGGGTCATGCCGCCTCGTCCTCGTCGCCCTCGCCGAGGTAGGCGGCGATCACCGCCGGGTCCGCCTGCACGGCGGCGGGCGGCCCGTCGCTGATCTTGCGGCCGTGGTCCAGCACCACGACGTGGTCTGACACCCGCATGACCACGCCCATGTCATGCTCGATCAGCAGCACGGAGCAGGGGGCGTCCACGCCGCCGTCGCGGATGCGGCGCAGCAGTACTGCCAGCTCGTCGCTTTCGCGCGGGTTCAGCCCGGCGGCCGGCTCGTCCAGGCACAGCAGCACGGGCGCCGTGCACATGGCGCGGGCGATCTCCAGCCGGCGTTGGTCGCCGTAGGGCAGGGCGCCCGCCGGGTCGTCGGCGCGGCGCAGCAGGCCGATGGCGTCCAGCCACAGCCGGGCGCGGTCGATCGCCAGCCGCTCCGCCCGGCGATGGCCGCCGAGGCCCAGCACCGCCAGCAGCCCGGCGGCGACGGAGGGCATCAGCGTGTTGTGCTGCGCCACCAGCAGGTTCTCCAGCGCCGTCATGCCGGCGAACAGGCGGATGTTCTGGAACGTGCGCGCCACCCTGGCCCGCCGCGCGATGCGGTGGCCCGGCAGGCGCTGCAACGCATAGGCCGCCCCGTCCGCATGGGTCAGCCGCAGGGTGCCGGAGGTCGGGCGGTAGAACCCGGTGATGCAGTTGAACACCGTCGTCTTGCCCGCGCCGTTCGGCCCGATGACGGAGGTGATCTGCCCGCTGTCCGCGGTGAAGGACAGCCCGGCCACCGCCGTCAGCCCGCCGAAGCGCATGGTGAGGTCCTGCACGGCCAGCAGCGGCTCAGGCATGGCTCTCAAAGCCTCAGGCACGGCCCTGCGCCACCAGCTCGGCCGCGATCTCCTTGGGCTGTGCACCCAGCGCCACGGAGGGCGTGCGGCCGGACACCAGCCCACGCGGGCGCAGGATCATCATGCCCACCAGCGCCAGGCCGAAGATCAGCATCCGGTACTGGCCGATGTCCCCCACCAGCGGGCCGAGCCAGGCAAAGCCCGGCTGGGCGTTCAGCCCGCTCAGCACGTCCCGCAGGAGTTCCAGGCCGCCGATCATCACGGTGGCTGCGAGCGCCACGCCCAGCTGGCTGCCCAGCCCGCCCAGCACCACGATCGCCAGCACGATGGCGGATTCGATGAAGGTGAAGCTTTCCGGGCTGACGAAGGCCTGCCGGGTGGCGAAGAACGCCCCGGCCAACCCGCCGAAGGCAGCGCCGATGCTGAACGCGGTCAGCTTCGTCACCGTCACGTTGATGCCCAGCGAGCGGCAGGCGACCTCGTTCTCCCGCAGCGCCTCCCACGCCCGCCCCAGCGGCAGCCGGCGCAGCCGCAGCGAAACCCAGTTGGTCAGCAGCGCGAGGCCGAGGATGACGTAGTACAGGTAGATCACCCGCTGCACCGGGCTGGGCGCCAGCCCGAAGAACCCGGCGAAGCTGTCCGGCGCGCCCGAGGCTGTAAACTTGAGGCCGAACAGGGTGGGGCGCGGGATGTCGGTGATGCCGTTCGGGCCGTTGGTCAGCCCCGTCCAGTTGACCAGCACGATGCGGATGATCTCGCCGAACGCGAGCGTCACGATGGCGAGGTAGTCCCCACGCAGCCGCAGCACGGGGAAGCCCAGCAGCATCCCCGCCATGCCGGCGAACAGGCCCGCAAGCGGCAGGCAGGTCCAGAAGCCCAGGCCGTAGGTGGTGGACATCAGCGCGGTGGTGTAGGCGCCGACCGCGTAGAACGCGACGTAGCCGAGGTCCAGCAGGCCTGCGAGGCCGACGACGATGTTCAAGCCCCAGCCGAGCATGATGTACGTCAGCACCACCACGCCGAGATCGAGATAGTAGCGCCCAGCGAACAGCGGCAGCAGCACGGCGAACGCGAGCAGGGCGGGCGCCGCGACCCGGCCGAGGCGGGACAGGCGCTCAGCGGTGCGCCGGTTGGCGGCGACGGCCTCGCGCCGGGTGCGTCCCGCCCAGGCGAAGCCGAGCAGCCGCAGCAGGAACACGGCCGCCACCACGCCAGCCACCAGCCAGGGCCGCGGCTGCAAGAGGAGCGAGCCAGGTCCGGCCTCCGTCCGCAGCCCGATCATGGGCGCGAACAGGCCGAGGGCCGCCAGCGCGGCCAGCCCGGCCTGGCGCAACGGGCGTGTCATACCTTCTCGACGTCGGCGCGGCCGAGCAGCCCGGTCGGCATGAACACCAGCACGATGATGAGGATGGCGAACGCCGCCACGTCCTTGTAGGCGACGGAGAAGTAGGCCGACCAGAACGTCTCGATCAGCCCGATCAGCAGCCCGCCCAGCACCGCGCCGGGCAGGGAGCCGATGCCGCCCAGCACGGCGGCGGTGAACGCCTTCACCCCGGCCACGAAGCCGATGAAGAAGTCGATCACGCCGTAGTACAGCAGGAACATCAGCCCGGCGACCGCGGCCAAGGCAGCGCCGATGACGAAGGTGAGGCTGATGGTGCGGTCCGTGTCGATGCCGAGCAGCCCGGCCATGCGGATGTCCTGCTCGCACGCCCGCATGGCCCGCCCAAGTGGCGTGCGGGTGACCAGCCAGGTGAAGGCCGCGAGCACGGCCAGGGTGGTGACGATGATGGCGGCCTGCATCCAGGACAGCTGCACGGCGAACGCGCCCTCGGTGAACAGCCGCACGCCGCCGGGCACCAGCGGCGCCATCGGCTTGACGCGTGCTCCCTGGGCGATCTGGGTGAAGTTCTGCAGCACGATGGACATGCCGATGGCGCTGATCAGCGGCGCCAGGCGGAACGAGCCGCGCAGCGGCCGGTAGGCGACCCGCTCGATGGTCCAGCCGTACAGCCCGGCCAGCGCGGCGGCGAACAGCAGCGTGAGCGCCAGGGCGAGGGGGACGGAGCTGACGCCGAGGGCGGAGAGCAGCAGCAAGGCGATGAGCGAAAGGAACGCGCCGATCATGAACACGTCGCCATGGGCGAAGTTGATCATGCCGATGATGCCATAGACCATGGTGTACCCCACCGCGATCAGGCCGTAGATCATGCCCAGGGTGACGCCGTTGATGAGCTGCTGGCAAGCGTAGGCCAAGGCGGCGCGGTGCTCCGGAGTGCATGGGGAGGAAGCACGCGAAGCGTGATCGGCGCAAGGCAGGCGAGGCGGCGGAAAGGGGGTTTCCTGCGGCGGGCAAGCCGGTTATACGGACGCCGGCGGGTGATTAGCTCAGTTGGTAGAGCAGCTGACTCTTAATCAGCGGGTCGTTGGTTCGAACCCAACATCACCCACCAACCTCAGTGGGTTAGGAACTTAGGGTTTCGACGCTGTTTCGATGCTCGTGCCGGAGGTGTTCCTGACGGCACGATCGTTGTTTGTGCGGTTAGTGAAGGAACAGCTTCAGCGCCACGGCGAGGTTGACCCCGAGCAAGGACGCCAGCATCCACTTCAGCAGCGTCAGCTCGCCGCGGATCGCCGAGAGATCGACCTTGATCGCGGTAGACTGGCTTTCGTAGGCCGTCACCTCTTCGGCTGCCCGGTTCGCCTTGGCTTCGTCGCCGGGACTCATCAGCGCGTCCCGCAACGCTCCCAACTGCTCGCCATGACGGCTATGACTTCTTGCGGGCGCCCGTCCGCGATCCCCGAGCCGGCGCCGTCGCCCGCGCCGGCACCGCCGTCACGCACGCGAAATCCACCGGCGACAGGTTCTTTGCCGCCGCATATTCCGGCAACTGCGCCAGCGGCACCGCCGCCACCTCGGCGAACACCGGCTTCAGGCGCGGGCAGAACTGGTTGCCCTCGTGCTGCCCGGCGATGCTTTGCTCGTTCGCCTGGGACGTGATGAAGCTGTCGTACTTGGCTTGCGCCGTCTTGCCGTAGGTGCGCTTGAACCAGGCGTTCACCACGCCGTCCTGCCGCACCAGCTCCGTCCGGTCGCGGGTGACGAAGCCGTTGTAGCTCTCGTCCTCCCCGCACGCGACCGCCAGCACGCTCAGCTCGCTCTTGAGCGCCCCCACGTCGAACGCGGACTCGTCGGCCGCGGCGGTGCAGTGGGCCTGCGCCGACCCGGCGAGCAACGCCATCGCGGCCAGCAGGCAGGGCGCCCGGCGCGCCCTCACTTGGAGGCCACCGGAGCAGCGGGGGCGTTGACCGTGACCTGCATCGTCTCGTCTCCTGGAATGAATTTGACGGCGAAGCTGTCCGCGCCGGCGGCGCCGGGGCGGGGGGTGTAGTCCACCCGGGTGTCGTCGCCGACCAGGTGGACATAAACGCTGCCGTTGCGCGGCCTCTGGGTCAGCAAGCCTGCGTCCAGCGGCTTGCCGTCGCGGGTCACGACGATGCCGCACCAGCCGCCGCCGCCCGTGGCCATCGCCACCGTGCTGTTCTTGCCATCCACCAGCTTCTCCTCGGGCGCGGTGCAGGAGGCAGCCTTGCCGGACAGGTCGGCCGCATAGACCGGCGACCGGTTGCGGGCGGCCTGCTGGGCCGGGGTGGCGCATCCGGCGAGGGTCAGCGCGGGAAGGAACAGGGCGAGGTGTCTGACGTGCATCGTGGCGGTGTTCCTGGTGTGCGGCGGGCAGGCCCGCCCCGCCGGGTCCCTTGCCGGGCGGCGGGCCGATGCCGTAGGTCTGGCGAAGCCGCGTTCTAATCGCGGCAGGGGAGGGCGACAAGCCGTGGCCGTGCTGCTTCTGCTGCCGTTTATCGGCTTGCTGTGGGTGCCGTTCTACAACATGGCCGAGCCGGCGCTGTTCGGCTTCCCGTTCTTCTACTGGTACCAGCTGGCCTGGGTCCCGGTCAGCTCCTTGCTCACCTGGCTGGTGTGGCGCAGCGCCAAGCGGGGGCCGGAACAGTGACCAGCGACACGATCGACTGGCAGGCCCTTGCCGTCTTCGTCTTCTTCTTCGCCCTGGTTTCCGTCATGGGCTTCGTCGCCGCGCGCTGGCGCCGGCCGGAGACGCTGGCGCACATCGACGAATGGGGGCTGGGCGGCCGCCAGTTCGGCACCTGGATCACCTGGTTCCTGGTCGGCGGGGACTTCTACACCGCCTACACCGTGATCGCGGTGCCGGCGCTGGTGTACTCCGTGGGCGCCTACGGCTTCTTCGCGCTGCCCTACACCATCATCGTCTACCCGATCGTGTTCGCCATCATGCCGCGGCTGTGGGCGGTGGCGGCGAAGGCCGGGCACGTCACGGCGGCGGACGTGGTGCTGGCGCGCTACGGCTCCCGCCCGCTGGAGCTGGCGGTGGCCATCACCGGCGTGCTCGCCACCATGCCGTACATCGCGCTGCAGCTGATCGGCATGGAGGTGGTCATCAAGGCGCTCGGCCTCCACGGCGAGCTGCCGCTGATCGCCGCCTTCCTGGTGCTGGCGCTGTACACCTACTCCGCCGGGCTGCGCGCCCCGGCGCTGATCGCCTTCGTCAAGGACATCATGATCTACGTCGTGGTGCTGGTGGCGGTGGCGGTCATCCCGCTGCGGCTGGGCGGCTACGGCGCGGTGTTCGCCGCCGCGGACGCCGCGTTCACCGCCAAGGGCAGCGGCGGCATCCTGCTGGCGCCGGGGCGATGCCTGCCGTACGCCACCACGGCGCTCGGCTCCGCCATGGCGGCGTTCATGTACCCGCATACCCTGACCGGCATCTTCGCCTCCCGCAGCGGCGACACCATCCGCAAGAACGCGATCCTGCTGCCGGCCTACACGCTGCTGCTCGGGCTGATCGCGCTGCTGGGCTACATGGCGATCGCTGCCGGGGTGAAGCCCGCCACGGCGAACGAGGTGGTGCCGGCGCTGTTCAAGGCGTTGTTCCCCGGCTGGTTCGCCGGTTTCGCCTTCGCGGCCATCGCCATCGGCGCGCTGGTGCCGGCCGCCGTCATGTCCATCGGGGCGGCCAACCTGTTCACCCGCAATTTCTGGAAGGCCTACGTCAACCCGGACATCTCCGCCTCCGGGGAGGCGGCGGTGGCCAAGGCGGTGTCCATGGTGGTGAAGCTGGGCGCGCTCGGCTTCGTGCTGTTCCTGGATAACACGGTGGCGCTTGACCTGCAGCTGCTGGGCGGGCTGTGGATCCTGCAAACCTTCCCGGCCGTCGTGTTCGGCCTGTTCACCCGCTGGTTCAGCGGCCCGGCGCTGCTCGCGGGCTGGGCGGTCGGGTTCCTGGGCGGCACCCTCGTCGCGTGGACGGACGAGCTGAAACCGCTGCACATGCTCACCTTCGGCGGCGCCAGCTACATGCTTTATGTCGGCGTGCTGGCCTTGGCGGCCAACATAGCGGTCGCGGCGGTGATCAGCGCCGTCATGCCCGCGACCCGGCGTGACCCGGCGCTGGCCTGAAGCGCCGCCCCGCCCGTGCGCCGGGCGGGGCGGGTGGTTTCAGTAGCCGTAGGCCGGGCGCGGCGTCGTCGCGGCGCCGGCGCCGGCGCCCACCGCGGTGCCGGCAAGCCCGCCGATCAGCGCGCCTTTGCCGCCTCCGGCAAGAGCGCCGATGCCAGCGCCGCCAAGGCCGCCGATTACGCCGCCGCCCACCGCGCGCTGGCCTGGGCTGTAGGGGTCGGTGCAGGCGCCAAGCCCCAGCGCGAGGGTCAGCGCAGTCACGCTCAGCATTTTCGTCATGATTCTCTCCGTTGGTGGCAAACTGGCCGGCACGCCAGCCATGACCGATTGCAACGCTCAAGCCTGTCGCCCGATTTCTTCTGGCGCGAGATTGACAATATTGCGCTAATGTGGCGGGCGCGTGGCCGAGGCGCTGCGCCGGCCGTTGCGTGGCCAAGCGCCGGGCTTGCCGCGGGCAGGGCAGGCTATTAAGCCCACGCCTCCCGACCTATCTGGAAACTTCGCCGAATGTTTGGATCCCTGTTCGGGTTCATGTCAGCCGACATGGCCATCGACCTCGGCACGGCGAACACCCTGGTCTACGTCAAGGGCCGCGGCATCGTGCTGGACGAACCCTCCGTCGTGGCGATCGCGGACGTGCGCGGCAAGAAGCAGGTGCTGGCGGTGGGCGAGGAAGCCAAGCAGATGCTGGGGCGCACGCCGGGCAACATCTCCGCCATCCGGCCGTTGCGCGACGGCGTGATCGCCGACTTCGAGGTGGCGGAGGAGATGATCAAGCACTTCATCCGCAAGGTGCACGCCCGGCGCGGCTTTTCCTCGCCCATGATCATCGTCTGCGTGCCGTCCGGCTCCACCGCCGTGGAACGCCGCGCCATCCAGGAAAGCGCAGAATCCGCCGGCGCCCGCAAGGTCATGCTGATCGAGGAGCCGATGGCCGCCGCGATCGGCGCCGGGCTGCCGGTGACGGAACCGTCCGGCTCCATGATCGTCGATGTCGGCGGCGGCACCACGGAAGTCGCCATCATCTCCCTGGGCGGCATCGTCTACAGCCGCAGCGTCCGCGTGGGCGGCGACAAGATGGACGAGGCGATCATCAGCTACATCCGCCGCAACCATAATTTGCTGATCGGCGAGAGTTCGGCCGAACGCATCAAGATCGACATCGGCGCCGCCTGCCCGCCAGACTACGGCGAGGAAGGGCCTTACCGGGAGGTGAAAGGCCGCGACCTCATGAACGGGGTTCCGCGCGAGGTCCACGTCAGCCAGCGCCAAATCTCCGAAAGCATGGCCGAGCCGGTCAGCGCCATTCTTGAAGCGGTGAAGGTGGCGCTGGAAAACACCCCGCCGGAGCTGGCGGCCGACATCGTGGACAAGGGAATCGTGCTCACGGGCGGCGGCGCCCTGCTATACCGCCTGGACCAGGTGCTGCGGGACGCCACCGGGCTGCCGGTGGTCGTGGCTGAAAACCCGCTGTCCTGCGTGGCGCTCGGCACGGGCCGGGCGTTGGAAGAGATGAAGCGCCTGCGCAACGTGCTGACGTCCATGTACTAAGAGGGTTCGTCCCGCCTTGATCCGGCTGTCCATTCCCGTCCGCCAGGCGCTGTCCCGCCTCACGCTGCCCGTGCTGGTCGCGCTGGCGTTCGGCGTCATGCTGCTCGGCAAGGCGGACGCCAGGCTGGCCGAGCGCGCCCGCATGGCGCTGGCCGACGCCCTGGCGCCGCTGTTCGGCATCGTGTCCGAGCCGATCGCCACCGCCCACCATGCGCTGTCGGATGCGGGGAACCTGCTGACGCTGAGCCGCGAGAACGCCCGGCTGCGCGAGGAGAACGACCGGCTGCGCCAGTGGCAGGCCGTGGCCATGGCGCTGGATGCCGAGAACACGGCGCTCAAGGCCAACCTCAACTGGATCCCGGACCCGGCGCCCTCCTACGTCACCGCCCGCGTCGTCGCGGACGCCGGCGGCATGTACGCCCGGGCCGTGCTGCTTTCCACCGGTCCCAACAAGGCGGTCGCCAAGGGGCAGATCGCGCTGGACGAGCGGGGGTTGGTGGGCCGGGTGACGGAGGTGGGAATGCGCAGCGCCCGCGTGCTGCTGATCACGGACATCAACAGCCGGATCCCCGTGACGTTGGAGGCCAGCCGCGCCCGGGCCATCCTGGTGGGCACCAACAACGCCCGCCCGCGGCTGGTGTTCTGGCCGGAAGGCAGCATGCCGGCCGAGGGCGAGCGCGTGGTCACCTCCGCGGAGGCCAACGCCTTTCCGTCCGGGCTGCCGGTCGGCGTCGTTCACTACACGGCCAGCAACGTGCCGGAGGTGGAGCCGTTCGCCCGGCTGGACCGGCTGGAGCTGGTGCGCGTCTTCGACTACGGCCTGACCGGCATCCAGTCGCCGGAAAGCGCCACCCGGCTCGCGGCCGACCGCAAGCGGTGATGGCGCGCTGATGGACAGGACCCCTGGCATCCGGCCGCGCCCGACCCTCTGGCGGCAGCTCGACGCGGCGTCCCGCGCAGCGTTCCCCGCCGCATGCACCGCGCTGATGCTGCTGGCGACCTCGTTCCCGGCCGGGCTGCCGGGCCAGGCGGAGTGGCAGCCCGCGGCGGCGCTGGCCTGCGTGTTCTTCTGGTCGCTGTTCCGCCCGGCCTCCATGCCGCCGGCAGTGGTGTTCTCCTTGGGGTTGCTGGCGGACCTGCTGGGCTTGTCGCCGCTCGGCGCCAACGTGCTGGTGCTGCTGATCGTGCACGGGCTGGCCGTGCGGTGGCGCCGGGTGCTGGTCCGGCAGGGTTTCCTCCTCGTGTGGCTGGCCTTCGTGGGCGTGGCGGCAGGGGCCGCGCTGGCGGAATGGGCGCTGGTGTGCGCGCTGGCGGTGCGCCTGTTCCCGCTCTTGCCAGCGCTGTTCCAGTGGGGCCTGACGGCGGGGCTGTATCCCGTGCTCGCCTTGCTGTTCACCCGCGCCCACCGCAGCCTCGCCGACCCGAACCAGGCGTGAGGCGCTGGTGAAGAAAGAGAACAAGATCAACGGCGTGTTCACCCGCCGCGCCTTGCTGCTCGGGGCAGGGCAGGTGGGCGTGCTGGGCCTGCTGGCCGCCAAGCTCTACCAGGTGCAGGTGGAGGAGGGCGCCAAGTACACCACCCTGGCCGAAAGCAACCGCATCAGCGCCCGGCTGATCGCCCCGCCGCGCGGCCGCATCCTGGACCGCTTCGGCGCCGTGGTGGGCGGCAACAAGCTCAACTGGCGCGCCCTGCTGATGGTGGAGGAGACCGCCGATGTCGCCGCCACGCTCGACGCCTTCGCCCAGGTGGTGCCGCTGGCCGATCACGAGCGCGCCCAGCTGGACCGCGAGATGCACCATCGCCGCCGCTTCATCCCGCTGGTGGTGCGCGAGTTCCTGACCTGGGAGGACATGGCCCGCATCGAGGTCAACGCGCCCGACCTGCCCGGCATCCTGGTCGATGTCGGCACCTCCCGCCTGTATCCGGAAGGCCCGGCGCTGGCCCACCTGGTGGGCTACGTGGCCCCGCCCTCGGAGGAGGACATGGGCAACGAGCCGATGCTGGCGCTGCCCGGCATCCGGGTGGGCCGCGCAGGGGTGGAGAAGTTCCATGACCTGAAGCTGCGCGGCCGGGCCGGCGCCGTGCAGATGGAGGTCAATGCGGTCGGCCGGGTGATCCGCGAGCTGGATCGGCAGGAAGGCACCCAGGGCCAGGACCTCGGCCTGACCATCGACCTCGCTTTGCAGCAGCAGGTGCTGTCCCGCATCGCGGATCAGAGCGCGTCCGCCGTGGTGATGGACTGCCGCAACGGCGAGGTGCTGGCCATGACCACCACGCCGTCCTTCGACCCGAGCCTGTTCAACGCCGGCGTGTCGCAGGCGCAATGGGTGGAATGGACCAGCAACCGCCGCGCCCCGCTCATCAACAAGGCGACCGCCGGCGTGTACCCGCCCGGCTCCACCTTCAAGATGGCCGTGGCGATGGCCGGGCTGGACGAGAAGGTGATCGGCCCGGGCGACCGCATCACCTGCCCCGGCTTCATTGACGTGGGCGACACGCGCTTCCACTGCTGGAGCAAGCACGGCCACGGCTCATTGGACGTGCAGGGCGGGCTGAAGCACTCCTGCGACGTGTTCTTCTTCGAGCTGGCCCGGCGCGTCGGCATCGACCGGCTGGCGGCCATGGCCAACCGCTTCGGCATCGGCGTGGACCTGGACATCGAGCTGCCCGGCGCGCGCAAGGGACTGATGCCCACCAAGGCTTGGGGCCAGGCGCGCGGCCATCAGTGGGGCGCCGGCGACACGGTGAACGCCGGGATCGGCCAGGGTTTCGTGGAGGTGACGCCGCTCGCGCTGTGCACCTACGTCTCGCGCATCGCCACCGGGCGGGCGGTGCAGCCGCATCTCACCCGCACGCTGGGCGGCGTGGCGCAGCCTGGCGCCGCGCCGGCCGACTGGCCGAGCATGAACCTGTCCGAGCGGCACTTGCAGCTGTGCCGGGAAGGCATGTACGCCGTGGTGAACGAGGCTGGCGGCACCGCGCCGCTTGCGCGGCTGGGTCTGCCGGGGATGCAGCTGGCCGGCAAGACCGGCTCCAGCCAGGTCCGCCACGTGTCGCGCGAACTTCGGGAGCACGGCAACTTCAAGTCCGAGAACCTGCCCTGGGAGTACCGTCCGCATGCGCTGTTCGTGGCGTTCGCGCCGTACGACGCGCCACGCTACGCGGTGAGCCTGGTGATCGAGCATGGCAACGCCGGAGCGGCCGCTGCGGCGCCGCTGGCGCGGGAGATCATGGTGGACGTGCTGACCCGGGACCCGGTGAACCGGGTGGAGCCGCAAGGCCAGGCGCTGGCGAACCGGGCGTGAGCGCATGATCAACGAGCGCCGCCTGATCCGGGCGGAGCCGTCCTTCGGGCTGACCACCAAGCTGTTCCAGGTGCCCTGGTCCTACGTCCTGCTCATCTGCGCCCTGGCCGGGGTCGGCTACGCAGCGTTGTACTCGGCGGCGGGCGGCTCTCCGGAGCCTTACGCTTCCAAGCAGGCCATCCGCTTCGCATTCGGCCTGGTGATGATGCTGTGCGTGGCCCTGGTGGACATACGCCTCATCGCCCGGTTCGCCTGGCCGCTTTACGCCCTTTCGCTCGGCCTGCTCGCCCTCGTGCTGCGGCTGGGACACGTCGGCAAGGGCGCGCAACGCTGGATCGAGGTCGGCGGCACCCAGCTGCAGCCGTCCGAGCTGATGAAGATCGCCCTCGTGGTGGCGCTCGCCGCCTGGTTCCACCGCGCGACCTGGGAGCGGATGGGCAACCCGCTGTTCCTCATCCCGCCCGCCTTGGCCGTGCTGGCGCCGGTGGCGCTCATCCTGAAGGAGCCGAACCTCGGCACCGCGGTGATCACCGGGCTGGTCGGCGCGTCCGTCTTCCTGGCCGCAGGCGTGCGCTGGTGGAAGGTGGCCTTGGTCGTGCTGCCGATCCCGTTCGCCGCCCGGATCGCCTACGGCACCCTGCACGGCTACCAGCGCCAGCGGATCGACACCTTCCTGGACCCGGCGAGCGACCCGCTGGGCGCTGGCTACAACATCCAGCAGTCCAAGATCGCCCTCGGCTCCGGCGGGATGTGGGGCAAGGGCTACCTGCAAGGCACGCAGGGCCACCTGAACTTCCTGCCGGAGAAGCAAACCGACTTCATCTTCACCATGCTGGCGGAGGAGTTCGGCTTTGTCGGCTGCCTGGCCGTCATGGCGCTGCTGCTGCTGATCGTGCTGGGCGCCATGGCCATCGCGCTGCGCTGCCGCCATCAGTTCGGGCGGCTGGTGGGCCTGGGCATCGCCGTCAACTTCTTCCTCTACGTCGCGGTGAACATCGCCATGGTGACGGGCGCCATCCCGGTCGGCGGGGTGCCGTTGCCGCTGGTGTCCTACGGCGGGTCGGCGTCGCTGACCGTCATGCTCGGCTTCGGCATCCTGATGAGCGCCTACGTCCACCGCGATGTCGAGTTCAAGGACCGCCAGGAGGACTGACCGGCGCGTCCTCCGGCTCCTCGATCAGGCTGGCGGCACGCTCGATCGAGCGCACGACGATGTCGCCCGCGCGTTTGACCGCCGGGTCGGCATGGTTGAGCAGCCGATCGGCCAGCAGCAGGGCAGGGGACAGCGCGCCCCGCATGTCGTGCCGGATGCGGCGCTGCAACTCGATGCGGCCAGCCAACGCTGCCTCGGCTTCCTGCCTGGCAATGGACAAACGGCGCGCAGGCCGCAGCACCGACCTGTCCAGGAGCACGACCGTGGCGGCCCCGGCCGCAAGGCTGGCCGCCGCCAACGCCAGCCAGGACATGGCACCGCCGCCCGCCGCGAGCGCCACGGTTCCGGCACAGGCCGACGACGCTGACGCGATGGCCAACCATGGCGTGACCTGGAACATGGGAGGCATGGCTGCTGGCTGCACGGCTCCCCTCCCTGGGCTCGCCGCAACCAACAGCCGGCGGACGCGATGGGTTCCCAAAGCCCCCGTCGCGGACATGCCGCCCATTTGACGGCGCTGGCGGCCGGCGATTATAACGCAGCGCTCGGACAGGCCCGCGCCAGCGCGGCCCTGCGGCTGGAGATTCTCGTGAAGCGCACCTACCAACCCTCGAAGCTGGTCCGCAAGCACCGGCACGGCTTCCGCGCCCGCATGGCAACTGTTGGTGGGCGCAAGGTCCTGGCCAACCGCCGCCGGATCGGCCGCAAGAAGCTGTCGGCCTAGGCTTTCCCATGGCGCCGGACCAGGCGCCTGCCCTTCACGCCACGCCCCCGGTGCGGCTCAAGCGGCGCGCCGACTTCCTGCGGGTCGCCAGCCGTGGCCGCAAAGCGGCCATGTCCGGCCTCGTGCTGCAGGCGCTGGCCCGGCCTGACGGCGGCGTGGCGCGGCTCGGCTTCACCGTGACCAAGAAGGTCGGCAACGCCGTGGTGCGCAACCGCACCCGGCGTCGCCTCAAGGAGGCCGCCCGTTTGCTGCTGCAAGACCGGCCGGTGGCCGATGTGGACTTGGTGGTGATCGGGCGGGATGGCACGCGCAGCCGCCCGTTCCTGGCCCTGATGGACGACCTGCGCCGGGCGTTGGACAAGGTTGGCGTCGCATGAGTTTGGCCGCGCTCGCGCTGCAAGGCGCAGTTGTCGCCTATCAATGGACGGTGCGCCCGTTGATCGGCCCCAACTGCCGCTTCCACCCCGGCTGCAGCGACTACGCCTTGCAAGCGTTGCGGGACCATGGCGCGCTCCGCGGCGGCGCGCTTGCCGCCCGGCGCGTGCTGCGCTGCAATCCCTGGAACGAGGGCGGCTTCGACCCCGTCCCCAAGCCTGAGAGCTGAACCCGCCGCATGGACCAGAAGCGCCTCATCGTCGCCATCGCGATCTCCATCGCGATCCTGCTCGGCTTCCAGCTCCTGGCGCCCAAGGCGCCAATCCCGCCCGTGTCGCAGGAAACGGCGGCCAACCTGAACCAGCCGGCGCCGACCGCCACGCCGCGCACGTTCGACCCAGCGTTCCCCGGCACGGAGCCGGAAGCGGTGCCGCCGCCGCGCAACGTGCCCCGCGTGCCGATCGACGCGCCCAAGGTGCAGGGCAGCGTCAGCCTGCGCGGCGCCGTGCTGGACGACCTGGTGCTGCGTGACTACCACGAGGAAGTTTCGCCCGCCTCGCCGCTGGTGCGGGTGCTGGAGCCGGCGTCCGACCCCGAGCCGAACTATATCCAGTATGGCTGGACCAGCGACACGCCCGGCGTGAGGCTGCCGGACGAGGCCACCCTGTGGACGGCGTCCGCCCAGGAGCTGACGCTCGACAAGCCGCTCACGCTCACCTGGGACAACGGCGCCGGGCTGGTGTTCTCCATCCGCTACGCCGTGGACGACTTCTACATGTTCACCGTCACCCAGTCGGTGGCGAACCAATCGGCCGCGCCGGTGTCCCTGCGCCCGTTCGCGCGTGTCCGCCGGGACTACCAGCCGGTCACCTCCGGCTACTACATCCTGCACGAGGGGCCGCTCGGCGTGCTGGGCGGCCGGCTGGTTGATCCGAGCTATGCGACCGTGAAGGCCGATGGCCCGAAGCACGACGGCGTGGCGCAGTCCGAGCAGACCGCCGACGGCTGGATCGGCGTCACCGACAAGTACTGGCTGACTGCCGTGATCGCCGACGCGGGCGTGGCGCAAATCGGCACGTTCCGCTTCAGCGCAGCGCCTGGCGGCCAGCCGCGCTACCAGACGGACCTCAGCGCCGCTGCCGCCGAGACCGTTCCGCCCGGGGGCCAGGCCAGCAACGGCTACCGGGCTTTTGCCGGCGCCAAGGAGGTGCACCTGCTGGCCCGCTACGAGGATCTGGGCCACATCCCGCTGTTCTCGTACGCGGTCGATTTCGGCTGGTTCTGGTTCCTGACCAAGCCGATCTTCTACGCACTGGACTGGCTCAACGCCGTGCTGGGAAACTTCGGCCTCGCCATCATGGTGTTCACCGTGTTCGCCAAGGCGCTGTTCTTCCCGCTGGCCAACAAGTCCTACCGCTCGATGAGCAAGATGAAGCTGCTCGGCCCCAAGATGACCGCCCTGCGCGAGCGGCTGAAGGACGAGCCGGCCAAGCTGCAATCCGAGATGATGGCGCTCTACAAGACCGAGAAGGTGAACCCGGCGGCTGGCTGCCTGCCGATGCTGGTGCAAATCCCGGTGTTCTTCTCGCTCTACAAGGTGATCTTCGTCACCATCGAGATGCGCCACGCGCCGTTCTTCGGTTGGGTGCACGACCTGTCGGCGCTGGACCCGACCAACGTCTTCAACCTGTTCGGCCTTGTCCCGTTCGACCCGACGGTCCTGGCCCCCTTCCTGCACCTGTCGGCGTGGACGCTCATCATGGGCGCCACCATGTATGCGCAGCAGCAGCTGAACCCGCCGCCGCCGGACCCGATGCAGGCGCGGCTGTTCAAGTTCATGCCGCTGATCTTCATGTTCATGATGGGCCGCTTCCCCGCCGGGCTGCTGATCTACTGGAGTTGGAACAATACCCTTACGATATGCCAGCAATGGTTGATCATGCGGCAGACCCGGCTGACCCCGGCGGGAACGGCGACGCTCCCCCGGACGCCCAAGAGCCAGTCGGTGAAGAGCTAGGGGGCGAAGAGCTAGACCTCGAACCGGGGCGGCTGCTGTTCGCCGCCCCGTGCCGGTTCTTCTTCGCCGCCCAGCGCTTGGACCAGCTTCCACCGCCGTCCGGCACCGAGGTGGCGTTCGCCGGCCGCTCCAACGTCGGCAAGTCCTCGCTGATCAATGCCCTGGTCGGGCACCACGCCCTGGCGCGCGCCTCCAACACGCCGGGGCGTACCCGGCAGCTCAACTTCTTCGACCTCGGCGGCCGGCTGACGCTGGTGGACATGCCGGGCTACGGCTACGCGCAGGCGGCCAAGTCGGTGAAGGAGGACTGGCAGGGCCTGATGTTCGAGTACCTGCGCGGCCGTCCGACGCTGCGCCGGGTGCTGCTGCTGCTGGACGCGCGCATCGAGGTCAAGGCGTCCGACGTGGCGGTGATGGACCTGATGGACCGCGCCGCCGTGACCTATCAATGCGTGCTGACCAAGGCGGATGACGTGAAGCCGCGCGCGCTGGAAGCCAAGCAGGCGGAGATCCTGGCGCTCACCCGCAAGCACGGCGCGGCCTTCCCCGCCGTCGCCACCACCAGCAGCACGGATGGCGGCGGCATCGACCTGCTGCGGGCCAGCCTCGCGGCCCTGGCGGCTTGACCGGGGCGCGCCCGCGCCGTTAGGTCCGCCCGTTCCGGGAGGGCCTGCCAGCATGAGCGCTGCCATCGAAGAGTACATCCAGGCCGACCCGGCCGAGCAGGCCCGCATCCTGGTTCACGCGCTGCCCTACATGCGGCGCTACGCCGGCGCCACCGTGGTGGTGAAATACGGCGGCCACGCCATGGGCGAGCAGCACCTGGCGATGGGCTTCGGCCGGGACATCGCGCTGCTGAAGCAGGTTGGGGTGAACCCGGTGGTGGTGCACGGCGGCGGCCCGCAGATCAACGCCATGCTGACCCGGCTCGCCATCCAGTCCACCTTCGTCGATGGCCTGCGGGTGACGGACGCGGCCATGGTGGAAGTGGTCGAGATGGTGCTGTCCGGCACGGTCAACAAGCACATCGCCGGGCTGATCAACGCCGCCGGCGCGCTGGCCGTGGGCATCTCCGGGCGGGACGGCGGGCTGATCCGCGCCCGCAAGCTGTCCCGCACGGTGAAGGACCCGGGCAGCCGCATCGAGCGCGAGCTGGACCTGGGCTTCGTGGGCGAGCCGGAGGAGATCGACGTGCGCGTCATCCACGCGCTCACCGGTGCCGGCATCATCCCGGTGATCGCCCCGGTGGGCTACGGCGAGGACGGCCACATCTACAACATCAACGCCGACACCGTGGCCGGCGCGGTGGCCGGTGCGCTGGGGGCCAAGCGCCTGCTGATGCTGACGGACGTGCCCGGCGTGCTGGACGGCGACAAGGCGCTGATCCCTGAGCTGACGGTGGCCGACGTGGAGCGCCACTGCGCCAGCGGCGTCATCAGCGGCGGCATGATCCCCAAGGTGCGGACCTGCGTCGATGCGGTACAACAAGGGGTGAAGGCGGCGGTGATCCTGGACGGCAAGCTGCCGCACGCCTGCTTGCTTGAGATGTTCTTGCAAAGCGGGATCGGC
This sequence comes from uncultured Acetobacteraceae bacterium, assembly GCA_964245495.1. Lineage (GTDB taxonomy): Bacteria > Pseudomonadota > Alphaproteobacteria > Acetobacterales > Acetobacteraceae > LMUY01. The sequence continues at coordinate 17,489 of CAXTNC010000049.1, forward strand.
ACGTTGATCCGGGCTTGAGTTGCGGGACAAATAGGG
>CAXTNC010000050.1:0-225 GCA_964245495.1 uncultured Acetobacteraceae bacterium
GCGAAGTTGAAGGTCATGAACTCGACAATGGGCTTCAGCCCCGCCAAGGCTGCGCCGATCCCAAGCCCCGCGAAGCCGTACTCGGTGATGGGGGTGTCGATCACCCGCCGCTCTCCGAACTCCTGCACGAGGTCGCGGCTGACCTTATAGGCGCCTTGGTACTGAGCGACCTCCTCACCCATCAGGAAGACGTCCGGGTCGCGTCGCATCTCTTCCGCCATGGCG
>CAXTNC010000050.1:235-17515 GCA_964245495.1 uncultured Acetobacteraceae bacterium
CGGGGTTGCGAAGCGTCGTTCGCTGTGAGCTTCCGCCGGGGCGGACGGCGGCGCTTGATCTTGTTTTACCGGCGCGTCGCTGGTCGCTTGCGGGGAAGGCGGAGTCTTAGCGCCAGGATCGGCCTGGCGTTCGCGCGCCTCCTCCTGGCCCTCATCGCGAGCCGCGCGGGGATCGCTCGACTCCGCGCCAGGGATCGCCGACTTGCTCTCAGCACCCTTGGCCTCCGAACTGACCGAGGATGTAAGTTGGGGCGCCGCGCCCACCTCCCCTTTCAGTCGCGCGATGGGCGTGTTGACCTTGACGCCCTCAGTGCCGGCGGGAACGAGCAGCGCCTCGACCACGCCCTCGTCGACCGCCTCCACCTCCATGGTGGCCTTGTCGGTCTCGATCTCGGCCAGCACGTCCCCGGCGGCGACGGCGTCGCCTTCCTTCTTGAGCCAGCGCGCCAGCGTGCCCTCCGTCATGGTGGGGGACAGCGCCGGCATCAGCACGTTGGTGGCCATCAAACGATCTTTCTCACCGCGTCCACCACCCATTGCGGCTGCGGCAGCGCCAGCTTCTCCAGGTTGGCCGCGTACGGCAGCGGCACGTCCAGCCCGGCCACCCGCACCGGCGGCGCGTCCAGCCAGTCCCAGCACTGCTCCGTCACCTGCATCGCCACCTCGGCGCCGATGCCGGCGAACGCCCAGCCCTCCTCCACGCTCACCACGCGGTTGGTCTTCTTGACGCTTTTCACGACCGTCGCCGTGTCGAGCGGGCGCAGGGAGCGCAGGTTGATCACCTCCGCCTCGATCCCGCTCTCCGCCAGGATTTCCGCCGCCTTCATCGCCACCCCCACCATGATGGAGAACGCGACCAGGGTGACGTGCCGGCCCGTCCGCTCCACCTTGGCCTGGCCGATCGGCAGGGTGAACCCGTCGTCGGTCGGGCAGTCGAAGGTTTGGCCGTACAGGATCTCGTTCTCCAGGAACACCACCGGGTTGGGGTCCCGGATGGCGGTGCGCAGCAGGCCCTTGGCGTCCGCGGCGGACCACGGCGCCACCACCTTCAGCCCCGGCACGTGGGCGTACCAGCTGGCGTAGCACTGGCTGTGCTGCGCCGCGACGCGGCTGGCCGCCCCGTTCGGCCCGCGGAACACGATGGGGCAGCCCATCTGCCCGCCCGACATGTAGAGCGTCTTGGCGGCCGAGTTGATGATCTGGTCGATCGCCTGCATGGCGAAGTTGAACGTCATGAACTCCACGATCGGGCGCAGCCCGGCCATCGCCGCCCCCACCGCCATGCCGGTGAAGCCGTGCTCGGTGATCGGCGTGTCGATGATGCGGCGCGGGCCGAACTCGTCCAGCAGGCCCTGGCTGATCTTGTAGGCGCCCTGGTACTGCGCGACCTCCTCGCCCATCAGGAACACCGCCCCGTCCCGCCGCAGCTCGGACGCCATGGCGTCGCGCAGCGCGTCGCGCACGGTGGTGGGCGCGGTCGGCCCCCAGTCGGCTTCCGGCGCTGCGGCGGCCATGGCAGGCACGGTGTGGGACGCCGCCTGCTCCGGCCGCTTCGGCTCCAGCTTCTGCGGCGCCTCCGCCGTGGGCTTCTGCACGGCCGCGCCGCCATCCTCGCCGCCCAGCTCGGCGATCGGCGTGTTGACGGCCACGCCTTCCGTGCCCTCCTCCACCAGGATGCGGGCCAGCGTGCCCTCGTCCACCGCCTCCACCTCCATGGTGGCCTTGTCCGTCTCAATCTCGGCGATCACGTCCCCGGCGCGCACGTCCTCGCCCACCTTCTTCAGCCAGCGGGCCAGCTTGCCCTCCGTCATGGTGGGGGACAGCGCCGGCATCAGCACCTGGGTGGACACGGGGCTCAGGCCTCCAGCAGCACGTCGGTCCACAGCTCGCTGTCGGCAGGCTCCGGGCTGGCCTGGGCGAACTCCGCCGCTTCCGCGATGCGGGCCTTGATGGCGGCATCGGCCTGCTTGAGCGCGTCCTCCTCCAGGCCGAGTTCCAGCAGCTGGTGCCGGGCATGCTCGATGCAGTCGCGCTCGCCGCGCATCTTCTGGATTTCCTCCCGGGTGCGGTACTTGCCCGGGTCGGACATGGAATGGCCGCGGTAGCGGTAGGTCTTCATCTCCAGCAGGAACGGCCCCTGCCCGGCCCGGCAATGCGCCACCGCCCTCTCCGCCGCCTGGCGCACCGCCTGCACGTCCATGCCGTCCACCGCGGCGCTGGCCATGCTCCAGGGGGCGCCGTTCCGCGACAGGTCGCGCGAGGCGGTGGCGCGCTCCACGCTGGTGCCCATGCCGTACATGTTGTTCTCGATGACGTAGATGCAGGGCAGCTTCATCAGGGCGGCAAGGTTGAAGCTCTCGAACACCTGGCCCTGGTTGGCGGCGCCGTCGCCGAAGTACGTCACGCACACCGCATCGTTCTCGCGGTACCAGTTGGCGAAGGCGAGGCCAGTGCCCAGGCTCACCTGCGCGCCCACGATGCCGTGGCCGCCGAAGAAGTTCTTCTCCCGGCTGAACATGTGCATGGAGCCGCCCTTGCCCTTGGAGTAGCCGCCCGAGCGCCCCGTCAGCTCCGCCATCACCCCGCGCGGCTCCATGCCTGCGGCCAGCATGTGGCCGTGGTCGCGGTAGGAGGTGATCACCTCGTCGCCCTGCTTGAGCGCCCCCTGCATCCCGACCACGACCGCCTCCTGGCCGATGTACAGGTGGCAGAAGCCGCCGATCAGCCCCATGCCGTACAGCTGGCCCGCCTTCTCCTCGAAGCGGCGGATCAGCAGCATGTCGCCGTAGGCGCGCAGCAGGTCGTCCCGCGTCATGAACATGTTGGAAGCCGCGGCGCGCCCGGCCTGCTCGACTGCCTGATCCATCGGACCGCCCCCGTTTCTTGCAGCTTCCAGGTAGCGCCGCGGGGGTGCAGCGGCAAGGGAGCCTCTCGGCAAGATCATTGCCCCCGCAGCTGCCGAGATGGCTGCCAAGCAGGCTGCCAGCCGCGCCCCCGCCGTGCTAAGCCGGCGCCGATGTCCGACGAGCCGTCCCCGTCCCGCCTTTTGCCGGTCCTAGTGCTCGGCGGCCTCGTGCTGCTGGGATTGCTGGCGTGGCTGCTGTTCCCCACGGTGCAAGGCTGGATCGCCGCTCAGGACTGCGTCGCCACCGGCCGCACCAACTGCCGCTGACGGCATGGCGACCTGGTTCACCGCCGACACCCATTTCGGCCACGGCGCGGCCTGCGGCTTCCACCGCCGCCCGTTCGCCTCCACCGCCGAGATGGACGCGGCCATGCTCGCCGCCTGGCAAGCCACGGTCGGCCCGGACGACGAGCTGTGGCACCTGGGCGACATGGACGCGGCCATGCTCGCCGCCTGGCAAGCCACGGTCGGCCCGGACGACGAGCTGTGGCACCTGGGCGACTTCGCGGTCGGGCGCCGGGCGGACCCGGCGGCCCTGCTGGCCGCCCTGCCCGGCCGCAAGCACCTGCTCACCGGCAACAACGACCCGGCCTCCACCACCGAGCAGCCGGGTTGGGCCAGCGTGGCGGCCTATGCGGAGATCACCGTGGACGGCACGGCGCTGGTGCTGTGCCACTACGCGTTCCGCACCTGGCGGGACATGACCCGGGGCACGTGGAACTTGCACGGCCACAGCCACGGCCGGCTCAAGCCGCAGCCGCGCCAGGCCGACGTGGGCGTGGACGCCTGGGGATTCCGCCCCGTGACGCTGGCGCAGGTGGTGGCGGGGCGCTGAAGCCTCAGCCGATTGCGCGCACCACGCCGCCCTCCACCCGCAGCGCCGCGCCGGACGTGGCGGACGCTTGCGGCGAGCAAACATAGACGACCATGTTCGCCACCTCCTCCGTCGTCGCCAGCCGGCCGATCAGGGAGGTGGGGCGATGTTCCTTGACGAACTGCCGGCCTGCCGCCTCCGGGTCGGCCCCGCCCAGCATGGCCGCGACGCCTTCGGACAGGGTAGGCCCTGGCAGCACCGCATTGACGGTGACGCCCGTGTTGGCCACCGACTCGGCCAGGCCGCGCGAGATGGCGAGCTGCGCCGTCTTGGTCATGCCGTAGTGGATCATCTCCTTCGGGATGTTCAGCCCCGATTCACTGGAGATGAACACCACCCGGCCCCACCCGGCCGCGACCATGCCGGGCAAGTAGGCGCGGGACATCCGCACGCCGCTCATCACGTTGGTCTGGAAGAAGCGCAGCCACTCCGCATCCGTGATCCCGGCGAACGGCACCTGCTCGAAGACGCCCAGGTTGTTGACCAGGATGTCCGCCGCCTGCACCTCCGCCGTGAAGGCCGCCGCCCCTTCGGCGGTCGAAAGATCGGCCGCCACGCCGGAGACGGATGCGCCCGGCGTCTGCGCCAGCACGGCCGCGACCGCCCGCTGCACCCGTTCCTGCGTGCGCCCGTTCACCGTCACGGCGGCGCCGGCGGCAGCCAGGCCCTGGGCGATTGCCAAACCAATCCCGGCGGTGGAGCCGGTCACGACGGCATGGTGGCCAGACAGGTCAATCCGCATCCGCTGCACCCCTGGTTGCCCAGGTGCAACGCGCCGCGGCGGGCGGGGTTGGGGCTAGTAGCGCCGCAGCAGCCCGATCAGCCGGCCCTGCACCTTCACCCGCTCGGCGGGAAAGATCCGCTCCGGGTACTTGGGGTTGGCCGGCTCCAGCACGATCATGCCGCCCCGCCGCCGCAGCCGCTTCAGCGTCACCTCCGACTCATCCACCATGGCGACCACGATCTGGCCGTTCTCCGCCGTGTCGCCCTTGCGGATGATCACCGTGTCGGTGTCCAGGATGCCGGCGTCCACCATCGAGTCGCCGGCCACTTCCAGCGCGTAATGGTCACCCGCGCCGAGCATGGCCATCGGCACCTCGATGTGGCTGCCGCCGTCCCGCAGCGCCTCGATCGGCTGGCCGGCGGCGATCCGGCCGTACAGCGGCAGCTGCACCGCCGCCGCGTCGGCCGCCGCGCGCACCCCCGCCAGCCGGTTGCCGGTAAAATCGCCCTGGATCACGTTGGGGGAGAAAGCCGGCGCCTCAGCGCGGGCGGCAGTGCTCTCCGGCAGCCGCAGCACCTCCAACGCCCGCGCCCGATGGTGGTGGCGGCTCAGGAAACCGCGCTCCTCCAGGGCCGAGATCAACCGGTGGATGCCGGACTTGGAGCGCAGGCTGAGCGCGTCCTTCATCTCCTCGAAGGAGGGCGAGAACCCCGTTGTCCGCAGATGATGGTCAATGAAAATCAGCAACTCGTGCTGCTTGCGCGTCAGCATCGTGAACTCCACGGGAACAAACCAGCATTTGCGTTCTACGTTGGTTCCCCGCGCGCCGTCAAGCACCTTTCTACAACCCGAGCGTGTCCAGCCGGATCACCTCCACGTCCGCCCCGATCGGCAGCGCCGGGGCGTGCGGCGCGCGCAGCACCAGCGCGTCGGCCCGGGCCAGCAGACTCAGCATCCCGGAATCCTGGCGGGGAAACGGCGTCGCCACCAGCAGCCCGCCCGGCTCCACCGCCAGCGTCGCCCGCAGGTGGTCCGCCCGGCCGTCATTCCGGCCCAGCGCCGCGCCGAGCACCGCTCGCTCCGTCCGCGGCGCCGCGGCGGGCAGGCCGCCCAGCACGTCCAAGGACGGCAGCAGGAACAAGGCGGCGCAGATCAGCGCGGACACCGGGTTGCCCGGCAGGCCCAGCACCGGCGTGCCCGCGACCCGGCCGGCGATCAGCGGCTTGCCGGGGCGCATGGCGATCTTCCAGAAATCCAGCTCGAAGCCGCGCTCCGCCAGCGCCGCCTGCACCAGGTCGTGCTCGCCCACGCTGGCGCCGCCCGTGGTCACCAGCATGTCCGCGCCGCCCAGCCCGTCCACCGCCGCCGCGATGGCCGCCCGGTCGTCCCGCGCCACCGGCAGGATCACCGGCTCGCCGCCGCCGGCGCGCACCAGGGCGGCGATGGCGTGGGAGTTGGAGCTGACGATGCCGCCGGGTCCGACCGGCTCGCCCGGCATGGAAATCTCGTCCCCCGTGGCGAGGATGGCCACGGCCGGGCGGCGGTGCACCGTGAGCCACGGATGGTTGGCCGCCGCCGCCAGGCCGATGTCCCGCGCGCCCAGCCGGCGGCCCGGCCGCAGCAGCACGTCGCCGGCGCCGAAGTCCTGCCCGGCGGGCCGGATATGCCGCCCGGCCGTGCACGCCTCGCGCACCTCGACCGAGTCGCCGGCGCGGACCGCGTCCTCCTGCAGCAGCACCGTGTCCGCGCCCGCCGGCACCACGCTGCCGGTGAACAGCCGGACCGCCTCGCCAGGCCCCACCTGTCCCTCATATGGATGGCCCGCCGGGGCTGACCCGGCGACGCGCAGCACGGCCCCCAGCACGCCGTCGGCGGCGCGCAGGGCGTAGCCGTCCATGGCCGACACGTCGGCCGGGGGCTGGGTCAGCCGGGCGGCCACCGGCAGCGCGAGCACCCGGCCCCAAGCCTGCGCCAACGCCACCGTCTCGGCCGGAACCGGCCGCAACGGCGCCAGGATGCGGGCGCGGGCCTCGGCCACGCTCAGCATGGCACGCTCAGCACGGCACGCTCACGGCTGGCTGAACTCGCCGGACTTGCCGCCGTCCTTGTGGACCACCCGCAGGCCGTCGATCCGCATCCCCCGGTCGACCGCCTTGCACATGTCGTACACCGTGAGCGCCGCGATGCTGGCGGCGGTCAGCGCCTCCATCTCCACCCCCGTGCGCCCTGTGGTCCGCACCGTCGCGGTGATCTCGACCGCGCCGTCGCCGGGTTGCAGGTCCAGGGTGACGGCGGAGATGGGCAGCGGGTGGCACAGCGGGATCAGCTCGGCGGTGCGCTTGGCGGCCATGATGCCGGCCAGGCGGGCGGTGCCCAGCACGTCGCCCTTCTTGGCCGTGCCCGCCGCCACGGCCGCCAGCGTGGCCGGCAGCATCGCCACGCGGACGCGGGCGGTGGCGGTGCGGTCGGTTTCCGGCTTGGCCGACACGTCCACCATGACGGCCTGGCCAGCCGCATCGAAATGCGTCAGGCTCATGGGGCGCAGGTGCCCATCAGCTCGTGCACGGCGCCGCCGAGGTCGGCCTGGCGCAGCAGGCTTTCGCCCACCAGCAGGCATTGCGCCCCCACCGCGCCCAGCCGCCTCACGTCGTCCCGGGTGCGGATGCCGCTTTCCGTGATGAACAGCCGGTCCGGCGGGATGGAGGACGCAAGCTCGATTGTCGTCTCAAGGTTGGTCTGCAACGTTCTCAGGTCGCGGTTGTTCACCCCGACCAGCGGCGTTTGCAGCCCCAACGCCCGCTCCAGTTCGGCGGCGTCGTGCACCTCCACCAGCACGCCCATGTCCAGGTCGCGCGCCGTGCCTTCCAGCTCGATCGCCATCTCGTTGCTCAGCGCCGCCATGATGAGCAGCACGCAATCCGCGCCCATGGCGCGGCTTTCATAGACCTGCCAGGGGTCAAGCATGAAGTCCTTGCGCAGCACGGGCAGCGCGGTGGCGGCGCGGGCGGCGCGCAGATGCGCCGGCTCGCCCTGGAAATGCGCCGCTTCCGTCAGCACGGACAGGCAGGTGGCGCCGGCCGCCTCGTAGGCGCGGGCGATGGCGGCCGGGTCGAACCCGGGGCGGATCAGCCCGCCGGACGGCGAGGCCTTCTTCACCTCCGCGATCAAGCCGCAGCACCCGTCCGCCACCGCCGCCTTCAGGGCGGCGCCGAAGCCCCGCACCGGCTGGTGCGCGTCCGCGATCTTGCGGCGCAGCGTCCCGGCCGGCATCGCCTGCCGCCGCTGCCGCACCTCCATCAAGGTGCCGGCGCAGATGCGCGCCAACACGTCCGGCATCGCTTGGTCCATCGCCGCCTCCTTCAGGCCGCAGCAGCCCGCAGCCGGTCCAGCGCGGCCAATGCGGCCCCGCTGTCGATGCAGGCTGCGGCCTGCACAGCCCCATCCATCAACGTCGCGGCGCGCCCCGCCACCACCAGCCCTGCCGCGGCGTTCAGGACGGCCGTGTCGCGGTAGGCGCTCCGCACCCCCCCCAGCAACGCCAGCAGCGCCCCGGCGTTCTCCGCCGCCTCGCCGCCGCGGATCGCCTCCAGCGGCGCACGGGGCAGCCCCGCCTCCTCCGGCAGGACGGTGCGTTCCGTGATGCAGCCATCTTGCAGCGCCGCGACCTGGCTCGGCCCGGCCACCGTCAGCTCGTCCGTCCCCTGCCCATGCACCAGCCAGGCGTGGGTCGTGCCAAGCGCGGCCAGCGTTTCCGCCATCGGGCGCCCCCATGCCGGGTCGAACACCCCCGTCAGCTGCCGGGTGACCCGGGCCGGGTTGGCGAGCGGACCCATGAGGTTGAAGATGGTGCGGGTGCCCAGCTCCATCCGCGCCGCCGCCGCGTGGCGCAGCGCGTCGTGGTGGCGCGGCGCGAACAGGAACACGCAGCCGGCCGCCCGCAGCACGCCGGGCAGCCGGCCCAGCGCCACGTCCCCGTCCACCCCCAGCCCCGCCAGCACGTCTGCCGCCCCCGTGCGGGAGGACAGGGCGCGGGTGCCGTGCTTGGCCACCGGCACGCCCAGCCCGGCCAGCACGAAACTGACCGCCGTGGACACGTTCAAGGTGCCGATGCCGTCGCCGCCGGTGCCGCACACGTCCACCGCGCCCGGCGGCGCCTCGACCGCGCGCATCCGCGCCCGCATGGCCCGCACGGCGCCCACCAGCTCGGCCACCGTCTCGCCCCGCCCGCGCATCAGCATGAGCAAGCCCGCGATCTGCGCCGCCGTCGCCCCGCCGGACATGATGACGCCGAACGCCGCCTCCGCCTCCGCCTCCGCCAGCGTTTCGCCGCGGGCCAGCCGGGCGATCACCGGCTTGAGGGCCTGCATCGGCTCGGTCAGGCGGCCAGGCCCGGCGCGTTGGCCCCGCGGGCGATGGCCAGGAAGTTGGCCAGGATGTCCGCCCCATGTTCGGACGCGATGCTTTCCGGATGGAACTGCACCCCGAACACCGGCAGCGTCCGGTGCCGCAGCCCCATCACCAGCCCGTCCTCCGTCCAGGCGGTGACATCCAGCTCGGGCGGCAGGCTGGCCCGCTCGACGATCAGGCTGTGGTAGCGCGCCGCCCCGAACGGGCTGGGCAGGCCGGCGAAAACGTCGGACCCGGCGTGCTCCACCCGACCCACCTTGCCGTGCATCGGCACCGGGGCGCGCGCCACGGCGGCGCCGAACGCCTGCCCGATCGCCTGGTGCCCCAGGCATACGCCCAGCAGCGGCACCCGTCCGGTCGCCGCCGCGATCAGGTCCAGGCAGATGCCCGCCTGGTCCGGCGCGCACGGCCCGGGGGAAAGCACGATGGCCTCCGGCGCCATGGCCAGCGCCGCCTCGACCGTCAGCGCGTCGTTGCGCCGGACCTCGCAGGTGGCGCCGACCCGGCCGACAAGGTGGAACAAGTTGAAGGTGAAGCTGTCGTAGTTGTCGATCAGCAGGATCATGCAGGGCTGCCCCAATGCTGCTGGAAGGGTTTGCTGCTGGAGGGGATTGAACTCTCGACCTCTCCCTTACCAAGGGAGTGCTCTACCACTGAGCTACAGCAGCGCCGGGGCATGGGAAGCCGGCAACTACCTAGGCTTGCGGCCGTGCGGGCGCAAGCCTTGGGACAGGTCAGGGCGTCTCGGGCGAAGGCGCGTCGTGCACGGGGCCGCGAGCCGCCGGCAGCGGCCCGAGAAGCGGACACCGCTCCGGTGCGGCAGCCACGCGATGGACCGGCTTCGGCCGGCGAACCGCAGTGGGCGGCGGCAGATATGCTGCCGCGGGAACCGGGTAAACCGGTGCAGGAGCCACGAAGACGGGTGGCGGCGCGTAGATGACCGGCGGCGGCGCATAGTACGGCCCAGGGTAGAACCCCCCGCCGTAGCCGTAGGCCCCGCCCGCCAGCAGGCCGGCGCCCAGCCCGGCGCCCAGGCCCACGCCGAAGCCGCCGAACCCGAAGCCGCGGTAGCCGTAGCCGCCGTAATAGCCGTAGGCCGAGGCTGGGGTGACGGACGCCGCCATCACCGTCGCCAACGTGCCCGCGATCCTCAACCGTCCCATGCTCCGCTCCCTCGCTGGCGCTTGACCTTGCTGTCAGGGCATATGGCGATGAAACCGGGATGGGCAGACATCACGGCTCAGCGAGGCGGCCGAACGCAGCGGGGGCAGGACCGCTCCTGCCCCCGCCCATCCGACGGATGTGGCGGCCTACTTGGCCGAGTGGTGGCGCTTGGCGGCGGCATGGGACACAGCACCGGCGCCGGACAGGTGGCGAAGCCTTTCCAGGTTCGCCTGCAACGGCGGCAGGCTGCTGGCGGCGAACGCCTTCACGTCGGCGTCCTGGCCGTTGGCGGCCTCGTTCTGGTAGGTCGTGACGCCGGCCTCGTCGATCGCGATCTCGCCGCGCAGGTAGTCACGGTCGAACGTGGCGGGCTTGTCGGCATTCAGCTTGGCCAGCAGGTCCTGCGTTGGCTGCGGCGCCGCCGTGTCCAGCGTCACGTTCTTGCTTTGCGCGAGGGTTTGCAGCTGCTGCAGGCTTTGCGTCTCGGCATCGACCGACCCTGACGCTTCCTGCTTCACCGCCGTCGAGCGGGCCTTGCCGGCTGCGAGCTGGTTCACCTGCAAGTCCCCTGTGAGCGCGCCGGACGTCGTGTTCAGGAACGTCTGGTCCGCAGCGGCCAGGGGCGGCGCCACGGGGGCCGGCGCGGGCGGCGGATTGCTGGCGCAGGCGGCGAGCGGCAGCAGGGCAAGCCCGAACAGCCAATGGGCGGAACGATTCATCAGTCAAGCACTCCTGGGGTAAGATCGTGAGCACGCCCAACGTTGTTGACGCGGTTTCGTTCACGACCGTTTGCTGGCTAGCGGGTATGCCGGAAGCGTTCCACCGCAGCAACCAAGGATCGGCGGATCCCAGGCTCCAAGGCCGAGTGCCCGGCATCCGGGATGACCGTGAGCCGGGCGGACGGCCAAGCCGCCGCGAGTTCGAACGCGGTGCGCGCCGGGCACACCATGTCGTAGCGGCCTTGCACGATCTCCGCCGGCAGATGGCCGATCAGCCCCATGCGGCCGAGCAGGCCTTCGGGCGGCAGGAACAGGTTGTGGACGAAGTAGTGCGCCTCGATCCGCGCCAGGCCGAGCGCCGTGCGGTCCTGCGCGAAGGACGCCACCGTGTCCGGGCTGGGCAGCAGCGTCGAGCAGGAGCCTTCGTACACCGACCACGCCCGCGCGGCGGACATGTGGATGGCCGGGTCCGGATGGTTCAGGCGCTTCAGGTAGGAGCCGAGCACGTCGCCCCGCTCCTCCTCCGGCAGGTACTGGACGAACTGCGCGTGCGCGTCCGGGAAGATGGCCGCCAGCCCGTGCAGGAACCATTCGACCTCCAGCGGCCGGCCGAGGAACACGCCGCGCAGCACCAGCCCGGCCACCCGGTCCGGGTGCGCCTGCGCGTAGGCCAGCGCCAGGGTCGAGCCCCAGGAGCCGCCGAACAGCAGCCAGCGCTCCAGGCCGAGGTGGCGGCGCAGCTGCTCGATGTCGCCCACCAGGTCGTCCGTGGTGTTGGCCACCAGGCTGCCGAGCGGGCGGGAGCGCCCGGCGCCGCGCTGGTCGAAGATCACCACGCGCCAGAAGCCCGGGTCGAAGAAGCGGCGGTGCACGGCGCCTGCCCCAGCGCCTGGGCCACCATGCAGGAACAGCACCGGCTGGCCTCGCGGATGGCCCACCTGCTCCCAATACATGACGTGGCCGCCGGACACGGGCATGTAGCCCGTCTCGAACGGCCCGATCTCCGGGAACAGGTCTCCACCGCGCGGCATGGCAACAGTGATATCGCGGGCGCGCGCCCGGCGGAACATGAATGAAAAGGGAATTGGACGGTTGTTTCGATGGTGGATCGGCCTTGGCGGGCTGTACGGCGCCGCGGCGGTGGGCATGGCGGCGGCGGCGGCCCACGCGCTCGGCGGCTTGTCCCCGGCCATGCTGCGCGTGGTGGACAGCGGCATCCAGATGCAGGGCTGGCACGCGCTGGCGCTGGTGGCGGCAGGGCTGTGGGCGGAGCGCCGCGCCGGGCTGGCGCATCGGCTGGCGCATTGGGCAGGCGCTGCATTTGCCCTGGGCACGGCGCTGTTCTGCGGCGCGGTGTACGTGTTCGGCCTCGCCGGCGTGTCCTTCCCCGCCGTGGCGCCGGCCGGCGGGCTGCTGCTGATCGCGGGCTGGCTGCTGCGCGCCGCCTCCGCCCTGCCCGCCCGCGGCTGACCCGGCGGTGATCCGCAGCGCCTACCTCGCGGCCGCCGGGTTCGAGGCGGCGCTGGGCGGCGAGCTGGCCCGCGCCGGGGTGGCGGTCGAGGCGTGGCACGGGCGGCTGGCCCTGTCCGCCGACCCGCCGCAGCCGAGCGTCTGGGCGCTGGACGCCTGGACGGCGCCGGTGGAGCTGCCCGCCCCGTCCGTGAAGGCGGCGGCCGACGCCTTGCGGGCCATCCAACGCAACTGGTCCGGCTACGCCGCCGGGCACCACCGCCGCTCCGCCCTGGTCGCCGCCCGCCTGCCGCCGGTGCGCGCCCGTGCGCTGGCGTTCCCGCAAGCCCCGCCCGCCTCCCACCTCGGCGCATGGACGCTGCTGGCGCCGGACCGCCTGCTCGCCAGCCCGGCCAAGGCCAGCCCGTTCCCCGGCGGCGAGCCGGCGTTCGTGGAGGACCGCAGCGGCCCGCCGTCCCGCGCCTACCTCAAGCTATGGGAGGCGTGCACGAGGTGGGGCGCCTGGCCGCTGCCGGGCGAGGCCTGCCTGGACCTCGGCGCCTCCCCCGGCGGCTGGACCTGGGCGCTCGCCCGGCTGGGCGCCAGCGTGCTCGCCATCGACCGCGCCCCGCTCGACCCGGCGGTGGCCGCCCTGCCCGGCGTGCGCTGGCAGGAGGGCAGCGCCTTCGCCGTGGAGCCGTTCGCGGTGGACTGGCTGTGCAGCGACGTGATCGCCTACCCGGACGCGCTGCTGGCCATGGTGCGGCGCTGGGTTGAGAGCAGGCTTGCGGGGCGGATCGTCTGCTCGGTCAAGCTGCAAGGCGAGACGGACCACCAGGCAGTGGAGGCGTTCGGGGCAATCCCTGGCGGGCAAGTGGCGCACCTGCTGCACAACAAGCATGAGGTGACGTTCTTCTGGGCGCGCTAGCGCCAGCACTCGACCCTGACGGTGAACTTGCGCGCCAGGTCGCCGATGGCCGGCGCGCTCAGGCCGCCGCGGCCTGCGCCTTGGTCCAGGCTGACGTGGTTGGCGTCCAGGAACTCCCTGGCGGTATCGCTTTTGATCGCGAAGTTGGCGTTTTGGGCAACCAACCCGGTGGTCACCACCAGGCCAAGGCTGGTCAATATCGAAGAAGCGACGCCAACCACCCTTCCGCTGTCGTCAAGCACCGGGCCGCCGCTGTTGCCAGGTTGGATCGGCGCGCTGAACTGCAGCTGCCTTGTGTCGCCTCGCAGCCCTGCCAGAGCGGTGAGCGACCCCGTGGTCACCGCCATCTCAGGGGAAACTAAGCCAGTCAAAGGAAAGCCGGTCACGATAAGCGACTCGCCTGCACGCAGCCCACGGCTGTCGCGGAACCGGGCCCAGGCCGGCCAGCGCCGCTCAGTCTTGAGCAGCGCCAGATCGTTGGTGGCATCGCCGGCGATGATGGCGGAAGTGCTGGCGTTGCCTCCGCCGTTATCGACGCGCACGTCGGGGCAGTTAGCGATTACATGGTTGTTGGTCAGCACATGGCCTTGCGCGTCCACCACGATTCCGCTTCCGGCGCTGACCGCGTGGTGGCCACCAACCGTTCCAGCAGCCGCGACGCCGGACTGGGCAGACGCCGCCAATTGGACGCTTTGCACGAACGAGGTTAGGCGCGCTGCGCCTGCCGCCGTGCCAGGGTCTGAAGTTATGGGATAGGCTTCTGAGGAACCGGGCCGCTTCATCAGCCACCGCCCAACCCAAGGCCCGGCGTTGTTGGGCCGAACAGATGCGACTTGGAACCACAAGAGGTAGTCCGCACCATCCGCGCCGGGGTTTGCAGTGTCGTTCTGCTCAACCGTGGCAAGGGTGGAGAAGACCCGGCTGCGGGCCACTGCATCTGCCGTCTCGCGCAGGTTCAGCTGCAATTCCGCCGCCACGAAGTTGGTGCCGCCCTCGCTCGGAGGCTTGACGCCCGGCGCCGCGAGCACGCGAAGCCGGTCATGGTCAGGCAGCACGATGCGGGCGCTGCCGGTGATCTGGCCGCTGGCGGGCGGCACATGGTCGGCCGCATCCGCGGCAGCCCGACGCATCGCGTCCAGCGCTGCCGTGGGAGTCATCTGCTGGCCTTTGTAGGTGACCGCCTTGATCCCGCTGAAATCATATTGCCCCGGCGTCGAACCGGCTCCGGCGGCGCAGCCTGCGAGCACGAGCAGGGCCACCGCGAACCGGGCCGGATGCCGCCGCGCCGCCTGTCTCCTGTTCCGGACCGCAGACGTCATTGTTTCCCCATCCGCAAAAGCCCAGAGCCGGCATCCCAGATACAGCGGCGCCGATGCACGGGAAACAACCATTCGCCGGTCAGAATGCCCAGGCGATCATGCCACCCGGCCATGAACGCATCCTCAACCGGTGGCGCAGGCACCTGGCACGGGCTTAAGCTGGGGCAAGACCGGAGACTCCCCATGAAGATCGCCGTCCTGCCCGTCACCCCGTTCCAGCAGAACTGCGCCATCCTGTGGGATGAGCGCACCATGCGCGGCGCGGTGGTCGACCCCGGCGGCGAGGTGGACCGCATCGTGGCCGAAGTGGAGCGGCTCGGCGTCCAGGTGGAGCGCATCGCCCTCACCCACGGCCATTTCGACCACGCTGGCGGGGCCGCCGAGCTGAAAGAACGCCTGGGCGGCGTGCCGGTGGAAGGGCCGGACGAGCGCGACCGCTTCCTGCTGGACGCGCTGGCGAAGGACGGCCCCGCCCGCGGCCTCCCCGGCGCCCGCGCCGTCACGCCCGACCGCTGGCTGGGCGAAGGCGACACGGTGGAGCTGGCCGGCGCGCAGTTCGACGTGCTGCACTGCCCCGGCCACACGCCGGGCCACGTGGTGTTTGCCAACCCCGCCGCCCGGTTCGCCCTGGTGGGGGACACGCTGTTCCGCGGCTCCGTCGGCCGCACCGACCTGGCTTACGGCAGCCAGGCCGAGCTGCTGGCCGGCATCCGCGCCAAGCTGCTGCCGCTCGGCGACGACCTCCAGTTCCTGCCCGGCCACGGCCCCGCCTCCACCATCGGCGCCGAGCGCGCCGCCAACCCGTTCCTGCGCGCTTGAGGCCCGGCCCCGCCGCCGCATCTAACAGCACAGCAACCGGAGCGGACATCCCATGACCAGCATCGCCGGCCTTCCCCCGCGCGCCTTCGACAAGGCGGATCCTTCCCCGGACTCCTTGTTCTATGGGCAGCCCCGGATGGTCACGCACATCGACGACGGCGCCATCGCGGCCGTGACGCAGGCGTACCGCCGCGCCCTGCCGCCCGGCGGCGTCATCCTGGACCTGATGAGCAGCTGGGTCAGCCATCTGCCGCCCGAAGTGGAGTACCGGCACGTCACCGGGCATGGCATGAACGCGGCCGAGCTGGCCGCCAACCCGCGGCTGGACGAGTGGTTCGTGCAGGACCTGAACGTGAACCCCTGGCTGCCCATGCGGGGCCGGCACTTCGGCGGCGCATGCCTGTGCGTTTCCGTGCAGTACTTGCAGGAGCCGGTGGCGGTGTTCATCGAAGCGGCCCGCGTGCTGCAGCCAGGCGCGCCGCTGGTGGTGAGCTTCTCCAACCGCTGCTTCCCCACCAAGGCGGTGGCGATCTGGCAGGCGCTGAGCGGGCCGGACCAGCAGCGGCTGGTGGGCCTCTACATGGACCGCGCCGGGTTCACGGACGTGGCGGCGGATGCCAGCCTGCCCCGGCGCGGCGACCCGCTGTGGACCGTGACCGGCCGCGCGCCCGCCTAAGCTCCGTTGCATGGACCGCACGGACCGCAAGCTGCTGGTGCTGCTGCAGGCCGACTGCACCCTGTCCATCGCGCAGCTGGCGGAGCAGGTGGGGCTGTCCGCGACGCCCTGCTGGAAGCGCATCCAGCGCCTGGAAGCCGAGGGCGTCATCCAGCGCCGGGTCGCCCTGGTCGATCCGGAGCGCGTCGGGCTGGGGCTGACGGTGTTCGTGGCCATCGAGGCGGGAGACCACTCGCCCGCCTGGCTGGAACGCTTCGCCGCCGCCGTGGCCGCCATGCCGGAGGTGATGGAGGCGCACCGCATGGCCGGCGACGTGGACTACATGCTGCGCGTCGCCACCACGGACCTGCGGGCGTACGATGCGTTCTACAAGCGGCTGATCGCGGCGGTGCAGCCGAAGAACGTCAGCAGCCGGATGAGCATGGAGCGGGTGAAGTCCACCACGGCGCTGCCGCTGCCGGAGGCTGACGCCAGGGTGCGGAAGTAGGCGTGCTGCCTGGCGGGCGCCTGATGCTCCCGCTCCAGCCGGAACGCTCCCTGGGCGGGATGCTGCACAAGCCGGCTGGGGGCGGAGCCAAGTCCGGACGTGGCGGGGCTCAAGCGCGGCAACACCCCCCGTCATCTCCGGGCGGAGTGGCCAAAGGTTCCACGTGCGCCCTTCGCATGTGGAAAGGCCACGCAGGGTTGACCCGGGGACCCGCGCGAGGGCGGCGCACGTGCCCGGGCCGGGAGGCCGCCGCGCGTGCCTGCCCCGGCCCGCTTCGGCTGCGGACCCCGGCGTGGGTGGCCGGACCAAGTCCGGCCATGGCAGGGTTCGGCGCTGCCGAACCATGCCGCCCTGGCGTTAGCCGTGCAAACAATCCCTGCGAACTGCCCCTGGTTTGCGCCTTGTTCGGCTCATGGCGTTGCCGCCCTGCTTTTCCGAGCCTGCCGACCGCGCCGCCGAACAGGCGGCGATGGACGCGCAGCACTGCCGCGGCGCCCTGCACGGCCTGATCGACATGGCCATGGCCGTGGCCCGCATGGTGCACGACCAGGCCGCGCGCCAGTTGGAGGCCGCCATCGAAACCGGCGCGTCCGCCCCGGACAGCACGGCGGCCTTCGAGCGCGCCGCCCGCAGCCTGCGGCGCACCGTGCTGCCGGCCCAGCACCTGGCCCAGCACCTGGCCCAGCCCAAGCCGGTGCGCACGTCCGCCGGCCAGCGCCGCGCCCAGGAACGCGCCCAGGAACGCGCCCAGGAACGCGTTCTGGCCCGCAGGCGCATCCTGCGCGCGGTGGCGGACGCCATCGGCCAGG
>CAXTNC010000051.1:0-17425 GCA_964245495.1 uncultured Acetobacteraceae bacterium
GATGAAGGCGATGACGTGGATCATGGCGGAGGCTCCGGTCTGGTTGGCGGGGAGCTTAGCCGCCTGGGTCCGTCGCCGCCAAGCCGCCGTCAGCCGGGTGCGTGCAGGGCCGCGTGACGACCGCTTCGCCCGCCTCGGGGGTGCCTAACCAACCAGTAAAGTTTCATTCGACTGTCAGGTTAAAGTACGGTGGCAGTATCTCCCCCTCCACTCGCCCAAGCTTCCAAGTGAAGGTTTGAACGAACTCCGACGGTGTGCTGGGGAAACCAGGTACCTTGGCGTGTGCGTGTTCGTCCCAGTCATAAACAACCATGGTTGGGTCTGGACGTGTCGGAATCCATGTGTCAACGCCGATTGTATGCCGCTGCTTCTGTTCGAGCAGGACGATCACCTCCAACGCCATGTCGCGCGGCCAAGCATACTCATTTCCGAATAGGTAAGCGGGATCGCGGAACGGCGGTGGCAGGAGATCGTGCCAGTCGAACAGTCCGGGATCGGTTTTCTCCGCAGAAGTCACAGTAGGCCAAAATTCTTCGCGTCGTTAATAGTCATCAGTTAGAAAGCTTCTCTATGCCACTGTGAAATTAAAATGCGGTTGCAATGTAATGTGTTCGAGTCCGGCTTTTTCCCACGAAAATGTTCTTACAAAGTCGGACGGTGTGCGAGGGAAGTCAGGTATATCACTATAAGTGCTTTCGTCCCAGTCATAGGTAGTCGGCGTCGGCCCGTGCTGTTTCGGTATCCACGTTTCAACACCCAAAATGTGTTGTTGGTGCTGTTCAAGCAATGCAATCACCTCAAGCGCCATTTCCCTTGGCCAAGCCATTTCGGTCCCACTATGGTACGCCGACTCACGAAGCGACGCCGGCAAGAGATTGTGCCAGTCGATTGCCTCAGCACCATTCATATTAATCACCCAGGGAAGAGGATGTCAGGGATGATAGGTTCTTCTGGCAACACAGGTGGTTCGGGTATTTCCGGCACAATAGGAGGCTTAGATAAGTTTGCTGCTGGCGGGGGACGCATAGCTGCGCCAGGGACATCGCCGGACTCTGGACCAAAATCGAAATCCGGTCTGCCTACTTGCACCACACGGTTCGTCGCATTCTCAATTACAACAGATTGACCAGTATCCGGATTAACATATCGCGTTGCAGGAGCGCCGGTTGATTTGACAGTTGCGTCAATCCGATCGCCGGATTGAACCGCCTTGTCGATCTGCTCTGGTGTCCAGCCGCGCGCCGGCATCTGGCCTTATATCTTGCCATCATACTCCACCCCGCCTGGCGTGACTTTCATCGGGGCCGGCGGCTTCGGGGGTGTGTTGACCAACTGGACGCCGGGTGCAGCGTCATTCCTTGACACTTCGCGCAGAACGTCCGCGAATGAAGCGCCGTTTGGAACCAGTCCTGCGTCCTGCCAGGACCTGGAAGACGGATTGAGAGCGGATAGAGCGTCCAAGGCCGGTCCTCGCTTCTGACTGCGCGCGCGACGCTAGCGGCTGCGGATTGGCTGTCAAGCGCAATGCTTGCAATTGGCGCGGTTCCGGCGTTCTTCTCTGCAAGAGGGCTTGATTGCCGCACCACGCAATAAAACCCCGGCGGTTTGTTGCCTATCCCAAGCGCGAACCCGAAGGTCAATCGGCCTAAGCCAGCCCAAGCTCCTCGCCAGCGCCCAGTTGCCGGTCCGGCGGCCCGCGCCTAGATGTCGGGCAAGGGGAATCACCATGGCCGAGCATCTCGACGTCCTGATCATCGGCGCCGGCCTGTCCGGCATCGGCGCCGCCTGCCATCTCACCATGAAGCTGCCGGGCAAGAGCTTCGCGCTGCTGGAAGCGCGCGACACGATCGGCGGCACCTGGGACCTGTTCCGCTACCCCGGCATCCGCTCCGACTCGGACATGCACACCCTCGGCTACTCGTTCCGCCCCTGGGAGGAGGCCAAGGCGATCGCGGACGGCCCCTCCATCCTGAACTACGTGCGCGAAACCGCGGCGGCGTACGGCGTGGACCGCAAGATACGCTTCGGCCACCGGGTCCGCAGCGTGTCCTGGTCCACGGCGGACGCGGCCTGGACGGTGGAGGCGGAGCACGGCCCCGGCAACGAGCCAGTGCGGTTCACCTGCGGCTTCCTGCTCGCCTGCGCCGG
This sequence comes from uncultured Acetobacteraceae bacterium, assembly GCA_964245495.1. Taxonomy (GTDB): domain Bacteria; phylum Pseudomonadota; class Alphaproteobacteria; order Acetobacterales; family Acetobacteraceae; genus LMUY01. The sequence continues at coordinate 2,149 of CAXTNC010000051.1, forward strand.
GTATTACGACTACGCCGGCGGCCATGCGCCGGAGTTCGCCGGGTCGGCAGAGTTCGCGGGGCGCATCGTCCACCCGCAGTTCTGGCCGGAGGACCTGGACACCGCCGGCAAGCGCGTGGTCGTGATCGGCAGCGGCGCCACCGCCATCACCCTGGTGCCGAAGCTGGCCGAGACGGCCGCGCACGTCACCATGCTGCAGCGCTCGCCCTCCTACATCGCCTCCCGCCCGAGCGAGGACGCGCTGGCCAACACGCTGCGGCGCCACCTGCCGGCCAAGCTCGCCTACCGGCTGACCCGGTGGCGCAACGTGGCCATGAGCCTGTTCTTCGTCCGTCTGGCCAAGCGCAAGCCGGCCAAGTTCAAGCAGATGCTGATCGGCGGGGTGAGCGCCCTGCTCGGCAAGGATTACGACGTGGCGACGCATTTCACGCCGAGCTACGACCCTTGGACCCAGCGCCTGTGCCTGTCGCCGGATGCCGATTTCTTCCAAGCCATCAAGCACGGCAAGGCTGAGGTCGTCACTGACCAGATCGATGCCTTCACCCCCGGCGGCCTGCGCCTGCGCTCCGGCACGGAGTTGCCTGCGGAGGTGGTGGTGACCGCGACGGGGCTGAAGATGATGCTGCTGGGCGGCATGGGGGTGATGGTGGACGGCGTCGCGGCCGATCTTTCCAAGGCGATGAGCTACAAGGGCTGCATGTTCAGCGGCGTGCCCAACCTGGCAGGCGTGTTCGGCTACACCAACGCCTCCTGGACGCTCAAGGCCGACCTGACCTGCGAGTACGTCATCCGGGTGCTGAAGCACATGGACCGGCGCGGCTATGTCCAGTGCCTCCCCGCCAAGGACCCGGCGGTGGCCGACCTGCCGTTCCTGAACCTGACATCCGGCTACGTGCAGCGCGCCGCCGACCTGCTGCCGCGCCAAGGGGACAAAGGCCCGTGGCGGACGCCGCAGCACTACCCGCGGGACGTGGTGGCGCTGCGGCTGGGCAAGGTGGACGACGGCACGCTGCGGTTCACTCGACGCACGCCGTCGGCCGCCGCCGCGGGGATGGTGGGCAGGGTGGCTGAACGGGCCTAACAGGCCAGGGTGACAGGAGCGCTTCCGGAGCGGTTCGCCGCCTGGTTCGCCGGGCGGGGCTGGACACCGCGCCAGCACCAGCTCGCCGTGCTCGCGGCGGCGGAGGCGGGCGAGACGGCCCTGCTGATCGCGCCGACCGGCGGCGGCAAGACGTTGGCCGGGTTCCTGCCCTCCTTGGTCGAACTCGCGGCTGAGCCGCGCCCTGGCATCCACACCATCTACGTCTCGCCGCTCAAGGCGCTCGGCACCGACGTGGCCCGCAACCTCACCGCGCCGGTGGTTGAGATGGGCCTGGCCGTCACGGTCGAGACCCGCAGCGGCGACACGCCGCAGTCCCGCCGCGCCCGGCAGAAGGAGCGCCCGCCCAACATCCTGCTCACCACGCCCGAAAGCCTGGCGCTGCTGGTCAGCCAGGCGACGGCGCCGGAGATGTTCGGCGGGCTGCGCTGCGTGGTGATCGACGAGGTGCACGCCCTGGCCGGCACCAAGCGGGGGGACCAGCTGGGGCTGTGCCTGGCGCGGCTGGCCCGGCTGGCGCCGGGTGCGCGCCGGGTCGGGCTGTCGGCGACCGTGGCCTACCCGGACGCCATTGCGGCCTATGTCGGCTGCGGCGGCCCGGTGCGGCGGGTGGAGGTGGCGGAAGGCGCGCCGCCGGCGCTGGAAATCCGGTTGGGGAAGGGGCGGGTGCCCTGGTCCGGCCGCATGGGGCTGAACTCCGCCGCGGTGATCCTGGAGCGCATCCAGGCGGCAGGGATGAGCATCGTGTTCGTCAACACCCGGGCGCAGGGCGAGCTGCTGTTCCAGGCGCTGTGGCGGCTGAACGAGGACACGCTGCCGATCGCGCTGCACCATGGCAGCCTGGACATCGCGCAGCGCCGCCGGGTGGAGGCGGCGATGGCGCGGGGCGAGCTGCGCGCGGTGGTGGCCACATCCTCCTTGGACCTGGGCATCGACTGGGGCGGGGTGGACCAGGTGATCCAGGTGGGAGCGCCCAAGGGCGTTTCTCGGCTGCTGCAGCGGGTCGGGCGGTCCAACCACCGCATGGACGAGGCCAGCCGCGCCATCCTGGTGCCGGCCAACCGGTTCGAGGTGCTGGAATGCGAGGCGGCGATGCAGGGCGTGGCGGCGCGCGAGCTGGACGGCGAGCCGCCGCGGCCGGGCGGGCTGGACGTGCTGGCGCAGCACGTCCTGCTGATGGCCTGCGCCGCGCCGTTCCAGCCGGACGAGCTGTTCGCCGAGGTCACGGCAGCTGCGCCGTATGCCGAGCTGACGCGCGAGACGTTCGAGGACGTGCTGCGTTTCGTGGAGGATGGCGGCTACGCGCTGTCCGCCTACGAGCGCTACCGCAAGCTGTTCCGCGACGCCGATGGCCGGGTGGAGGTGCGCTCCGCCCGCATCGCGCGCATCGCGCGGATGAACATCGGCACCATCGTCGAGATGCCGCTGCTGAAGGTGCGGCTGGCCGGGCCCCGTTCTTCAAGAGGGGCGGGCGGCGCCTTGGGCGAGATCGAGGAAAGCTTCGTGGGCATGATGGTGCCGGGCGACACCTTCGTGTTCGCCGGCCGGCTGCTGCGCTATCTCCGCATCCGCGAAACCACGGTGGAGTGCGCCGAGGGCGGGCGCGGCGACCCGATGGTGCCCGCCTATGCCGGCGGCAAGTATCCCCTCACGTCCAATTTGGCGGCCCGGGTGCGCGCCATGCTGCACGACCCGGCCAGCTGGGCGGCCTTCCCGGAGGCGGTGCGGGACTGGCTGGCGCTGCAGCAGCGGCGCTCCACCCTGCCGGGGGCGGACGACCTGCTGGTCGAGGTGTTCCCGCGCAACGGCCGGTGGTACACCGTCGCCTACTGCTTCGAGGGCCGCAACGCGCACCAGACGCTCGGCATGTTGCTGACCCGGCGCATGGAGCGGGCCGGCGCCGGACCGCTCGGCTTCGTCGCCACCGACTACGTGATCTCCGTCTGGTCCGCCCACGAACCCGGCGACATGGCCGAGCTGTTCCAGCAGGACATGCTGGGCGATGACCTGGAAGCCTGGATGGCGGAAAGCTCCCTGCTGCGGCGCACCTTCCGCAACGTGGCGGTGATCGCCGGCCTGGTGGACCGCGCGCAGCCAGGGGCGGACCGCACCCGGCGGCAGGTGACGGTCAACACGGACCTGATCTACGACGTGCTGCGCCGCCATCAGCCGGACCACATCCTGCTGCGCGCCACCCGCGCGGACGCGGCGCGCGGGCTGACGGACGTGGGGCGCATAGCGGAGATGCTGGCCCGGGTGGCGGGCAAGGTGCGGACGGTGCGGCTGGACCGCGTTTCACCCTTGGCAGTGCCCGTCATGCTGGACATCGGCCGCGAGTTCGTCCGCACCGCGGAGGACGAGGATGCCCTGCTGGCCGAGACGGAGGCGCTGGTGGCGGAGGCGTCGGGCGAGGCGGAAACCTCGCGGGAGCCGATGCGGGTGCATCCGGTGCACCGGGCCAACCTGACGAAGATGGTGCGGCGGGACACGCCGAAGGCGGCGTCGCAAGAGGAACCGTCATGGCCGGACTTGATCCGGCCATCCGCGCCGTTGCGACCAAACCGGGTCCTGCCGGCAAAGCGTCCTGTGCGGCCCCACCGCGCGGATGCCCGGGCCAACCCTCTGCGACCTTTCCACGACGAAGACGTCGCGGAACCTTTGGCTGCTCCGCCCGGGCATGACAACTTATGACCGCCGCCGCCATCCAACTCGCCGGACACAGGCTGATGCTGGATCCGGCGGGCGCGCTGTGGTGGCCGGAACGCGGCTTGCTCGCCGTGGCGGACCTGCACCTGGAGAAAGGCTCCGCCGCCGCCGCCCGCGGCCATCTTCTGCCGCCCTGGGACACGGGGGCCACGCTGGACCGGTTGGCGTCGCTGCTGCGCCGGTATGCGCCGCGCACCGTGCTGGCGCTGGGCGACAGCTTCCACGACGCGGCCGGTTCCCGCCGCATGATGCCGGCGGACGCGGCGCGGCTGCACGCGATGGCCGCCGCGCACGGGTTCGTCTGGCTGCTTGGCAACCACGACCCGGCGCCGCCCGAAGGGATGCCCGGCGCTGCCGCCGAGTGGTGGGAAGCGGACGGCATCGTGTTCCGGCACGAGGCCGGCGGGCGCGGCCCCGAGGTGTGCGGCCATCATCACCCCAAGGCCAGCATCGCCACCCGGGCGCAGACGGTCACCCGGCCATGCTTCGTGGCCTCGCCGCAACGGCTGATGCTGCCGGCGTTCGGCGCGTTCACCGGCGGGCTGGATGTGCGGCACCCGGCGATTGCCCGGCTGTTCCCTGGCGGCGCGTGCGCGTTCCTGCTGGGGCGGGACCGGCTGTTCGCATTCACGCTTGGTCAAGCAATGGCGATACCGGCCGGCTGCTAGCCGCTGCAACGTTGCCGCCGTCGCTCCAGCACCACACATTGCGACGAATGAGCACGTCAAACCGCAAAGCTGACCCGCAGGGTGCGCATGTGTCCATCGTGTGGTTCCGCCAGGATCTCCGCTTGGCCGACAACCCGGCGCTGCGGGCCGCAGCCGCGGCGGGCGCGGTGCTGCCCGTCTACGTGCTGGATGAAGCCGCGGCCGCGGACTGGGGCATGGGCGGCGCGCACCGCTGGTGGCTGCACGGCAGCCTGGGTTCGCTCGCGCGGGACTTGCAGCGGCTCGGCGCCGGGCTGGTGCTGCGCCGGGGCGAGGCCGCCAGCGTCATCCCGGCGCTCGCGGCCGAGATCGGCGCGACTGCGGTGCACGCGGGCAGCATGGCGGAGCCTTGGGCGCGGCGGCAGGAGGCGGCGGTGGCGGCCGCGCTGCCGGAAGGTGTTGCGCTGGAGCTGCACCGCGCGGCCACGATGTTCGACCTGGGCTCCGTCCGCACCAAGACCGGCGGCGCCTACGGCGTTTACGGCCCGTTCGCCAAGGCCTGCCGCGCCAAGGGCGCGCCGCCCTCGCCCGAGCCGGCGCCGGAGCGCCTGACCGGGGCCAACGCCCTGTCCGACGCGCTTGACGACTGGCAGCTGTTGCCGACCCATCCCGATTGGGCCGGCGGCTTCCGCGAAACCTGGCGGCCCGGCGAGGCGGGGGCCCATGACCGCATGCACCAGTTCATCGCGGCCAAGCTCGCCGGCTATGCCGAAGGGCGCAACGTGCCGGGCGAGGACCTCACTTCCATGCTGTCGCCCCGCCTGCACTGGGGGGAGTTGTCTCCCGCCCAGGTGTGGCACGCCGCAGCGGCCCAGGGTGGCGCGTTGGACGTGTTCCAGTCCGAGCTGCTGTGGCACGAGTTCAGCGCCAACGTGCTGTGGCACAATCCGCACCTGCCGGACGTGCCGCTGCGCCCCGAGTTTGGCCGCATCGCCTGGCGGGACGACCCGGCGGGCCTGCGCGCCTGGCAGCGCGGCCGGACCGGCGTGCCGATCGTGGACGCCGGGATGCGGCAGCTTTGGCATTGCGGCTGGATGCACAACCGGCTGCGGATGATCGCCGGGTCGTTCCTGGTCAAGCACCTGCTGATCTCCTGGGTGGAGGGCGAGCGGTGGTTTTGGGACACCCTGGTCGATGGCGACCTGGCGGTGAACGCCGCGTCCTGGCAGTGGATCGCAGGCTCCGGCATCGACAGCTCGCCGTTCTTCCGCGTGTTCAACCCAGTGACGCAAGGCGAGAAGTTCGACGCGGGCGGAGCCTGCGTGCGCCGCTGGGTGCCGGAGCTGGCCGCCCTGCCGGACCCCTGGCTGCACGCGCCCTGGACTGCGCCGGCGGAGGTGCTGGCGAAGGCCGGCCTTGTGCTGGGGCGCGACTACCCGAAGCCCGTTGTCGCCCTGGACGAGGGTCGCGAGCGGGCGTTGTCGGCGTTCAGGGCGATCCGGCAGGCCGCATGATCATCCCGTCGGGCCAGCCGCTGCGGGTGGTGGGGGACGTGCACGGGGACTCCCGGGCTTTCGCCTTCGCCGCCGAGACGGATCGGTTCGTGGTGCAGCTGGGGGACCTCACGGACAGCGGCCCGGACAGCGCCGGGGCGCTGGAGATGGCGCTGCGCCTGGTGGACGAGGGGCGCGGCGTGTTCCTGCTCGGCAACCATGACCGCAAGCTGGGACGTGCGCTCGGCGGCCAACCGGTGCGGATCGACGGGCCGCTGGAGGCGACGCTGGCCTCCCTGGCGCCCCGGTTGCGGGAGCGGGCGCTGGACGCGATCGAGCGCGCGCCGGCCTGGATCGTGGACGGGCGCCGGGTGTTCGTGCACGGCGGCTTCCACACGGCGATGCTGGACCACACGCCGCCCCCCGGCCTTGGCCGGGTGGACACGGCGCTGTCCCGCGCGCTGTTCGGCCAGACCACGGGGCGCACCCAGCCGGACGGCTACCCGGAGCGGGTGCTGCGCTGGGTGGACCGCATTCCCCAGGGCGTCACGGTGTATTGCGGCCATGACCGCCGCAGCACGGACGGACGGCCCTACGTCCGCTCCGGCAGCGAGGGCGGCCGGGCGGTGTTCCTGGACACCGGCGCCGGCAAGGGCGGCCATCTGTCCTGGATCGACCTGCCGGCGGAGTAGCGTCGGCATGACGCTTTCGTGCGCGGGCGATCCAGCCGCTGGCTCAGCCGTTCCTCACGGATTGCCGGACACCCGGCAGCATGGAGACACAGCATGAGCGGCAGCGCCTTGGCTTCGCAGATCAAGGAACACATGGCGATCGTCGGCAGCGACGGCGGCCACGTGGGCACGGTGGACAAGCTGGACGAGGACCGCATCAAGCTGACCAAGCAGGACGACCCCGGCGGACGCGCGCTGCACCACCATTACCTGCCGGTCAGCGCCGTCGCGGCGGTGGAGGATGGCCAAGTGCGGCTCAACATGGACGCGCACCGCGCCCGCGAATTGGCGACCATGACCGGCGCGTCAGGCTCCACGCACGGCATGGGGAGCATGGGGGCGGTCTAGCGCGCTCCCAGGATGGGACGGGCGGTGGACGACGGTTAGCGTTGCAACCCGGTGGTGCGGTAGAGCGCCCTCAGCGGCGTGGCAAAGCCGATGCTGTCCAAGGTGAGCGTGGCGTCCTTGTTGACAGCCAACGACTCGGCAGGCCAGTTGCCGTCCTCGCCACGCCGCAGCAGCTCTGCCTCCATGCGTGAGGAGCGCACGAGCAGGATCTCCTGCACGCTGGGAATGGTTGTGTAGGCCCACACATTGGCCCGGGTCTCGACTTCGTTGGAGGGGGACAGCATCTCGACCAGCAGCACCGGTTCCGCCACGACCGTTTCCTGCGAGGGCGATGAGCAGGTGACGCCTAAATCTGGGATGCGGAAGTTCATCCCAGACCGAATGCGGGGGACGACACCCGGCGCTGTGACAACACGGCATGGGCTACGCTGGTCCCGCAAGTGATTCCGCAACAACGCGCTCAGCTCGGCTTGTATGAGGCCATGCGTTTCCGTAGTGGGCGCCATTGCCACGGGCTCGCTGTCGATCAGCTGCCAAGCTTCCTGCCCGGGCGAGTCCCACGCCCGGAACTCATCCAGAGTCATGCGTGACGGCTGTCTTAGGGCTGCTGACATGCCTAAGCCTCAGCATATGGCATTCTCACCGCGCCAATGCCAAAAGCGCATCCACGTCCACGTGCGCCTCCACGTGCGCCGCCAGACGGTCAAGCACCGCCTCCACCTCCGCCTCGTGCTCCCGCGGCCCAGGCTCGGCGCCGAGGCGGCGCAGCCAGGCGGCGCGCTGCGCATCGTGCGAGAACAGCCCGTGCACGTAGCACCCGGCCACCAGCCCGTCCGCCGACACCGCGCCGTCCGCGCCGCCGTCCGCCCGGCGCAGCAGCGGCGGCGCGTCGCCGGTGGTGCGCCCGACATGCATCTCGAACCCGGCGAAGCCGACGCCGCCCAGTTCGCCCGTCACTCCCACAAGCCGCTTGCCGCCGCCCAGCACCGTATCGACTGGCAACAATCCGAGGCCTGGGACTGCACCCGGCGGCCCCTCGACGCCGTCCGGGTCGGCGATGCTGCGGCCCAGCATCTGATAGCCGCCGCACAGCCCCAGGATGCGGCCGCCGCGGCGGCGGTGGGCGGTGAGGTCGATGTCCCAGCCCTCGGCGCGCAGGGCGGCCAGGTCGGCGATGGTGGCCTTGGAGCCGGGCAGGATCACCAGGTCGCACACCGGCAGCGCCGTGCCGCGGCGGACGAGGTGGAGGTCCACGCTGTGTTCGGCGGCCAGCGGGTCGAGGTCGTCGAAGTTGCTGATCCAGGGCAGCACGGGGACCGCGATCCGCACCGGCGTGCCTGGCCTGCGGGCGAAGGCCAGGTCCGCCGCGTCCTCGGCCGGCAGGCGGTGGGCGTCAGGGAAGAACGGCACCAGGCCCAGCGCGGCCCAGCCGGTTCGGGCAGCGATGGTGTCCATGCCCGCGGCGAACAGCGCCGGGTCGCCCCTCATGCGGTTGACGATGAAGCCTGCGACCATGGCGCGGTCCGCCGGGTCCAGCACCGCATGGGTGCCGACGAGGCTGGCGATGACGCCGCCGCGGTCGATGTCCCCCACCACGACCACGGGCACGTCGGCGGCGCGGGCGAAGCCCATGTTGGCGATGTCGCCGGCGCGCAGGTTGACCTCGGAGGCGCTGCCGGCGCCTTCCACCAGCACGATGTCCGCCTCCGACCTCATGCGCGCGAAGCTGTCGAGCACGTGGGGCATGAGGCTGGGCTTCATGGCTTGGTACTCGCGGGCGCGCGCCTGGCCGACCACGCGGCCTTGCACGACGACCTGGCTGCCGGTCTCGCTCTGCGGCTTGAGCAGCACCGGGTTCATGTGGACCGAAGGCGCGACGCCGGCAGCGCGGGCTTGCAGGGCTTGGGCGCGGCCTATCTCGCCGCCGTCCGGGGTGACGGCGGCGTTGTTGGACATGTTCTGCGGCTTGAACGGGCGCACGCGCAGGCCGCGCCTATGCAGGGCGCGGGCGAGGGCAGCGACGAGCAAGGACTTGCCTACGCTGGAGCCGGTGCCTTGGAGCATGAGGGCGGGGGCAAGCACGCTTAATCGGCTACATTTGCTTTAACGGTACGTCGCTCGGCTCTTATATCGTCTGCGATCCGATCTGCTGCGTCACAAAGTTCTATTATTTGATCCCGGATTTTTTCCAATTCAGCATACCTTGGCGACGATGAGTCTGGCACTTCATCAATCACCTGGAACTCTGCAAGAAAGCTTGCAATGATATTTGCTCGTTCCCGATTTCCTGCATCAGTTGAATATTTCTCGGCCAGGTATCGGTTCCATTTCTTATTTCCCTTGCTAGAATTGCAACCCTTGCAACAGGGAACAAGATTGCCCAAGCGATGACCATGTCCGCTAAACTGTCGTTTGGACACCGTCGAGTAAATGTGGTCCCAAGTTTCAGCTGGCTTCGGGCAATATACGCATTTTAGGTCGGCTTCCGGGTCCTGTCCCAATGCAATTATGGCTGCCCGTACTCGACCCTCGTCATACTCGTCATTCGGGGCAATGGCGGCAGCAAATGCGTGGTTTATCGTCGTCTGCCGTCGAGCTTTGATGATATATGGACGCAAATGCTCACGAATGGATTTATAACGCATTAGAACTTGATCTCCTTTGCGCCTTGATGCCCACTGCGAAGTGGTGCTCCACCGCCGCCGTCTCCGTCACCGAACTCGCCACCGCTATCAGGGTAGGACGCCCCCGCAAGGGGCGATCCCTTGCTTACTGGCGGCTACGTCGCCGCCAACGTCTCGATGCCGGACACGTCCACCTGCCGCTCGGCGTGCCACAGGTCATGGGCCGCCTGCATCCGCAGCCACAGGGTGGCCCCATTGCCGAACAGCTTGCCCAGCTTGACCGCGATGGCAGGGGTGACCGCCTGCTTCTGGCCCAGGATGTCGTAGAGCGTCTGGCGCGAGATGCCGAGCAAGCGCGCGATCTCCGCCTTGCTCTTGCCGGTGGCCGGAATGATGATGGCTTCAAGCATCTCGCCTGGATGCGTGGGTACAATTGATGGGTGGCGAATTACCTTGTCGTCCATGGTAGTCCTCTAAATCGACGTTCACAGCATCCTCGCCGGACCAGCTGAACGTAATGCGCCAGTTGCGTGAGACCGTCACGGCATAGTCCCCAGGGCGGTCGCCAGTCAGCGGGTGAAAACCGAAACCGGGCAGGTCGAGAGCGTCCGGCACGGTGTTCACGTTCAATGCGTTCAGCACGATGCCAACCTTTGTCCGCCATTCCGGCTTGATCCCGCTCGCATCTCCCTTGGTCCAGAGCTGCTTGAGAGCCTTGCTGCGAATGCTGGCGATCACAAGTGGACTGTAAGGCTTAAAGTGGCAATGTGTCTATCGAAACCTTACACTCCACAGCATCTCCAAATGGCGCGTCAGAACTCGATCCCCTCCTGCGCCTTCACCCCGGCGGCGAAGTGGTGCTTCACCGCGCCCATCTCCGTCACCAAGTCCGCCGCCGCGATCAGGGCAGGCCGCGCGTTGCGCCCCGTGGCCACCACGTGCAGCCCCGGCGGGCGCCCAGCCAGGCCGGCCAGCACCGCATCCTCCGCCAGGTAATCATACCGCAGCGCGATGTTCAGCTCGTCCAGCACCAGCAGGCCGAGGCCGGGGCGCGCCATCATCGCCAACGCCTGCGCCCAGGCGCGCTCGGCGGCGGCCACGTCGCGGGCGCGGTCCTGCGTCTCCCAGGTGAAGCCCTCGCCCATGGTGTGCCACTCCACTTGGTCGCCGAACCGCTCGAACGCGGCGCGCTCGCCCGTGCTCCAGGCGCCCTTGATGAACTGCACCACGCCCACCGGGCGGCCGCGGCCCAGCATCCGCAGCGCGAGGCCGAACGCGGCCGTGCTCTTGCCTTTGCCGGGGCCGGTGTGGACCATCAGCAGGCCCTTGTCCGTGATGGCCTTGCCCGCGACCTCCGCGTCCTGCATTGCCTTGCGCCGGGCCATCTTGTCGCGGTGGCGGTCGGCGTCGCTCACTTCACCACCATCGGCAGGCCGGCCACCATCAGCAGCACGCGGTCCGCCCGCGCCGCTACCTGCGCGTGCAGCGCGCCGGCGGCGTCGCGGAAGCGGCGGGCCAGGGCGTTGTCGGGCACGATGCCCAAGCCGACCTCGTTGGACACCAGCACCGTGGGCGCCGCCCGCGCGTCCAGGGCGCGTTGCAGGGCGGGCCAGTTTGGCTCCTGGTTCGCCAGCAGCAGGTTGCTCAGCCACAGCGTCAGGCAATCGACCAGCACCGGGGCCTCGCACGCCAGCGCGCCGGGCAGGTCCAGCGGCGCTTCCACCGTGTCCCAGCCAGCGGGGCGGCGGGCGCGGTGGGCGGCGATGCGCTGCGTCATCTCCCTGTCGAACGCCTGGGCGGTGGCGACATAGCGCCAGGGCGGCCGGTGCGCCTGCACCAGCCCCTCGGCGTGGCGGCTCTTGCCGGAGCGGGCGCCGCCGAGGACGAAGGTGATTTGACCGGGCACGCTGCGGCTCATACACAAAAGGGGATGGTCCCTCCACCCGGAGGGTTAAAAGGGAACGCGGTTGAACGCCGCGGCTGCCCCCGCAACTGTGAGCGGAGAGCTGACCCGGCATACGCCACTGGACCTCCACAGGTCTGGGAAGGCCGCCGGAAGCAGCGCCTGATCCGCGAGCCAGGAAACCTGCCATTGCCGGCGCAACCCTCGCCCCGGCGCTGCCACTGCGACGCCGGGCGGGGTGCACCGGGGTCGGCGGCCATCAGGCCGACCGCCGGGGCCTTGCCTCGGGGGCAGTGGGCATCCGTGCCTGCCGCGGAGTTGCCGAATGATCCCTGTCCTGCACGTCTGCACCACCTGCCGCGCCGGCCGTCCGCTGGCCGAGGGCGAGACGCCGCCCGGGCGCGCCATGCTGGCCGCGCTGGCGGCGCATCCGGACGCAGGGGCGGTGCAGCTGCGCGAGGTGCAGTGCTTGTCCGTGTGCGGGGAGGGGTGTGCGGCGGCCATCGCCATGCCGGGCAAGTGGAGCTATCTGCTGGGCCGCTTGCAGCCGGACTTCGCGGGCGACCTGCTGGCCTATGCCCGCAGCTACGCCGCCCACCCCACGGGCACGGTGCTGCCCTCCAAGCGCGCGCCGTCGCTGGCGCGCATGGTGATGGGGCGGCTGCCGGCATGAGGATCCCCTGCACGGTGATCACCGGGTTCCTCGGCGCGGGCAAGACGACGCTGGTGCGCCACGTGCTGGCCCACGCGGGCGGGCGGCGCATCGCCGTGCTGGTCAACGAGTTTGGCTCGCTCGGCATCGACGGCGACAGCTTGCGCTCCTGCGGCATCCCCGGCTGCGAGGACGTGGACATCGTGGAGCTGGCGAACGGCTGCCTGTGCTGCACGGTGGCGGACGAGTTCATCCCCGCCATGCAGGCGCTGCTGGACCGCCCGCAGCCGCCGGAGCACATCCTGATCGAGACCTCCGGCCTCGCGCTGCCGAAGCCGCTGCTCAAGGCGTTCGGCTGGCCGGGCATCCGGGCGCGGGTGACGGTGGACGGGGTGATCGCCGTGGTGGACGGCCCCGCCGTCGCCGCCGGGCGCTTCGCCGACGACCCGGCGGCGGTGGCGGCGCAGCGGGCGGCGGACGACAGCCTGGACCACGACAACCCGCTGGCCGAGGTGTACGGCGACCAGGTGGCGGCGGCCGACCTGGTGGTGCTGAACAAGGCCGACCTGCTGGACGCGGCGGGCCTGGCCCGGTTGCGCGCGGAGGTGGCCAAGAGCCTGCCCCGTCCGGCGGCGCTGGTGACGGCGACGGAGGGCCGGGTCGATCTGGCGGTGCTGCTGGGGCTGGACGCGGCGGCGGAGGACGACTTGGCTGGCCGCCCGTCCTGCCACGACGCGGAGGACGGCGAGCACGAGCACGACGACTTCGCCAGCTTCGTCGTGCCGGTGGGCGAGACGGCCGAGCCGGACGCGCTGCTGCGCCGCCTGGCTGCCGTGGCCGCCCAGCATGACGTGCTGCGGATCAAGGGGTTCGTTTCCGTGGCGGGGCGGCCGATGCGGCTGGCGGTGCAGGGCGTCGGCACCCGCTTTCGTCAGCACTACGACCGTGACTGGGCGCCTGGCGAGGCGCGCGCCGGGCGGCTGGTGGTGATCGGGCAGTCCGGCATGGACCAAGCCGCCATTGCCGCGGCGCTCGCCTGATGCACTTGCTGGTCCGCGAGCAGCACTCCCTGGACGAGGCCGCGCCCGCGGTGGATTTGGCACACCCGCCGGGTGACCTGGTGATGCTGTCGTTCTCCGATGCGGACTTGGCGTCGTTGCAGGCGGCGCACCGTCCGGGGCCGTCCCTGCGATTGGCGCCGCTCGGCAAGCTGCGCCACCCGCTGTCGGTGGACCTGTACCTGGAGCAGACCGTGGCGCACGCGCGCTGCGTGGTGGTGCGGCTGCTGGGCGGGGTGGAGTACTGGCGCTACGGCGCGGAGGAGGTCGCCGCGCTGTGCCGCAGCCGCGCCATCCCGCTGGCGGTGCTGCCCGGGGACGGGCGGGACGACCCGGTGCTGTTGGCGCTGTCCACGGTCAGGCCTGACGCCTATGCGCGGCTGCTGGCCTGCTTTCGCCAAGGCGGCCAGGCCAACATGGGCCGCGCGCTCGCGTTGATGGCGCACCTGGCGGGGCTGGCGGACGAGCCGGGCGCCGCGGAAGCCGTGCCGCAGCATGGCGTGCATTCGCTCGATCTGGACACGAGGCCGCTGGCGGCGGTGGTGTTCTACCGCTCCCACCTGCTCTCGGAGGACATCGCGCCGATCCAGGCGCTGACGGAGGCGCTGCGCGCGCGTGGCCTGGCGGTGGGGGCGATTTACGCTGCCAGCCTGAAGGCGCCGGAAACGGCCGCCTTCGTGGCGCGGACCCTGGCGGCGTGGCGGCCGGCTGTCGTGCTGAACGCCACGGGCTTCTCCTCGCGGGCCGGCGCACCGGAAAGTTCCCCCCTGGACTCGCCCGATGCTCCCGTCCTCCAGCTCATCCTTGCCGGCACGTCCCGCGACGCCTGGCTCGCCTCCAGCCGCGGCCTCGCTCCGGCCGACCTCGCCATGCAGGTCGTGCTGCCCGAGCTGGACGGCCGGCTGCTCACGGCCGCCATCTCCTTCAAGGCCGAGCGGGACGGCCGCGCCGTCCATGCGCCCGACCTGGACGGCATCGCGCTCGCCGCCGACCGCGCCGCCGGCTGGGCCAGGCTGCGCGCCACCCCGGCCGCCGAGCGCCGGGTCGCCGTGGTACTGAGCGACTACCCCGGCGCGGGCGGGCAGCGCGGCCATGCGGTGGGGCTGGACGGGTTCGCCAGCCTGTCCGCCGTCACCGCGCTGCTGGCCGGGGCGGGCTATGCAGTCGGCTCCGCCAGCACGGCCAACTTGGTCGAGGCGCTGTGTCACGCAGCGCCCGCGCCGTTCCTGCCGCTTGCCGAATACCGCCGCCGCTTCGCCGCCCTGCCGCCCGCCTTGCAAGCCGCCGCCCTGGCCGCCTGGGGCGACCCGGCGGATGACCCCGCCGTGTTGGACGGCCAGTTCACCCTGCGCCACCTCCGCCTCGGCCGCATCACCGTCCTGGTGCAGCCGGACCGGGGCAGCCGGGGCGACCGCCGTGCCGGCTACCACGATGCGGACCTGCCGCCGCGGCATGGCTTCATCGCGTTCTATCTCTCGCTGAGGGGCACGCACGCGCTGGTTCACCTCGGCACGCATGGGTCGCTGGAATGGCTGCCGGGCAAGGCCGCAGCCCTGTCCGCCGGGTGCTGGCCGCGCGCGCTGACCGGCGGGTTGCCGGTGATCTACCCCTTTATCGTCAACAACCCCGGCGAGGCTGCCGCCGCCAAGCGCCGGCTGGGCGCAGTGACGATCGGCCACCTCACCCCGCCGCTGCGCCCCGCCGGGCTGGACGGAGAAGAGGCGGCTTTGGAGCGCATGATCGACGAGTACGCCGCCGCCGACGGCATGGACCGCCGCCGCACCGCCCTGCTGCGCGCCGGCATCCTGGACCGCGCCGCCTCCGCCGGGCTGCTGGACGAGTGCGGCGCGGCGCCGGGCACGCCGGAGGACGACGCGCTGGCCCGGCTCGACGCCTACCTGTGCGACGTGAAGGAGCTGCAAATCCGCGACGGCCTGCACGTCTATGGCGCCGACCCGGCGCCCGAGCGCCTGGCCCTGCTGCGCCGCATCGTCGCCATCACGCGCAAGCGCAGCC
>CAXTNC010000052.1:0-2790 GCA_964245495.1 uncultured Acetobacteraceae bacterium
GCATCGCCGGGGCCGTCCGCGCCGGGCGCGCCGCCGTCCGGGCCGTCCAACAACCAGCAGCCAGCCACGGCGGCGCCCGCGCCCCTGCCGAATGGGCACGACCACGGCGCGCGGGTGTTCGCCTCGCCGCTGGCCCGGCGCATGGCGCAGCAGGCAGGGTTGGCGCTGGACGGCATCCGCGGCTCGGGGCCGAACGGGCGCATCATCAAGGTGGACGTGGAGGCGGCCAGCGCCGCCGGCCCGGCCAAGCCTGCCGCCGCGAAGGCCGTTCCGCCGCCAGCCCAGACAGCTGCGCCTCCGGCCGTCGCTCCCGCTCCCATGCCCGTTCCCCCATCGGCTCCCGCGGCGCGTCCGGTGGTGATCGCGGGCAAGCACACGCTGGTTCCGCACACCTCCATGCGCCGCGTGATCGCCCGGCGGCTGACGGAGGCCAAGCAGAGCATCCCGCACTTCTACGTTGCGGCGGACATCGAGCTTGATGCGCTGATGAAGCTGCGCGCCGAGTTGAACGCGCGTTCGGCCAAGGACGGCCCAGGGTCGTTCAAGCTCTCGGTCAACGACCTGGTGATCAAGGCCGCCGCGGCGGCGCTGCGCCGGGTGCCGGCGGCCAATGCCAGTTGGACGGACGACGGCATCGCGATGTACGACGACGTGGACATCAGCGTGGCGGTGGCGACCGAGGGTGGACTGATAACGCCCATCATCCGCCGGGCGGACGAGAAGGGCCTGGCCGCGATCAGCAACGAGATGAAGGGCCTGGCCGTCCGGGCGCGCGCCGGCAAGCTGAAGCCGGAGGAGTTCCAGGGCGGCGGCTTCTCGATCTCCAACCTTGGCATGTACGGGGTCAAGTCGTTCTCCGCCATCATCAACCCGCCGCAGGGCGGCATCCTGGCGGTGGGCGCGGGCGAGTTGCGTCCCGTAGTGAGGGACGGCGCCGTCGTCCCCGCCACCGTGATGACGGCCACGCTGAGCGTGGACCACCGGGTGATCGACGGGGCGGTGGCAGCGGAGTGGATGGCCGCGTTCAAGGCCGCCGTGCAGGACCCTCTCAGCCTGATGCTTTGACAGCAAGGTCTCTTCCCGCCTGCGGGCCAGGGAGAAGGATGGAGCGACCATGGCCGACCAATTCGACATCGTCATCATCGGCGGCGGACCCGGCGGCTACGTCGCCGCCATCCGCGCCGCCCAGCTCGGCATGAAGGCGGCCGTGGTGGAGCGCGAGCACCTGGGCGGCATCTGCCTCAACTGGGGCTGCATTCCCACCAAGGCGCTGCTGCGCTCGGCCGAGATCAACCACCTGCTGCACACCTTGCCGGAGTACGGCTTCGCGGCGGACAACATCCGCTTCGACCTGCCGGCGGTGGTGAAGCGGTCGCGCAAGATCTCCAAGCAGCTGGCTTCCGGGGTGGGCCACCTGCTGAAAAAGAACAAGGTGACCGTCATTGACGGCACCGGCAAGCTCGCGGGCAAGGGCACGGTGGCGGTGGGCGAGCGAATGCTGGCCGCGCCGCACGTCATCCTGGCCACCGGCGCGCGGGCGCGGCAGCTGCCGGGGATCGAGGCGGACGGCAAGCTGATCTGGACCTATCGCGAGGCGATGGTGCCGCCGGCCATGCCGCAATCGCTGCTGGTGATCGGCTCCGGCGCCATCGGCATCGAGTTCGCCTCGTTCTACCGCAACATGGGGGCCGAGGTGACGGTGGTGGAGGTGCTTGACCGCGTGCTGCCGGTGGAGGACGCCGAGATCAGTGCCTTCGCCCGCAAGGCGTTCGAGAAGCAGGGCATCAAGATCATCACCGGCGCCAAGGTCACGGGAGTGAGCAAGGGCGCGGACAGCGTGACTGCCACGATTGAGGCGGGCGGCAAGGCGCAGGAGATCACCGTCGAGCGCGTCATCTCCGCCGCCGGCATCGTCGGCAACGTGGAGGGCCTCGGGCTGGAAGGCACGGGGGTCGTGGTCGAGCGCACCCACGTCGTGATCGACGATTACTGCCGCACCGGCGAACCCGGCGTTTACGCGATCGGCGACATCGCCGGGGCGCCATGGCTGGCGCACAAGGCGAGCCACGAGGGCGTCATCTGCGTCGAGAAGATCGCCAAGCTGAACGACGTGCACCCGATCGACTGGACCAACATCCCCGGCTGCACCTACTGCCGTCCGCAAGTCGCCTCCGTCGGGCTGACGGAGGCGCGCGCCAAGGAGGCGGGGCGCGAGGTCCGCGTCGGACGCTTCCCGTTCGTGGGCAACGGCAAGGCGCTGGCGATGGGCGAGCCGGAGGGCATGGTGAAGGTGGTGTTCGACTCCGGCACCGGGGAGCTGCTGGGCGCGCACATGTGCGGCGCGGAGGTGACGGAGATGATCCAGGGCTACGCCATCGCCCGCACGCTGGAAACGACGGAGACGGACCTGATGCGCACCGTCTTCCCGCACCCGACGGTGAGCGAGACGATGCACGAGGCGGTGCTGGACGCCTACGGGCGGGCAATCCACTTCTGAGGCCAGGGCGCTGCCCTGGACCCGGAAGGGGACGGTCGTCCCCTTCACCCCTGGTCTTGGGTGCTAGCTGACGTGGCGGCGGGTCACCGCCAAACCGAGCACGCCGAGCGCCAGCATCGCCCATGAGGTCGGCTCGGGCACCGGGGTCGCCGAACCTGCAAGGCCGGTGATGATCCCTGAGAAGCCTACCGTCGTCGGGTTGTTCAACTCGGTCACTGAGAAGGTGCCGGCCGTGAACTCGCTCGCACTCAGCGTTGAGGGCAGCGCGGTCGTGGGAAGCGCTCCGGCGACGG
>CAXTNC010000052.1:2890-15684 GCA_964245495.1 uncultured Acetobacteraceae bacterium
GCTCGCCCGCAGTCACCCCAACGCTGCTGGTGGCCTGGGTGACGGTCCCGGCCAGGTCGAACGTCACGGGCGCGGCCTGGGCGGCCTGGGCAGCCCCGCTCAGGAGCAGGCCGGCAATGACGATGCGATGGATGAGCATTCTTCCTCCAGATGGCGGCGCTGGCACGGGCCGGCCTGCGGCGACATAACCTTTATTTAACGTCTTCCGGAAGCGCAATCTTCGTGAACTGACGTCCTGCTCAGGCTCGCGGGCGACCAGCCTGGGCTGTGCTGCCGGGAGCCGCGAGGCCAATCGTTGCATCGCCCTGGACAGGGTGCTTCAACCGCCGTCTGCTGTCCGTGCCCCTCGGAGTCTGCAACGCCGGTGTCCAGCCCCGCCAAGACCACCCTGCGCATCAAAGGCCGCTCCTTCGTCGCCTTGGTGCTGATGCCGGAAGCGCCCATCGTGGAGTGGCTGGAAGCGCTGGAACGGCAGGTCGCGCGCTCCCCGGCGTTCTTCGAGGGACGGCCGGTGATCGTGGACTTCTCCGCGCTGGCCGGGCAGGAGGCCGCGTTCCCCGCCCTGGTCGAGACGCTTGAGAAGCGCGACATGCGGATCATCGGGGTGGAAGGCGCCGCCCCCGGCTGGACGGACAGCGCCACCTGGGGCCGCCCGCCGATCGCCACCAACGGGCGGGCGGACCGGTTCGTGGACATCGTGGACGAGGTGGCCCCCAGCCCCCCGGAGCCAGGCTCCCTGGTGCTGCAAGGCCCGGTGCGCTCCGGCCAGACGGTGTTCTTCGAGCGCGGGGATGTCACGGTGGTGGGGTCGGTCGCGTCCGGCGCGGAGGTGATCGCCGGCGGCAGCGTGCACGTGTATGGCGCACTGCGGGGCCGGGTGATCGCAGGCTTCGCGGGCGCTGCGGATGCGGGCGTGTTCTGCCGGCGGATGGAGGCGGAGCTGATCGCCATCAACGGCGTCTACAAGGTGGCGGACGACATGCCCCCGGCATTGCGGGGCCAGCCGGTGCACGCCACGCTGCAGGATGACGCCGTGGTCATGGTAATGATAACATAACATTCGCGCGGGAGTTCAGTCGTATGGCGGAGGTGCTGGTGGTGACATCCGGCAAGGGCGGGGTGGGCAAGACGACCTCCACCGCCTCGCTCGGGGTGGCCTTGGCGCAGTCCGGGCAGAAAGTGGTGATCGTCGATTTCGACGTGGGCCTGCGCAACCTCGACCTCATCATGGGGGCGGAGCGCCGGGTCGTGTTCGACCTGATCAACGTGGTGCAGGGCGACGCCAAGCTGTCCCAGGCGTTGATCCGGGACAAGCGGGTCGAGACGCTGTCCCTGCTCGCCGCCTCCCAGACGCGGGACAAGGATGCGCTGAGCGAGGACGGCGTGGGCCGGGTGGTGGGCGAGCTGCGGGAGCGGTTCGACTGGGTGATCTGCGACAGCCCGGCGGGCATCGAGAAGGGCGCCGCCCTGGCCATGCGCTTCGCCGACCGGGCGGTGGTGGTGACCAACCCGGAGGTGTCGTCCGTGCGCGACTCGGACCGCATCATCGGGCTGCTGGACAGCAAGACACTGCGGGCGGAGCGGGGGGAGCGGATGGAGAAGCACCTGCTGCTCACCCGCTACGACCCGGTGCGGGCCGAGCGCGGCGACATGCTGAAGACGGACGACGTGCTGGAAATCCTGTCCATCCCCCTGCTCGGCATCATCCCGGACAGCGAGGAGGTGCTGCGCGCCAGCAACCTCGGCTCCCCGGTGACGCTCAGCAACCCGACCTGCGCCCCGGCGCGGGCCTACGCGGACGCGGCCCGGCGGCTGCGCGGCGAGGTGGTGCCGATGACGGTGCACGGCGAGAAGGGCGGCCTGCTCGGGCGGCTGTTCGGGAGGCGCGTGGCATGAGCCTGTTCGGTTTCCTTCGCCCCCGCACCACCGCCCCCGTGGCGCGGGACCGGCTGCAAATCCTGCTGGCGCACGAGCGGGCGTTCATGGGCGGCGACGACCTGGTTGCGACGCTGCAAGAGGAGATCCTGAAAGTGATCGCCAAGCACGTCGAGATCGACCGGGACAAGGTGAAGGTCAGCCTGGACCAGGGCCAGTCGGTGTCCACGCTGGAGATCGACGTGGAGATGCCCAGGTAGGCCGCCCAGGACGGCGGCGGCGCCCGAGGGCCTGGGCTGTCCTTCCTTGGGCATCGGGAAAGGAGTGGTGCGGCATGCCGCTGGTCAAGTACAGGCTGATCAACCCGGGGCTGCAGCCGCGGCAGACCCGGCTGGAGATACCGGGATGGGCGGGCGAGCAGCAGCCGCGCGCCGACGGCTCGCATGAGCAAGCGTGGCATTGCATCCCCTTCACGGAGGCCGCGCGGGCCGGCATCGAGGTGTTCTACCCCTATGACGGCGAGGTCGGCGTCACCACCCGCGGTGGCGTGCTTGCGTTCGAGGGGAAGTTCGGCGAGCCGCCATTGCCGGGCCTGCAATGGCCGCCCTTCCGCACCTTCGGCAGGCAATACTACACCTTCCAGCTGCTGGCTGACTTCAAGGTTGAGGATGGCTTCGCCGTCAAGGCGGAGACGCATCCGCGCTTCTACACCGACGCCACGGGGACGACGCCCATCGCCGTGCCGGCCTTGCTGCGGCACTGGTGGCCGATGATCAACTTCGTGGTGTTCAAGTCGCCGGCCGAAGGGCAGACGCACGTGTTCCGGCCCGGCGAGGCGTTCATGCAGTTCGCCATCGTGCCAGCCGAGTCGAAGCTCGACCTGGCCGAGATGGCGGAGGAAGAGGCAGCCGAGCGGGAGCTGCAATCGCGCCGCATCCACGCGAGCCGGGAAACCTTGTCGGCCGACACGCAATGGGCGTCATCGACCGACACGGTCTTCGACGGCACCTACCGCCGCATACTCGGCGCCGCGAAGGCCGTGAAGCTCAAGCAACTGGACGCCGCTGCTCCCAACCCCCTCCCGGAACGGGAAGGGGCGGCTCCCCCGGGGGCGCCGGGACACCCGGCGCAACGCCGTCAGTAGTAGCGGTGGTGGTGGTGGTGATGGTGGTAGCGGCGGTAGTAGCGGTGATGGTGATGATGGTGGTGGTGGTAGAACTGCACCCGCTCGATCGTCGCCTGCCCGTCCGGGGCCGTCGCCGCCTCGTCGGCCGAGGCCGCTTGCAGGAGCGCGGCCGCATTCGGGATCGGACGCAGCAGGTCGGCGTATGAGCTGGCCTCCATCGCCTGCCGCAGGCTGAGCGGGGCAGACGTCGCGGCATGCGACGGGACGGCGGCAGCGAGGGCGGAGATCGCGCCGAGCAGGCCAGCTACGGTTTTGTCCATTCGGTGTTCCTTCGTTGTCCTTGGAGTCGGTTGACGCGCAGGCGGCACCAGACTGGGCGCCGAATCAGGCGGCATCATGTCTACCCCGGCCTGCCTACCGCTTCGTTGACGAGCTGCGCGGCTGCCATGCGCGGCGACCCCGGGCCGCCGCTGCGCGCGGCCCGGCCGGACGGCGCGAAAACGGTTGCGCCGCTTCCCCGGCCTCGGCTATCCCGGAGCTGGAACCGAACCTGAGCAAGGGAGGCCTGCCCCATGACGCACAGCCGACCGACCACGGGACGCCTCGGCCGCTAGGTCAGACGCTCCCGCTCCGCTGCGAAGCCCCGCACGCGTTCCTTCCATCCCGTTCAGAGGCCAGCCCGCGCAGGCTGGGTCGCCCCGTGCTCTCCCACCGCTTCCGCCAAGGGATCATGCCGTTCCGGCAGGTCCTTGCCTTCACCCTGGCGCAGTGGCGCCGCACGCCGCTCGTGTTGGCGCTCATCATCGCCACCGTCGTCGCGTGGACCATGTCGGACGTGCTGATGCCGCTGTTCGCCGGGCGGCTGATCGACGCGGTGGCGGGCGCCGGGGCCGACCGCGCGGCGGCGCTCGGTGCGGCGCTGCGGTCGCTGGGCGCCATGGCCGGCCTTGGGCTGGCCCTGGTGGCCGCGCGCTACGCGACGTTCCTCGGCATCACCCGGCTGACGCTCGGCAACATGACGGCCGTGGCGCGCAGCACCTTCGCCCGGGTGCAGCGGCTGTCGGCCGACTGGCAGGCCAACACCTTCGCCGGGTCCACGGTGCGCAAGGTCAGCCGCGGCATGTGGGCGTTCGACACGCTGAACGACACGCTGCTGCTGGCGCTGCTGCCGTCCATGCTCGTGCTCGCCGCCACCACGGCGCTGCTGGGCCTGCGCTGGCCGGTGATGGGCGCCATCATCGCCACGGGTGCGGCGGCCACCATCGCCCTGTCCGCCGCGACCTCGCTCGGCTACGTGGCGCCCGCGGCCCGGTTGTCCAACCAGTGGGACACCCGGCTCGGCGGCGTGCTGGCGGACGCGATCAGCTGCAACGCCGTGGTCAAGTCGTTCGGCGCCGAGGCGCGGGAAGAGGCGCAGCTGGACCGCACGCTGGCCAAGTGGTCGCGGCGCACCCGGCGGCAATGGATACGTGGCACCAACAGCGGCTCCGCGCAGGCGGCGGCGCTGCTGGTGCTGCGCACGAGCGTGGTCGGCGCGGCGCTGTGGCTGTGGTGGGCCGGCCGCGCCACGCCGGGCGACGTGACCTGGGTGCTGACGACGTACTTCGTCGTGCACGGATACCTGCGCGACGTGGGCCAGCACATCGCCGTTTTGCAGCGCTCGGTGAACGACATGCATGAGATGGTGCTGCTGAACAGCGAGGCGCCCGGCGTGCTCGACCGGCCGCACGCGCCCGCCATCCGCGTCAGCCGCGGCGAGATCGCGTTCGAGCGCGTCGGCTTCGGCTATGGCGGGCAAGCGCCGCTGTATGCCGACTTCTCCTTGCGCATCGCGCCGGGCGAGCGGGTGGGCCTGGTCGGCCGGTCCGGGTCGGGCAAGACCACCTTCGTCAAGCTGATCGGGCGGCTGCACGACGTGACGGGCGGCCGCATCCTGATCGACGGCCAGGACATCGCCGGGGTGACGCAGGCCTCCTTGCGCTCCCAGATCGCGGTGGTGCAGCAGGACCCGGCGCTGTTCCACCGCTCCCTGGCGGAGAACATCGGCTACGGCCGCCCCGGCGCCACGCAGGATGCGATCGAGCACGCGGCGCGGCTGGCGAACGCGCACGAGTTCATCGCCCAGCTGCCGAAGGGGTATGGGACGCTGGTGGGCGAACGCGGCGTGAAGCTGTCCGGCGGGGAGCGCCAGCGGGTGGCGCTGGCGCGGGCCTTCCTGGCCGATGCGCCCATCCTGATCCTGGACGAGGCGACCTCCAGCCTGGACTCGGAATCGGAGAGCCTGATCCAGGACGCGATGCTGCGGCTGATGCAGGGCCGCACGGCCATCGTGATCGCGCACCGGCTGAGCACGGTGCGGGCGCTGGACCGGATCATGGTGTTCGAGCGGGGCCGGGTCGCGGAGGAGGGCACGCACGCGGAACTGCTGAACGATGACGGGATTTACCGCCGGCTGTTCACCACCCAGGCGCTGGGGCTGGTTGAGTCGTCTTAGCAGGGTGTTACGGACCTCGATGCTTTCTCAAAGGCAAATTTGCTGGGCTTTGCCCGTCTTGTGCTGTCATGCCCGGGCTTGACCAGGGTATCCACGCCGCTGGATTGGCAATGGCAGCGGTCAAGCGCACCTGCGTAGGCCGGTGATGGCGTCACCCCGTGGATAAGCGGGTCAAGCCCGGTCATGACAGAGTATTTGGCTAGGACCAGTCGGATAAACCCGCAACGCGAGTCCATAACAAGCTCACGGCAGGCCTGCCTTACCTGGCCTCACGTCTGATAGTCCTCGCTGCTCACCTGCTCCATCCAATCCACTGGGGAGCCGTCGAGCTTCTCCTGGATGGCGATGTGGCTCATGGCCGTCGTGGCGGTCGCCCCGTGCCAGTGCCTTTCCCCAGGCGGAAACCAGATCACGTCACCCGGCCGGATCTCCTCCACCGGCCCGTTCTCGCGCCGCGCCCAGCCGCAGCCGGCCGTGACGATCAGGGTTTGGCCGAGCGGATGGGTATGCCACGCGGTGCGCGCGCCGGGTTCGAACGTGACCAGGGCCATGGCGACGCGGGCCGGGTCAGGCGGGCTGAGCAGCGGGTCGATGCGGACGGTGCCGGTGAACCACTCTTCCGGCCCCTTGCCGGACGGCTGGGAGCCTGCGCGCCTGATTTCCAAGACCTGCCCCCTTCGCCTGCCAGCCTCAGCCCCCCGGCTTCTCGTTGGCCAGCGGCAGCGGCACCCAGCGCAGGCCGTCGCTGTTCTGCACCAGCATCAGCACCGTCTTGCGGTTCATGCCCCGGTACTTGGCCACCCGCTCCTGCACGTCCTGCGGGCTGGCCACGGCTTCCTGCTGCACCTCCGTCACCACGTCTCCCGCCTTGAGGCCGCGGCCGGCGGCGGCGCCGTTGTTGGTGACCTCCGTCACGACGACGCCCTTCTGGTCGCCGGCCAGGTTGTACTTGGCGCGGAGGTCATCGGTCAGCGGGGCCATCCTCATGCCGAGGCCGGTGATGGCCACGGCTGCGCTGGCCGCCTTGGGCGCCGGGGCGGCCTGCTGGGTGGCGCTCGCCTGCTGGATCTCGTCAGGCAGCTCGGCGATGGAGGCCTGCACCGTCATCTCCTTGCCGTCCCGCCAGAGCACGACCGGCACCTGCTTGCCGATCTCGGTTTCCGCCACCAGGCGGGGCAGGGCGTGCAGGTCCTTCACGTCCGAGCCGTTGAACTTGAGGATCACGTCGCCGCCGTGGATTTGAGACTTTGCGGCCGGGCCGTCATCGGTGACGCTGGCCACCATGGCGCCGTGCGCCGGGTGCAGCCCCAGGCCATCGGCGATGTCAGGCGTGACCTGCTGAATCTGCACGCCCAGCCAGCCGCGCTTGGTCCGGCCAAAATCCTTCAGCTGCGCCACGACCTGCTTGGCCATGTTGGACGGGATGGAGAAGCCGATGCCGATGGAGCCGCCGGACGGCGAGTAGATGGCGGTGTTGATGCCGATCACCTCGCCGTTCATGTTGAACAGCGGTCCGCCGGAGTTGCCGCGGTTGATGGCGGCGTCCGTCTGGATGAAGTCGTCGTACGGGCCTTGGCGGATGTCCCGGCCGCGCGCGCTGACGATGCCGGCGGTGACGGAGCCGCCGAGGCCGAACGGGTTGCCGATCGCCAGCACCCAGTCGCCCACGCGGGCGCCGTCGCTGTCGGCGAACGGCACGGCGGGCAGCGGGGCGGGGCTGTCCACCTTCAGCAGCGCCACGTCCGTGCGGTCGTCGTGGCCGATCAGCTTGGCCTTCAGCGAGGTGCCGTCGTGCAGGTTGACGGTGATCTCGTCCGCGCCCTCGATCACGTGGTTGTTGGTGACGATGAAGCCCGCCGGGTCGATGATGAAGCCGGACCCGAGCGCCACGCCGCGGCGAGGCGAATCGTCGCCGCCGCCGTTGTCGCCGTGCTGCCCGCCACCGCCGCCCGAACCGCCGCCTGGGCCGCCTCCCGGGCCGCCATGGCGCTCCATGAAGTCCTTGAAGAACTGCTCGAACGGCGAGCCTTGCGGGAACGGCTGGTCGTCCGGCCCGCCCGGGCGGTCGGCCTTGGCCTGGACCGCCTGCTGGGACGAGATGTTGACCACGGCCGGCGCCAGGGCCGCCGCGAGGTCGGCGAAGCTGTCCGGCGCGCTGCGGGCCTGCGCCGCCAGCGGCAGGGCGAACGGGAGGAGCGCTGCGGGCAAGGCGGGCGTGAAGGCGGTGGCGAGCGCCGCAGCGCGCAGGGACATCAGGCGCATGAGTGTCAAACCCCTCGGTCGGTCAGGCGATGATGCTCGCGCAGGCCGGAGCGCGGCAAGGATGGAAGTGGGCGGTTGCGCGCCGTTGGGAAGCAGCCTCACGGCGGCGGCGTCGCGGGTTCCTGCCGCAGCAGCTTGAAGAAGTCATCGTCCGTGGACATGACGATGCGCGACTGCCCCCCGGCGAAGCCTTCCCGGTAGGCTTGCAGGGTGCGGTAGATGGTGAAGAACTGCGGGTCCTGGTTGAACGCGGCGGCATAGGTGGCGATGGCGGTGGCCTCGCCCTGGCCGCGCAGCTTGTCGGCGGCGGCGCGGGCGTCCGCCAGCAGCACGGTGCGGTCCCGCTCGGCGTCGGCACGGATCTTGGCGCTGGCTTCAGCGCCTTCCGCCCGGGCCTGGCTGGCGACGCGCTGCCGTTCGGACTTCATGCGGGACAGGATGGCCTGGGTGTTGCCTTCCGGCAGGTCGGCGCGGCGGATGCGCACGTCCTCGATGGCCACGCCGAAGCCGGCCATCTCCGTGTTCACCTCGTTGCGGATCAGCCCCATGATGCGCCCGCGGTTGGCGGACAGCACCGCCAGCAGCGTTTCGTTGCCCAGCACCCGGCGCAGCGCGGAGGTGACGACGGAATTCAGCCGGGCGCGGATCGCATCCTCCTGCGCGCCCACGGCCTGGTAGTACTGCAGCGGGTCGGTGATGTGGAAGCGGGTGAAGCTGTCCACGATCAGGCGGCGCTGGTCGCTGAGGATCACCTCCTCGCCCGGCGTCGAGTAGTCCAGCAGGCGGCGGTCGAAGTTGATCACCGTCTGGATGAACGGCACCTTCACGTGCAGGCCCGGCGTCGCGATCACCCGGATGGGCTGGCCGAACTGGGTGATCAGCACCTGCTCCGTCTGCCCCACGGTGAACAGCGCGGACCCGGCCGCGAGCAGGATGACCAGCAAGGCGATGCCGGTCACCAGGGCGGAGTTGCGCATCATTGCGCCGGGGCCGGGGCTGGCGGGGCTGGCGGGGCCGCGCCGGCGGCCAACGGGTCGCCCAGGTTCAGCAGCGGCAAGGGCGCCTTCACTCCCGCATCCAGCACGGTGGTGGGGGTGCGGGACACCAGCGCCTGCATCGTCTCGATGTACAGCCGGCGCAGCGTCACGTCCTTGGCCGCCTTGTAGGCGGCATAGATGCTGCCGAAGCGCTGCGCCTGGCCGCCTGCCTCCGCCACGCTGGCCTGCTTGGAGCCTTCGGCCTCCGCCACCAGGCGGGAAGCGTCGCCACGGGCGCGGGGCACGATGTCGTTGCGGTAGCTTTCAGCCTGGTTGCGCGCGGTTTCGGCATCCGTGTTGGCGCGCTGCACGTCGCGGAAGCTTTCGATCACGTCCGCCGGCGGATCGACCTTCTGCAGCTGCACCTGGGTGATCTCCACGCCGGACTTGTACTGGTCCAGCACGGCCTGCATCCCCGTGCGCACGTCCGTCTCGATTTGCGCGCGGGCTTCCGTCAGCGCTGGCTGGATGGGGGTGCGGCCGATCACCTCCCGCATCTCGCTTTCCGCCACCTGCTTCACGGTGTCGTCCGGGTCGCGCGTGTTGAACAGGTAGTCGCCAGCGTCACGGACCTTCCAGAACACGGCGAAGTCGATGTCGATGATGTTCTCGTCGCCGGTCAGCATCAGGCTTTCGGCCGGGATGCTTTGCGCCCCGTCCGGCCCGCCGTCGACCAAGCCGCGGGACGTCATGCGCTGCACGCTGACCGACTGGCGCGGGGAGAAGCCGACCTCCACCCGGTTGATGCGCGTCACGGAGGGGGTGAGCGCCGCCTCGACCGGCCAGGGGATGTGGTAGTTCAGGCCCGGCAGCGAGGTGCGGTTGAAGGCGCCGAAGCGCAGCACGACGCCCTGCTCGTCCGGCTCCACCCGGTAGAACCCGGTGGCGAGCCATACCGCTGCCGCCAGCAGGCCCAGCAGCAGCAGCCCGCGCCCGCCGGAGCGGGGAAAGCGGGACGGCAGGCCGGGTCGGAAGCCGCTGCCCGGCGGCAAGATCCCGCGCAAGCCGTTGTTCACGCGGGCGATCAGCTGGTCCAGGTCCGGCAAGCCGGTGTTCGGGCCGCCGCCGCTGCCGCCCCAAGGCCCGCGGTTCTCGCCCTTAGGAGGCGTGCGTTTGCCGTCGCCCGGCCGGCCGCCGGGTGCGCCCCAGGGGCCGGGCGTCGGCTCGTTGCCGTTGTTGTTCCAAGCCATGGGCTGCCGCGCTCCTAGGGTTGGTCGTGGCGTTGGCATCGCGATGCCTGATCGCCATATCCGGGCGCGGCCAGTTCCGATGGGGTGCGCCGAGATATTGATGATGCCACGGGGGTTTGCAAGCGCATGGCCGAAACCGACGAAACCGCGCTGCGGCAGGCGCTGCGCGCCATCCCCGACCCGGCGACCGGGCGGGACATCGTGGCGGCCGGGCTGATCGACAGCCTCACCTTCCGCGGCGGCCTGGTGCACCTGGCGCTGCTGGCGGACCGCGCCTCCGCGCCCGCGATGGAGGGCGTGCGCGTGCGGGCCGCCGCAGCGCTGCAGCGGCTGCCCGGCGTGCTGAACGTGTCGTCCGTGCTGACGGCGCACCGCGCGCCGCCGCCATCCGTGCCCCAGGCCGCGCCGCCGCCCGCCCCGGCCGGGCTGCTGGCGGACGTGCGCCACATCGTGGCGGTGGCGTCCGGCAAGGGGGGAGTCGGCAAATCGACCACGGCGGTGAACCTGGCGGTGGCGCTGGCGCGGGCCGGCCGCCGGGTCGGGCTGCTGGACGCCGACATCCACGGGCCGAGCCTGCCGCAGATGCTGGGCACGCATCGCAAGCCCGAGCTGCGCGGCAAGAAGATGCTGCCGCTGGAGGCGTGGGGCCTGCGCGCCATGTCCATCGGCCTGCTGGTCGATCCGGAGCAGGCGATGGTGTGGCGCGGCCCGATGGTGATGGGCGCGCTGACCCAGTTGCTGGGCGAGGTGGAATGGGGTCCGCTGGACATCATGGTGCTGGACATGCCGCCGGGCACGGGGGACGCGCAGCTGACGGTGGCGCAGAAGCTCAAGCTGGCCGGCGCGGTGATCGTGTCCACCCCGCAGGACGTGGCGCTGGCCGATGCGCGGCGCGGCGTGCGGATGTTCGAGAAGACGCAGGTGCCGGTGCTGGGGCTGGTGGAGAACATGAGCTACTTCTGCTGCCCGGAGTGCGGCCACCGCGCCGAGCTGTTCGGCCACGGCGGCGCCCGGCGGGAGGCGGAGCGGCTGGGCGTGGAGTTCCTCGGCGAAATCCCGCTGCTGCTGGACATTCGCGAAAGCGGCGACGCGGGCCGGCCGATCGCGGCGGGCGCGCCGGACAGCCCGGGCGGACGGGCCTACGCGGCGCTGGCGGAGCGGCTGTGGGCCAAGCTGGACGCGCCCGCGGCGGCCGGGCCGCGGATCGTCATGGACTGAGCCGGCTGGCACGGGCCATGGTGGCGCGATGAACGTTCACGCCGCACGCCTGATGGGAATCGTCATGTCCACCCTGCTCACGGCCGCCGCCCCCGCCCCGGACGACCCGGCCCAGCATGAGTTCGTGATGTCCGGCTTCGCCACGGAGGGCGGGGCCGTGCTACCGGAAGCGCGGGTCGTCTACGGCACCTATGGGACGCTGAATGCCGCCGGGAATAACGCCGTGCTGTTGCCCTCGCACTACATGGCGGATTTGCACGGCTACGAGTGGCTGATCGGGCCGGGCAAGGCGCTGGACCCGGCCAAGCTGTTCCTCGTCGCCAGCGAGCTGTTCGGCAATGGCCGCTCCTCCTCGCCCAGCAACACGCCCGAGCCGTTCCACGGCCCCCGCTTCCCGGCCATGACGGTCCGGGACAACGTGGCCGCCGTGCACCGCCTGCTGACGGAGCAGCTTCACGTGCATCACCTGCGCGCGGTGATCGGCTTCTCCATGGGGGCGCAGCAGGCGCTGCAATGGGCAGTCAGCTATCCGGACTTCACCGACCGCATCGTGGCCACTTCCGGCACGGCCAAAACCTACGGCCACGGCATCGTCCGCCTGGACGGGCAGATCGCCGCCATCACGCTCGACCCGGCGTTCGCGGGCGGGGACTACGCGGCCCAGCCAGTGCATGGGATCGAGGCCACGTCGCTGGTCTGGCTGGGCTGGCTTTACTCGCAGGAATGGTGGCGGCGCGAGCTGTGGCGCCCCGAGTTCCCCCCCGGCACGACGCTCGCCCAGGCGGTGGACCACTACAAGGCGGAGTTCTTCGACGGCGCGGACGCCAACAACCTGATCCTGCAAATGCGCACCTGGCGGGCGCACGACGTGGGCGGCACCCCGCCGTTCGCCGGGGACGTGGAAGCGGCGCTGCGCTCGATCAAGGCGCCGGTGTTGTACATGCCCTCCGCGACCGACCTGTACTTTCCCGTGCAGGATGCCCAGTACGAGGCCCAGTTCATCCCGCACTGCGTGTTCACGCCGATTCCCTCCCTGTGGGGGCACCCGGCAGGAGCGGGGGCAAGCCCGGCGGACGCGCAGTTCCTGAATGAGCGCATCGCGGCGTTCATGGACGGCAATCCCTAGCGGCAGCGGCAGATGTGATGGCGACCTCTTGGCCGGCCCCGCGTTGCCTCGGCGAGGAGGCGGATCATGGCACGCTTGCACGACGAGTCTTGTCCTAGCTGCTCCGGCAGGGGCCGCCTGGGCGCCATCGGCCTCGGCGCTGCCGCCGGGGTGGCGACTGCGGCGGCGGTGCTGCTGGGGCGCAAGGCGGCCGCGGCCGTCAGCACGGGGCAGGGCCACCCGCTCAAGCACCGCATCCTGGATGCGGCGGCCGGGGCGATGCAGCACAAGTACCCGCTGGACGCGATGAGCACCTTCCTCAACGGCTTCCACTTCTACGCCGACAACATGGGGCGGCAGGTCGAGGCCTGCCATTTCTGCATCCACTTGCAGCATGACTTGCACCAGTGCGTGATCTTCGACTCCAACAAGCCGAACGCCCGCTTGATCGGCATCGAGTACATCATCAGCAAGGACCGCTTCGAGC
>CAXTNC010000052.1:15784-17118 GCA_964245495.1 uncultured Acetobacteraceae bacterium
GCCGCAAGCGCGCGGGCATCCCAATGCCGGCCGTGGCGCAAGGCGCCAACGGCTGGGAAAGCGGACGGACGGTGCAGACCCGGTTGGAGGAAATGGATTTCAAACCCGGCTCGTGATGTACCTGAAGTTAGAGCCTGTTACGGACCTTGCTGCTTTCTCAAAGGCAGGTTTGCTAGGCTTTGCCTTTCTGGTGCTGTCATGCCCGGGCGGAGCAGCCTCAAGGTTCCGCTTGCGAAGCAAGGGGATGGCTGCGGAGGGTTGACCCGGGCATCCACGCCGATGGAACGGCAACGGCCGGGATCAAGCGCACCTGCATGGGTCGGCGATGGCGGCAACCCCGTGGATACCCGGGTCAACCCTCCGATGCTTTTCCACGTGCGAAGCGTGCACGCGGAACCTATGGCATCTCCGCCCGGGCATGACAGAGTATTTGACCAGCATCGGCCCGAAGGACCCACAGCGCGAGTCCGTAACAGGCTTTAGAACTCTCGCGAGTTCTAGGCTTGGTTCGATGAATATCAAAACCAGGATCAGCTTGGCCCAGCATATGACGTCCATCCTTCGTGCGCATGAAGCAGCTTTGCGGGCATCTGGCATCTCCCGCTTGTCGTCGTTTGGCTCCGTGGCCCGTGACGATCACGAAGCGGACAGCGACGTGGACCTGGCGGCTGAACTGGACCCGGCAGCGCGCATAGGCCTGTGCGGGCTTGTCGCCCTGGAGCGGCAACTGAGCGAGTTGCTTGGCCGTCCCGTGGACCTGCTGTCCGAGCCGGTCGAAAAGCCGCGCCTGCGGGCCAACATTGAGCGGGATCGCAGACTTGTCTTTCAAGCGCGACCTGGCGGACAGCCTCGCCGATATTGTCGAAAACGCCGAGCGGGTCGAAGGCTGCCTGGCAGGCATGGACCGTGCCGCTTTCGAGCGGGATGGCCTGAGTCACTTTCGCACAACACTTTGGGTGCGATTTGCGCGCCCAACAATTTTCAGCGGCATGACGCCGAAAACATTGGGGAAAAAACTGTTGCGCTCCTGGAAACCAGCTATATCATGCATGTGTCTGATGCAAAGCTGCCAAGCATCTGACGCAGTGATGATCTACTCCATGACAGACGGAGCTGACCATGCAACACACAAGCTCAAACGCTGGCCTGCAAACCTTGGATAGCGATCTCGTATCCTATAATAGTGACGGGGGGGGGTAGCTGATCTAACGTCTGCGACCTTGGGTTCTGGTTCTCAAATGACTTTCCTAGCGCCAAACCTGACCACCCCAGCAGGTGGTAATATTTCTCAGAACTATTTTTTCAGAGACCCGTGGAGTTCCTCGCCTGCTTTC
>CAXTNC010000053.1:0-3622 GCA_964245495.1 uncultured Acetobacteraceae bacterium
GCGCTGGCCCGGCGGCGGCGAGCCAGAGGGCCGCGCCCAATGCTGCGGCGGCGCGCCTCACATCACCCGGATCGGCGCGCCGTCCATCCAGGCGAGCAGGTTCTCCACCGTGTCCTTGAAGAACACCGCGTAGGTCCTGTTCGTGACGAAGCCGACATGCGGCGTGGCCACCACGTTGGGCAGCGCCCGCAGGGGATGGTCCGGAGGCAGCGGCTCCGTGTCGAACACGTCGAGCGCGGCCCCGCCGATCGCCCGGCGTCCCAGCGCATCGACCAGCGCCGGCTCGTCCACCAGCGGGCCGCGGGAAGTGTTGACCAGCCAGGCGGTGGGCTTCATCGCCGCCAGCTCGGCTGCCCCCACGATGCCCCGGGTGCGCCCGGACAGCACCAGGTGCAGGGTCAGCCAGTCGGACTGCCGCAGCAGGGTAGGCTTGTCCACCAGCCGCGCCCCCGCCTCCTCCGCCGCTTCGGCCGTCAGGTTCTGGCTCCAGGCGATCACCTCCATGCCGAACGCGCGCCCGACCCGGGCGATGGAGCGGCCGATGTTGCCCAAGCCCATGACGCCCAGGGTGGCGCCTTCGAGGTCCGCCCCCACCGCCACCTGCCAGCCGCCGCCGCGGAACGAGGCGGCTTCGGCCGGAACGTGCCGGGCGGCGGCGTGGATCAGCGCCCAGGTCAGCTCCATGGCGCCGCTGGAGCTGTAGCCGGTGCCGCTGACGGTGATGCCGCGCTCCTTCGCCGCCGCCAGGTCGATGGATGCGTTGCGCGGGGCGTTGGAGCCGATGAATCTCAGGTTCGGCAGGCGTTGCAGGATGGCGCGGGTCAGGGGGGTGCGCTCGCGCATCACGCACACGGCGTCGAACGGCAGCAGCCGCTCCACCAGGGCGTCCGGGTCGTGCAGGTGGTCGTGGAACACCTGCACGTCCGCGCGGGCTTGCACGGGCGCCCAATCGGCGCGCCGCAGGGCGACATCCTGGTAATCGTCGAGCACGGCGATCCTGGTCATGCGGGCTTCTCCCGGCAGGCTGAGGACAAGCAATATCGCGGAGCCATGCTTCGTGTCGCGGCCTATTGCGCGAGGGGCCGGCGCGGCCGTGTTCACGCGGCTGCAACCGCATGGGCGGCATGGTGGGCCGTGGCCACGCTTTCTCAATCCCCCATCCGCCGCGTGGCCGGGTTCATCGCCGTCGTGCCGCCGCTGATGCTGCGCTTGGCGCTGCCCATGGCCAAGCCGCTGCTCCTGGCTGCCGGGCTGGCCATGTTCCGCCGGCCTCGCGCGCTGAGCAAGGGCATGTCCGAGCCGAGGCGCAGCTAGGCCGCGCGGAAATTCACCAAGAAGTTTCCGACCTGGTGCTTGAGGGTTTCGACGTGCTGGCCCAGCTCGCCGGCCGCGCTCAGCACCTGGGTCGCAGCGGCGCCGGTCCCGTCGGAATGGGTGCTGAGCGCGTTGATGAGGGCGGCCACCTGGCGGTTCGTCTCCGGGTTCGTGCTGACGCCGTGGATGAGCTTGCTCACAAGAGCGCTTTGCTGCTCCACCTCGCTGGCGGTCAGGCTTGAGATGTCGCTGGTTTGGCCAATCACCTGCACCACGCCGGTGATGGCCCGCACCGCCTCGTCCGACGCGGATTGCATCCGGCGCATGTGGCCGGCGATCTCCTCCGTCGCCTGCTTGGTTTGCAGCGCCAGTCCTTTCACCTCGCCGGCGACGACGGCGAAGCCGCGGCCGGCCGGCCCGGCCCGCGCCGCCTCGATGGTCGCGTTCAGCGCCAGCAGCTTGGTCTTGGCGGCGACCGCGTCGATCAGCGACACGATGTCCCCCACGGCTTGGGCGCTGCTGGCCAGCGCGCCGACGATGCCCGTCATGCGCCTGGCTTCCTCCTTGGCGGCGCCGGCGATCCCCGCCGTCTCCTCCGCCTGGCGCCGGACGGCGCCGATGGAGGCTGAAAGCTCGTGGATCAGCTCGATGGCCTTGACGGCGGCCCTGCCGCTCCACTCCGCAACAGTCCGGGCAACCTGGGTTTGCTTCAGGACGCCGGCAGCGTCGCGGTTCAAGCTGGTGGCGGTCTGCTGCAGCTGGTCGGCGGCGTCGTCGATCGTCGTCGAGAAGCCGCCGACCCAGTCCTCGACCGACCCGGCGAGCGCAGCCAGGCGTTCCACCCGCCCCTTGTCGAGCAGGGCTGCGTCCGCCTGCTCGCGCCCGCGCCGCTGCTCCTCCGTCATCGCATGACGGAGCGTGGCGAGGGCCGCAGCCATCGCCCCGATCTCATCATTCCGCCGCGCACCCGGCAGCTGGTGGGCGCCGAGTTCCCCCAGCGCCATGCGCCGCACCGCCGCCGTCATCCGGACGAGCGGCCGCACCAGGCGTTGCTGAAGCAGGACCAAGCCGCCGACCATGGCCAGGAGCGCCAAGCACGAGCCAACCAGGATAAGCCGGCCCGTCCGGTCCCCCGCCAACGCGCTTTCCTCAGCCTGCCGGTGCGACGCGTTGATGAGCGAGGCGATCAGCTCCGTGCAGCCGTCCCGCAAATCCAGCGCCGCCTGCTCCATGGCGCCGCGCAGGAGCGTCCTGGCCGCTGCGCCGTCCCCAAGCTGGCCGTACTCCGCGCCCAGCCCGGCATATCGGTTCCAGGCGGCGCTGATCCGGGCCAGCAGCTGCTGCCCACGGGGGGAAACGGCCCGCGGCGGCAGTGCCGCCAGCTCAGCTGCCATGTCCCGCACCAAGGTTCCGTCCGCCGCCTCCAGGCTTGCCCGGGCCTGCGGGCCCGCATCCAGCGCCATGGCCTGGTTGCTCCGCAGCTGCTCGAACATGCGCGCGAAGTGCTCGGCAGCCGTGATGCCCGGCAGCAAGTCCCGCCGCAGCCCGAGGCTGGCGTCGTCCAGCCGGCGCAGCTGCTTGAACGCCAGCGTGCCCAGGCCGGCGGTGCAGGCGATGACCATCAGCATGGAGATCGCCAGGACCCCGCGTATTCCAACCGTCCAGGACCAGCGCTGCATGGGCCGCAGTCTGGACCGGCTTGGTTGCCGCCGGATTAAGCGGCCTTCGCCAGCGCCGTCTCTGCCACGGCCGCCAAGGCGAACAGCGCCGCGTCGCCCATCGCCGGGCCTGCCAGCATCAGCCCGGCGGGCGGCTCGCCAGGGCGGTGGCAGGGCAGGCTGATCGCGCATCCGTCCAGGAAGTTGGCCAGGCCGGTGTTGCGCAGCATCAACGCGTTGGCGCTGTTGTAGGCCGCGTCATCCGCCTCCAGCGCGGCGATGGACGGAGGCACGGTGGGCACCGTGGGCATCACCAGCGCATGGTAGGATGCCATGGCCAGCGTCATCTCCTTGCCCACGGCGCGGCGCGCCTGCACGGCATCCAGGTAGTCCTCCGCCGGCACGCCCGCCCCGCCCTCGATCCGCGCCCGCACCCGCGGGTCGTAGCGCGCCGCGTCCCGCGCCAGCAGCGGGCGGTGCCAGGCGTAGGCCTCGCAGGCCGCGATGCCGGTGCGGCGGGTGGCGGCGCTGACGCGGGCGAGGGCCGCGAAGTGCAGACGCTCGACGCGGGCGCCGGCGGCGGACAGGGCCGCCAGCGCCCGGTCGAACGCGGCGGCCGTGGGCGCGTCCATGCCGTCCGTCACCAGCGT
>CAXTNC010000053.1:3632-17095 GCA_964245495.1 uncultured Acetobacteraceae bacterium
CTTGCGGCTTCTCGCCCGCCAGCACGGCGTCCACGATGGCGCAGCACGCCACGCTGCCCGCCAGCGGCCCCACCGAATCGAGGCTGGGGGCCAGCGGCAGCACGCCCGCCAGCGGCACCCGGCGGGCGGTCGGCTTGAATCCCACCACCCCGCACAGCGCCGCCGGGATGCGGCAGGAGCCGCCAGTGTCCGTGCCCAGGGCCGCGAACGCCATGCCGTCCGCCACCGACACGCCGGCGCCGGAGGAGCTGCCGCCGGGGATGCGCCGGGCCGCGCGGTCCCACGGGGCGGCGGGCGTGCCGTGGTGCGGGTTCAGCCCCAAGCCGGAGAACGCGAACTCCGTCATGTTGGTGCGCCCGACCGGCACGAACCCGGCGGCCAGCATCCGCGCCACCACCGGCGCGTGCGCCCGGGCGGGCGGCGCGTCCGCCAGCACGGCAGAGCCGGCGGCCGTCGCCTCGCCCTTCACGTCGAACAGGTCCTTCAGGCTGACCGGGATGCCCGCGAACAGCCCCGCCGCGCGCCCGTGGCGGCGCAGCAGGTCCGTGGCGTCCGCCTGGTCCCGCGCCGCCGCGGCATGGACGGTGATGAAGGCGCGCGCGCCTTCGCCGCCGGGGTCGGCGATGCGGGCGAGGCATTCCTCCACCAGGGCGCGGCTGGTGGTGCGGCCGGAGTCCAGGGCGGCGGCCAGGTCGAGCAGGGTTCGCATGGCCGCGACCGTGCCGCCCCGTTGACCGGCGCACAAGCCCGGGCGACGGTGCCCCATGCCGAACCGATCGCCAGCCCCCGTCCTTCTCACCGGCGCCTCCGGGGCGCTCGGCCGCCACCTGGCCCGGCGGCTGGGCGAGGCCGGGCACGTGCTGCGGCTGACGGACGTGGCGCCGTTCCCGGACCCGCTGCCGCCGGGTGCGGCGTTCACGGCGGCGGACCTGCTGGACGGGCCGGCAGTGGCGGCGCTGGCGCAGGGCTGCCGCACGGTGCTGCACTTCGGCGCCGTCTCGGTCGAGCAGCCGTTCGAGACGGTGCTGGGACCGAACATCACGGGCGTCCACAACGCCTACGAGGCGGCCCGGCTGGCGGGGGCGCGGATGGTGTTCGCGTCCTCCAACCACGCGATCGGCTTTCATGCCCGCAAGGAGGCGCTGGATGCGGACTGCGCGTTGCGGCCGGACGGATTCTATGGCCTGTCCAAGGCCTATGGCGAGCTGATGGGCGGGCTGTACTGGGAGAAGCACGGCCTGGAAAGCGTGTCGGTGCGGATCGGCTCGTGCTTCCCGGAACCCGTGGACGAGCGGATGCTGTCCACCTGGCTGTCCCGCGACGACCTGGCCCGGCTGATGGTGCGCTGCATCGAAGCGGAGCGCACCGGGTGCTGCATCGTGTGGGGGAACTCCGCGAACAGCCGCACCTGGTGGCGCGACGACGCGCGGGCGGAGCTGGGATGGGTGCCGCAGGACACGGCGGACATCTTCGCCGATGCCGTGACGGGCAAGCTCAGCCCGGACCCGATGGTGGAGCTGCACCAGGGCGGCGCCTACTGCGCCATCGGCGCCACCCGGGCGGGCTGACATGGGCCAGGACCTGATCGATGTGCGCGCCCTGATCGCGCGCCACTCCAACGAGGAGCACGTGGCGCGCGCCGACGCTTATTTCTCCTCCATGCCGGAAAATCCCGAGCTGCTGCGCAAGCCGTTCTTCGGCTTGCAGGACACCCCGGCCCTCATGGTCGGCCTCGGCGAGGTGCTGGCCCGGCTGCATCTGTTCCCCGGCGCCGTCGTGCTGGATTTCGGCGCCGGCACCGGTTGGCTGTCCAAGGCGCTCGCCTTCATGGAATGCCGCCCGGTCGCGCTGGACGTGTCCGCGGCGGCGCTGGCCATGGGCCGCCGCGCCTTCGAGGCGGACCCGGTGGCGGCTGGCCTGTTCATCGACTGGAAGCACTTCGACGGCCGCACGCTGCCGCTGGCGGATGGCAGCGTGGACCGCGTCCTTTGCTATGACTCATTCCACCACGTGGCGGACCAGGCGGGCACGCTGGCCGAGTTCCACCGCGTGCTGCGCCCGGGCGGCCTGGCCGTGTTCCACGAGCCGGGTCCGCAGCACTCGTGCAACCCCGTGTCCCAGAGCGAGATGCGCACGCATGGGGTGATCGAGAATGACATCGTGCTGGAGGACATCTGGCGGCAGGCGGAGCAGATCGGCTTCAGCGATCTCCTCGTCGCTCCCGCCACGCCGTTCACCGCATCCCTGACCCTGGGCAGCTACAACCGCATCCTCGCCGGCCGCGCCCGCCGGGCGGACGCCGCGGCGGTGATGGCGGCGGTGGTGCAGGGCGGCGCCAACCTGCGCATCTTCTCGTTCGCCAAAGGCGAGGCGGTGCTGGACAGCCGTCACGGCCAGGGCCTGGCCGGCACGTTCGACGTGGTGCTGACCGAGGCTGCCGGGCCTGTGCTGCGCGGCCACGCCCGGGTGACCAACACCGGCCACGTCCGCTGGCGCCCTTCCGTGAGACAAGCCGGTGGAGTGTTCCTGGGCGTCAGGGTGCGGGATGCCGGGCGCTTGCTGGACCACGGCAGGGTGTGGCTGTCGGACAGGGACGTGGCGCCTGGGGAGACGGTGAAGGTGGAGTTCACGTTGCCGGCCACGCACATCCCGCGGGCCGAACTGGTGTTCGATCTGGTGTCCGAACTGGTGGTGTGGTTCGAAACGGTGGGCAGCACGCCGGTGGTGGTCCGCCTGGAGGCCTAGGGGACGATGCTGAGCCAGGGCCAGCGGACCTGACAGCTTCGGGCTTTCTGCTGGAACAAGGCCGGCTGGCCGCTGAAGGGGTTCGGCCGCACGATGCCGCGCTCGAGATCGGCCAAGCCGTTCGGGGCATGGAGCCTCCCGCTAGCTACAGCGATGCCGACGCACGTGCGGGAAACCAGGCAGCGGCCTATCCCCTTCCGTGCACGATCAACGAACGCTTGCGGGGTCACCCGTCGCGCGGTCCATCCTGGCTGCCATCAGTGATCTCGACCCAACGTGATCGCGTTGGCAAGGTCGAAAATCCGCCAGCGTCCCCCAATGTGTGGGCAACCTGTTAAGGACAGCCTCATGCCCAAGTTCATCGACGCGGCGATCGGCAAGATCGAGGCCGCGGAAAGCCTGGACCAACCCTCCTACGCGCTCGGCAAGGCCATCTCCCGCACCGGCCAGATCGCGGGCAAGCCCAGCAAGACCCTCGCCAACACCCTGCATGGCCGCCAGCTGGGCCACCCGGTGCATCCGCTCGCGGTGGCGATCCCCATCGGCATGTGGACGTTGGCCTTCGGGCTGGACGTTTTGGCGGGCATCGGGCTGTTGCGGGACCGCGCCGCGCCCCGGGCGGCGGACCTGGCGCTGAAGGCGGGCACGGCCGGCGCCGTCCTGGCCATCGCCACAGGGATGGCGGACTGGAACCAGCTGAACGGCCGCGACCGCCGGGTCGGCCTGGTGCACGGGACGATCAACACGGCCGCGGTCGGGCTGAACGTCGCTTCCATCGTGCTGCGCGGGCGCGGGCGGCTTGCCAGGGGGCGCTGGCTGAGCGGCGGCGCGTTCGTGTTCACCGGCCTGAGCAGCTATCTCGGCGCCCACCTCATCTACCGGCGCAAGGTCGCCGTGGACCACGCGGACCGCAGCCCCGAGCCGCGCGACTACAAGGCAGTGGTGGCGTTCGCGGACTTGCAGGACAACGTGCCCCACCGCGCCGCCGTGTGGGACGAGGTGGCGAAGAAGGAGATCGGCATCGCGCTCGTGCGCCAAGGCGACCGGGTCCATGCCATGGGTGCCCGCTGCGCCCACGCCGGCGGTCCGCTGGACCAGGGCTGGGTGTTCGAGGGCACGCTCGTCTGTCCCTGGCACGGTTCCCGCTTCGACCTGGAAACCGGCCAAACCGTCACCGGCCCGGCGACCTGCCCGCAGCCGCGCTACCATGCGCGCGTGGTGGACGGGATGGTGGAGGTCAAGCGCGAGCAGGAACCCGGCGACCACGTCGTCACGGCCGACTCGCTCGCCAAGCTGTCTCCGGAGGTCCTCGGCAAGGACGCGAAGGACGTGGACGCGGCGCCCTACCCCAAGGCGCAGGACGTGCTGTACGAGCACCATCAGATGATCCGCCGGTTGTTCGAGCGCATCCTGGCCCTGCCGAGCGAGGACCCGCAGCGGCATGAGCTGATGCGCACGCTCGCCTCCGAGCTGGACATCCACGAGGCGATCGAGGACGCGATCTTCTATCCGGCAGTGCAGGCGGTCAGCGAGGACACCGAAACCGCCTATGCCGAGCACGGCGTGCTGGCCGACATGGTGGCGGCGACCGTGAAGCATCCCACGAGCAGCCCCGAGTTCGAGGCCCATTTGCGCGCCTTGCAGGCAGCCTTGCTGCACCACGCCGGCTCGGAGGAGCGGTCCATGTTCAAGGAGGCCGAGCGGCTGAGCGACGGGAAGCTGCGCGAACTCGGGCACAAGCTGGAGGACATGCTCGACAAAGAGCGCACGTCGCGCTTCCGGCACGCGTTCCGCGAACTCAAGATCAGCCTGCTGGAAGGCATCTGAGCTTTCCCTGAAACCTGCCAGGCCGGCTCGGCCGGCCTGGCGGGGCCGCTCACGGGGCTGGCTGCACGCCCACCCATTCCCGCCAGAGCAGGATCAGCGCCGCCATGATGGCGGGTCCCACGAACAGCCCGAGCAGCCCCCAGACCTCCACCCCGCCCAGGATGCCGAGCAGGACCCACAGGAAGGGCAGCTTGGTTGCGCCGCCGATCAGCACCGGGCGGACGAAATGGTCCGCCGTGAAGGTGACCGCCATGCCCAGGCAGAACACCCCCACGCCCCACACCAGGGATCCCTGCGCGGCAAGCACCAAGGCGGCGACGCCGAACACCAGGGGAGCTGCGAACGGGATCATGGCGGCCACGGCGGTGAGCGCGCCGAAGATAGTGGGATGGGGCACGCCGGCGACCGCGTAGGCCATGCCGAGCAGCACGCCTTCGCCCAAGCCGACCAGCACCAGCCCATCCACCGTGCCGTGGATGGAAGCGATGATCTGCCGGCCGACCCGCTCGCCGCCAGGCCCGAACGTGCGCGCGGCGGCCCGTCGCATCTGCCGGGTCACCTCCTGGCCCTGCTGGAACAGCAGGAACAGCGTGATCAGGGTGAACGCGAACAGCGTCAGCCGCCGTGCCACCTGGCGGCCGATCATCTCGCTCATGTTGCCGGCCCGTCCGCGGCTCAGCCGTTCGGCCAACTGCCTGGCGCTGCCCGGCTCGGCCAGGTTTTGCTGCCACCAGCCGTCCACCTGCGCCTGGCCGAACGGCAGCTTGCGCAGCGCGGCCGGTTCAGTGATCCCGTTGGCGCTCGCGTTGCGCACCCAGTCCTCCACGGCGTGGAACTCGCGCGCGAACTGGAAGCCGGTGAGCACCACCGGGGCGATGAACACGAGCGCCACCGCCAAGGTGAATGTGGCGGGCCACAGCAGGTTGTGCCGGTCCGCCCCGAAGCGGGCCAGGGTGCGCTGGTAGAGCGGCCACAATGCCACCGCGAAGATGGCAGCCCAGACGAGGGCGCTCAGGAACGTGCTCAGCGTGTAAAGCCCAAGCAGCAGCAGGCCCAGCGACAGCAAGCCGATGGCGACCTGCTGCGGCCGGGTGCTGCTGCGAGGCGGGAATGCGGCCGGAACGTCCATCACGCTGCCTTTCATGCGATGCCGCGGGCTTCCCGCGCTGGGCCAGCCTACTCGGCCGCGGCCGAGCAGGCCACGGCCTGGGAAGCGCGTCGGGATAGGCGATGCCGAGCGCCAGCCCGGTGAGCAAGAAGCTGCCCACGAGGATGCCGAGCGTGACCGGGACTTGGTTCCACAACAGCCAGTCTCCGGCTGGCGCCTTGGCGCTGGGCATCAGGCCCAGGGAACAGCCTCATGACGATGAGGATCGAGTTCCGGAGGGCGACAACAGCAGGCAAACCTTTGCGCGGCAAGCAGTGTTGCTCCGCAGCACAGGTGATCAAAGCAATGTTGTAAAATAGCCACATCCATGTCCAATCGACGCAAGGGCCGTGTTCCCGCTTCCCAGGATAGGCTTCGTGTAGTCGTATAATTACCGCCGTCTGGCGGAAGTGACAGCGCCGTGAACGGGCCAAAGCCCAAACCCAGAAGGGCGGGGAAAGCGGGAGCATGCGTCCATGAAGAAACTCGGAGTGTCTCAAGCATGGCGGCCGGCCGCCATGGCCGCCACCGTGGCGCTGGGCCTTTGCATCCCGCCTGCGCAGGCGCAGGAGATCAACAGCGGGCTGAGCATCGGCCCCAGCCAGGAGCTGTCGCCACCGACGCAGACCCCGCCGCCGGCCACCGAGTACCTGCTGCCGGACTTCGGCGGCTACCGCGCCAGGCTGGCCCGCGTCGGCGTGACGCTGGCGTTCGACTACATCGCCGAAGTTGCCGGCAACGTCACGGGCGGCACCCGGCAAAGCTCCAGCTACGCCGGCCAGGTTGGGTTCGGGGCCGACGTCGATTTCAACAAGCTCGTGGGGATTCCAGGGCTGACCGGCCACCTGGTCATCGTCAACCGCCAGGGCAGCAACGTCGGCAACAACTTCGGCGACACCTTGAACCAGGTGCAGGAAATCTACGGCGCCGGCGGCGACGTTGGCCTCCACCTGGTTTATCTCTA
Organism: uncultured Acetobacteraceae bacterium; assembly: GCA_964245495.1. Classification (GTDB taxonomy): domain Bacteria; phylum Pseudomonadota; class Alphaproteobacteria; order Acetobacterales; family Acetobacteraceae; genus LMUY01. Next base: position 10,316 of record CAXTNC010000053.1, read on the forward strand.
CGCTGAGGAGGCGTTGGCAAACGGGCGGATCAACATCGCCGTCGGTCGCGCGCCGGAGCTGAACGACTTCTCCGCCTCGCCGCTCTACTGCAACTTCATGAACAACTCGCTCTGCGGCAACCCCAAGGCGCTGCCCGAGTCGGACGTGGGCTTCAGCTCCTACCCGGACGCGGCGTTCTTCGGCCGGGTGCGGGTGCGCCCCACGGCCGACACCTACATCCAAGCGGGCGTATACGAGGTGAACCAGAACCTTTACACCTATCCGCAGTTCCGCACCGGCTTCCACTTCGACGGTTCGCGGGACAGCGGCGTGATGATCCCTGTCGAGGCGGCCTACGAGCCGAGCATCGGGCGGCAGGCGATGCCGGGCCATTACAAGCTGGGCTTCGGCTACGACACCAGCACGTACAACAAGTATCAGAGCACGCCAGCCTCGGTTCTAGCCGGACCCGGCAGCAACGGCACCGATAACAAGTATGGGATTTGGGTGCTGGCCGACCAGATGGTGATCCGCAACGGGCCTGGAGCCACGGACGGCCTGATCGCGCTGGGCGGCTACATCCATACCAACCCGTCTGTGTCCAACTACACCAACCAGGCCTTCTTCGGCCTGCTGTACCGGGACTTCTGGAAGGCCCGGCCGCTGGACACCATCGGCTTCCTGTTCAACTACGCCAACGTCAGCGGCGCGCTGGGCAAGGAGCAGGGGCTTGACCGGGCGTTCGGCTTGGCCGTGCTCGGCAGCAGCACGGGCGCAATCCAGTCCAACCAGGAGATCATCGAACTCAACTACGACATCCACGTCTACCGCGGCGTGAACTTCCAGCCTGAGTTCCAGTACTACTTCCGGCCCAACGGGGTGAACAACATCCCGGACGCGGCCATCTTCGGCTTCAAGTCGCACATCAGCTTCTGAGCGGCTCGTCGGGGAAAGCGCAAGCCGGCCAGGCAGCCGCTGCCTGGCCGGCTTCAGTTCAGGGTGCGCGGACGGATCGGCGAGAGGGTGTAGAGCGCACCGTCCGGCGTCGCGTCGATCGCCCCGTCCGGATCGAGCGCGTGCAGCCTCCCATCGGGCGCCAAGGCATAGCCGCCGATGTCATCCGGCAGGTGATCCCGCAGGATGATGATCTTGACCGCCTGGCCATTGACCACGCGCGGCGTGCTCGTCCAGGTGCCGCCCCACTCCTTCGTGCCATTGTTGGCGAGCAAGTTCGGGTTCTCCTGCGTCGTCGTGATGTAGTAATGGCCGGACTGAGCATTTGGGTCGCCGTTCAGCACCAGGTCAACCGACCTGGGAGCGTCCGTGCTGCGGCCGGGCTGATCACCGCGCCATTCCCCGAACACCGGGCCAGGCTGGGCGCACCCGGCCAGCCCCGCCGCCAGCCCGGCGGCCACGATCCGCCGGATGATTGCACTCATTCGCTGCTCCTGTGGCCTTGATCCTCGCCCTGGCGCGGGCGGAACATGTGCATCGAGTGCGGCGCCGTCTCGAACGGATGGCTGCGCCCTTTCATCTCCCTTGCCGTCCTGGGCTTGATCCATATGCGCAAGGCCGCAAACCCTGCCAAGACGAGCAGCAACGCTCCCATGAACAGGAACAGGAAGCGTGCGCCGCGGTGCATGGCGGCTGCGGCGAGCGGCGGGCCGAGGATGGTTCCCGTGCCGTAGACGATCAGCAGCTCGCTCGCCACCTTGGAGAAGGAGCGCTCCCGCACCCGGTCGTTGGCGATGGCGACGCACACGCCATAGATCGGATATTGGAAGAAGCCAAACGCGCCAACGGCCAGCATGACGCCGCGCGGCGCCAGGTCAGGCGTTTGGACGATCACGGCGCAGCACAGCGCGCTCAGGCAGGACAGGGCGATAATGACGATGCGGCGGTCGAGATGGTCGGACAGCGCGCCCGCTGGATAGTAGGCCAGCGCCCCGCCCACGAGCGCCGTGGCCAGCAGGGAGGCGACCTGGTGCGTCGAAAGCCCGATCGACAGCCCGTAGGCCGGCAGCAGCCCGCCAAGCGCGCCGCTGACCACGCCGATGGTGAGGCAGCCGAACACGCCCGTGGGCGAAACCTGGTACAAGGCCCGGAGCTGGATCGAGTACGGCTTGATCGGCTTGGGAGCAGGAGCGCGCGTCAGCGTCACGGGGACGACGGACAGCACGATGAACACCCCCATGAGGGTGAACGGCAAGGTCTGCTCAGGATCAAGGAACGCCAGGCTGAGCGTGCCGGCAAGCGAGGCCAGCAAGGTCACGGTCATGTAGGCCGCGAAGATGCCGCCGCGCTGGCCGGTGCCGCTGCGCTCGTTCAGCCAGCTCTCGATGACCAGCGAAAGGCCGCCGAAGCAGAACCCGATGACCACTCGCAGCACGATCCAGGCTGTCTCGTCATCCAGCGGCAGCAGCAGCAGCGAGGTGGCGCCGCTCACTGCCGCCAGCCCGGCAAAGCTGCGCACGTGCCCCACCGAACTGACCAGCCGACCCACCACCAGGCACGCCAGCACGAAGCCGAACGACCAGCCGGACGACAGCAGCCCGACCTGCTGCACGCTGGACCCTTCCATCTGGCGGCGCAGAGGCAGCAGCACGCCTTGCAGGTTGGTTCCCGCCGTGAGCAGCAGCACGCTCGCCAGCAGGCCGAGGATGGAAGCGAACCGCGACTGCTCGCGCCGGCCGCCGCGTTCCGTCGGGAGCGGCTGCACCTGCATCAGGCGATCATGGTTGGGTGATCTGCGCGGCGGCCTCGGCCACCGCGCCAAAAGCGGCGCGGGCTTGCATCGGGCGCGTCCTGGCTGTCATGCGGCACCCTCAAGCCACTCATCGCGTTTTCGCCTGTTCTTGCGCGGCCGCTGTCCGGCCCGCTTGCCAGCCGCATCCCGGACCAGCGTCAGGGAACCGGAACGGCCGACTCCATGTGTCTCCCAGCAACGGCGCCGTCTTCCGCGCCGCGTCTCGACTGGCACAGCGGGGCGGCCACGTCCTCCAAGGAACAACGTTGGCAATCGAGGCCCAGCCAGGATTGCACCGCTCCGCCCGCCACCATCAGGACGCCGCCGAGCACATAGCCGTAGAACAACGCCTCGCGGGAGCCGCTTTCGATCAGCCGGCCGAAGATCGCCGGGCCGCTCACCCCGCCGATCGCGTTGCCGAACGCATAGAAGATGGCGATCGCGGTCGCGCGCACTTCGAGCGGGAACACTTCGGCGACCGTGAGGTAGGCCGAGCTGGCGGCGGCCGAGGCGAAGAAGAAGATGACCGTCCAGGCGGCCGTCTGCTGCGTGGCGTCGAGCACGCCGAGCGAGAACAGCCAGCCGGTGGCGATCAGCAGGACACCTGAAACCACGTAGGTCAAGGTCACCATGGCCCTGCGGCCGATGCTGTCGAACAGCGGCCCTAGGATGAGCGGCCCTGCGAAGTTGCCAGCGGCGAAGGGCAGGATGAACCAGCCAACCTCGCCCGAGGGTACCTGGTAGAACTGGGTCAGGATCAGCGCATAGGTGAAGAAGATGGCGTTGTAGCAGAATGCCTGCGCCGTCATCAGCGCCACGCCGACGACCGTGCGCCGCCGGTACTGGGTGAACAGCGATCTCACGCCCGCGAAGAACCAGCTGCGGGTGTCGCTGCGCAGCCAGATGCTGCGGTCCGGGATGGCGGGCAGGGGACCGGAGGCGGACGCCACGGTGCGCTCGATGCCGGCCATGACGCGCTCGGCGGCTTCGGGGTGGCCATGGGTCATCAGCCAGCGGGGACTTTCAGGAATCCAGCGGCGCATCAGCAGCGTGACGAAGCCGATGGCGCCGCCGAGAACGAAGGCCAAGCGCCAGCCATAGGCTGGGGGCATGACCGCCGGGTTCAGCACGATCAGCGCGCCGCCCGCTCCAAGGGCCGCCCCAATCCAGAAGCTGCCGTTGATGAGCAGGTCGATGTAGCCGCGGCGGCGGGCGGGGATCAGCTCCTGGATGGTGGCGTTGACCGCCGAGTACTCTCCGCCGATGCCGGCCCCGGTGATGGCGCGGAACAGGGCGAAGGACCAGAAATTCCACGCCAGCCCGCTGGCGATGGTGGCCAGCAGGTAGATCAGCACCGTGACGGTGAACATGGTCTTGCGCCCGACACGGTCGGTCATCCAGCCGAAGAACAGCGCTCCGCCGATCGCCCCGATGAGGTAGCAGCTGGCGGCATAGCCGATCTGGGAGCTGGTGAGCGCCATCCCGCTTTCCCGGATCGCCCCGGACAGGGAGCCGACCAGGGTGACTTCCAGGCCGTCCAGGATCCAGGTGATGCCGAGGGCGCAGACCACGAGCCAATGGAACCGCGACCAGGGCAGGCGGTCCAGGCGGGCGGGAATGTTCGTTTCGAACATTGTTTTTACGGCCGTTCCCATGCGGTTGACTATAGGGAGGCGACCGGGATTAGCCAAATTGGGCCAAGCTGCGGTGTTTCACCCGGCCTTCTTGAGACTCCAGGGTCGTCAGGCATGGCGCACGGCGCAGGAATTGTCCTGTTTAGCCAGGACCTGGGTGTTGCAGGCGAGGAAGCTGGCCCGCACGGCGGCGCGGCGGCCCAGCAGGCCCCGGGCGCGCCGGGACGCGGGCTGGCACGCCCCTGCAAGGTGACTGCGGCATGGACGCCGGCTTGCTCAGCCGCGGCGGCGAGCACCCGCGCCTCCTCGACATCGAGCGCCAGCGGCCACTCGCACAGGACATGCTTGCCAGCGTCGAGCGCCGCGGAAACGATGTCCCGGTGGCAAGGCACCTTGACGCACACGGACACGACATCGACGTTCGGGCTGCGGGCCAGCTCGGCCGCGCTGGCGTAATGCTCACCGGCGCCGAACGCCTCGCCGGCCGCGCGGGCCGTGCCAGCGTTGCTGGTGGCCACCGCGACAAGTTCCAGGCCCGGGAGCGCCTTGATGGCGGGGATGTGGGACAGCTTGGCCCAGCTCTGATCGGCGTTCGCGCCGACCAGGCCTACCCGCAACGGGCGATCCGTCATGGCCCTGCTCCGCCGTTCGTCATGCCGCACCCTAGGACGGCGCGGCGGCCCGGACTAGCCGCCCGGGTTGGGTGTGCTACAGCACCCGGCCATGCGTTCGTTCCTGGACTTCGAGAAGCCCATCGCCGAGCTGGAAGCCAAGATCGGCGAGCTGCAGCAGATGCAGGACCCCGGCGGCGTGGACATCGCCGAGGAGATCGCCCGGCTCGCCGACAAGGTGGACCGCCAGCTGCGCGGCACCTACGCCCGGCTCACCCCCTGGCAGAAGGCGCAGGTCGCCCGCCATCCGGACCGGCCCAAGGCGCTGGCCTACCTGCACAGCCTCGTCACCGAGTTCACCCCGCTCGCCGGCGACCGCGCCTTCGCCGAGGACGCCGCGGTGGTTGGCGGGCTGGGCCGGTTCGACGGGCGGGCGGTGGTGGTGATCGGCACGCAGAAGGGCACGGACACCGACAGCCGGGTGCGGCACAACTTCGGCATGGCCAAGCCGGAAGGCTACCGCAAGGCCCGCCGCCTGCTGGAGCTGGCCGGACGGTTCGGCCTGCCGGTGCTGACTTTCGTGGACACCGCCGGCGCGTTCCCCGGCATCGAGGCGGAAGCGCGCGGCCAGGCGGAGGCCATCGCCCGCTCCATCGAGGCGTGCCTGGACGCGCCGGTGCCGATCGTCGCCACCATCATCGGCGAGGGCGGCTCCGGCGGCGCCATCGCGCTGGCCGCGGGGGACCGGGTGCTGATGCTGGAGCACGCGATCTACTCCGTCATCTCGCCGGAAGGCTGCGCCTCCATCCTGTGGCGGGACGCGGCCCAGGCGCCGCTGGCGGCCGAGGCGCTGCGGCTGACGGCGGAGGACCTGCGCGGGCTGCGCCTGGTCGATGCCGTGGTGGCCGAGCCGCTGGGCGGCGCGCACCGGGACCCTGGCGCCGCCATCGCCCTGGCAGGGGACGCGGTGCGGCTGGCGCTGGGCGAGCTGGCCGGGCTGGACGGCCCCACCCTGCTGCTGCGGCGGCGGGAGAAGTTCCTCGCCATGGGCCGCGAGGGGCTGGGTTAGCGCAGGGCGTAGCCGCGTGCCGCCATGCAGGCCAGCACCCCGTCGTGCTCCGGCTTGTCGGAGGCGAACGCGGCGGCGAAGGCAGAGGCTGGCGATGCGTTGGCCTTGCGGGTCAGCGCCGAGTCCACGTCCTTGTGGCAGCGCTTCAGGTCGGCCTGGTAGCGGGGCGCGGCGTGATCCCCGGCGAGCGGCGGGTCATAGGCGGCGCACCCGGCGAGCAGCAGGGCAAGGACGAGTGGACGGATGATGGCGTCTCCAGTTGGGTTGAGGGCTGCAGCCCTGGTGCTTGGCGCCTGCGGAGCGGCGGCGGCCTGGCTGCTGTGGCGTGGGCTGACGGCAGAGATCGCGCCGCCGCCCGAGGGCGCAAGCCTGTCCGTGCGGCTGGGGCTGGCGTGCGGCGTCCTGCTGCCGTCCGCCGGCCTGCTGTGGGCGATGCTGCTGGTGCGCATGGCCGCCGGGTTCGCAGGACGGTCCAGCCTGCTGGAGGCGAGCCGGTCCGTGGTGGCGGACAGCGTGACCCACCTGCTGGTGTTCGCCGTGGCGCTGCTGGCGTTGGCAGCCCAGTTGGATGCAGCCCGGATGCCGGCGGCGGTGGCGCTGGCCGCGGTGTTCGCGGTGGGGCGGGTGGCGTTCTGGGCGAATACCTGTGGAATGGCCACGCCGTTGACGACAGGCGCCGACAGGGACGAGCTGCCAATTGCCGCCTGGTTGGCGTCGCGGATGAGCAGCAGTTTTCTACC
>CAXTNC010000054.1:0-17083 GCA_964245495.1 uncultured Acetobacteraceae bacterium
TCCGGCGTCTCGATCGGGCAGATGCGGCCGTAATGCGTCGGATGCACGTCGCGCACCTCGAACCCGGCGCGCTCCCGCGTCAGCCCGCCTGGGCCGAGCGCGGACAAGCGGCGCTTGTGCGTCACCTCGCTCAGCGGATTGGTCTGGTCCATGAACTGGCTCAGCTGGGAGGAGCCGAAGAACTCCCGCACCGCCGCCGCGGCGGGCTTGGCGTTGATCAGGTCGTGCGGCATCACCGTGTCGATGTCCACGGAACCCATGCGCTCGCGGATGGCGCGCTCCATGCGCAGCAGGCCGACGCGGTACTGGTTCTCCATCAGCTCGCCCACCGAGCGCACCCGGCGGTTGCCGAGGTTGTCGATGTCGTCGATCGTGCCGCGGCCGTCCTTCAGCTCGCACATGGTCTTGGCCGTGCGCAGGATGTCTTCCTTGCGCAGCGTGCGGACGGTGTCGGCCGCCTCGATGCCCAGGCGCATGTTCATCTTCACCCGGCCCACCGCCGAAAGGTCGTAGCGGCTCTCGTCGAAGAACAGGCCGCGGAACAGCGCCTCGGCCGTCTCCGGGGTCGGCGGCTCGCCGGGGCGGATGACGCGGTAGATGTCCGTCAGCGCGTCCTCGCGGTTGCTGTTCTTGTCCACTGCCAGCGTGTTGCGGATCCAAGCGCCGTTCGACTGGTCGATCGCCAGGGTCGGCAGCACGGTGATGCCGGCCTCCTCGATGGCGGCAAGGCGGGCCTCGGCCAACTCCTCGCCGGCGTCGGCGTAGATCTCGCCGGTTTCCTCGTTCACCAGGTCGATGGCGACGTAGCGGCCGAGCAGGTCGGCGCGGCCCACCAGCACCGTCTTGGTGTTCTCGGCGATCTTGCGGGCGCTGCGGTTGGTGAGCTTGGCGCCGGCCGGTGCCACCTCCTCGCCGGTGTCGGCGTCCGTCAGCGCCTCGGCCAAAGTGATGCCGCGGTACGCCTCGGGGTCAAACGGGCGCGCCCAGCCCTTCGGCGTGCGGGTGAACGGCACCTGGCCGTAGAAGAAGCCGAGGATCTCCTCCGCGTCCATGCCGCGGATCTCGGGGATGTCCACCGGCTCGCCCTTGGCGGCGCGGGCGGCGCGCAGCTCCTCGGTCGCCACGTTGTCCAGCGCGTAGAACAGGGTGGTGATCGGCAGCTTCCGCTTGCGGTCGATGCGGACGTACACGAGGTCCTTGCTGTCGAACTCGAAGTCCAGCCAGCTGCCGCGGTAGGGGATGACCCGCGCGGTGAACAGGAACTTGCCGCTGCTGTGCGTCTTGCCCTTGTCGTGGTCGAAGAACACCCCGGGCGAGCGATGCATCTGGCTGACGATGACGCGCTCGGTGCCGTTGATGATGAAGGTGCCGTTGTCCGTCATCAGGGGCATGTCGCCCATGTAGACGGGTTGCTCCTTGATGTCGCGGATCGACTTGGCCCCGGTGTCCTCGTCCAGGTCCCACACGATCAGCCGCAGCGTGACCTTGAGCGGGGCGGCGAACGTCATGCCGCGCTGGATGCACTCCTCCACGTCGTACTTCGGCTCTTCCAGCTCGTAGTCCACGAACTCCAGCCGGCCGCGGCCGGCGAAGTCGTCGATCGGGAACACGGACTTGAACACTTCCTGCAAGCCGGTCTGCGTGCGGCTGTCCGGCAAGGTGCCCATCTGCAGGAACGCCTCGTAGGAAGAACGCTGCACGTCGATCAGGTTGGGCATCGGCGCGACTTCGGGAATGCGGCCGAAGCTCTTGCGGATGCGCTTCTGGCCGGTGAAGGACTTGGTAATCGCGTTCATGCCGATCCTTGCCTGCTGGCCAGGCAGCGCCTGGCGTGTCACCATCCGCCTGGCGTGACCCGGCGGGGCAGTCGCGGCCGTTTCCGTGGCCGTGCAACGGGAGACGGGCGGGAACCGCCTTGGATTCCCGCCCTCCCAGCTCAGTGCCTCACGCCGGGGCGCAAGGCGGGCAAGCGCTACTTGATCTCGACAGTGGCACCTTGATCCTCAAGCTGCTTCTTCAGCTTGGCGGCTTCGTCCTTGCTGACGCCTTCCTTCACCGGCTTCGGCGCGGCCTCGACGAGGTCCTTGGCTTCCTTCAGCCCGAGCGAGGTGATCGCGCGGACTTCCTTGATGACGTTGATCTTCTTGTCGCCCGTCTTGGCGAGGATGACGGTGAACTCCGTCTGCTCCTCGACCGGGGCGGCGGCCACGGCTGCGCCGCCGCCGCCGGCAACGGCGGCAGCAACGGGCGCGGCGGCGGAAACCCCCCACTTCTCTTCAAGCAGCTTGCTCAGCTCAGCAGCTTCCAGCACGGTCAAGCTGGAAAGCTCATCGACGATCTTGGTCAGGTCAGCCATTGTGTAGGTCCTAGATGAGTGTCTGGTCAGTTCCATGCAAGCCCGCGCAACAGCCGGGCCAACTCCGTGCGGCTAGGCCGCCTCCGCCTGGTCCGGCGTCCCGTCCGGGTCGCCGTCCTTGTTGGCATAGGCCCCCAGGACCCTTGCGAGCTGCGCGCCGGGCGCCTGCAACACGCCTGCGATCCGAGTCGCCGGGGCGGCGATCAGCCCCACGATCTTGGCGCGCAGCGCGTCCAGGCTCGGCAGTTCGGCCAGCGCCTTGACCCCATCCGCATTGAGCGTCTGGGTTCCGAGGGCGCCGCCGATCAGGACGAGCTTCTCGTTGGTCCTGGCGAACTCGACGGCCACCTTCGCCACCGCCACCGGGTCCATCGACCACGCAAGCGCGGTCGGTCCCTTCAGCATGGGCTTGATGCCGTCGAACGAGGTCCCGTCCAAGGCGAGGGTGGCCAGCCGGTTCTTCGCGACCTTGAAGGTCGCGCCCGCCGCCCGCATCCGGGTCCGCAGCACCGTCACCTCGGCGACCGTCAACCCCTTGTTCTGGGTGACGACCACCATGGACGTGGCTGCGAACACGTCGGCGAGGGAGGCTACGAACTCCCGCTTCTCCGTACGGTCCAATGCCGCTCTCCGTCGGTGGCCCCGCGCGTTTGGACCGCGTGAGGCCGGGTTGCCCTTTGAGGCCGGCAGCAGCCGGCCCGGTTCGCCTGTCCATCCATCCGGAACCGCCAGAGACTCCTTTGTCCCGGGCATTCCCGTCTCCTGCGCGCGGGCCGAAGCCCATTGAACCTTTCGGTGCGTGCACTCTTGGACAGGTGTCAACGGCGCCCATGACTTGGACCGGGCACCGCTTGCCCGCCGGGTCCTGCGACCCGGCGTATCTCGCTCAGCCGGCCAGGCTCGCCACGTCGACCCGGATGCCAGGCCCCATGGTGGAGGAGATGGCGGCCTTTTGCAGGTAGGTGCCCTTGGCGCCGGTCGGCTTGGCCTTCTGCACCGCATCGACCAGGGCGCGGATGTTCTGCACCAGCTTGTCGTCCTCGAAGCTCGCCTTGCCGATGCCGGCGTGGATGATGCCGGCCTTTTCCGCCCGGAACTCCACCTGGCCGGACTTGGCCGCCGCCACCGCGTCCTTCACGTTCATCGTCACCGTGCCGAGCTTGGGGTTCGGCATCAGCCCGCGCGGGCCGAGGATTTTCCCTAGGCGGCCCACCAGCGCCATCATGTCCGGCGTGGCGATGCAGCGGTCGAACTGGATGTCCCCGGCCTGGACCTTCTCGGCCAGGTCCTCGGCGCCCACAACATCGGCCCCCGCCTCCATCGCCTCGGCGGCCTTCACGTTGCGGGCGAACACGCCGATGCGCAGCGTCTTGCCGGTCCCGTTGGGGAGCGAGATCAAGCCGCGCACCATCTGGTCGGCGTGGCGCGGGTCGATGCCGAGATTCATGGAGAACTCGACCGTTTCATCGAACTTGGCCTTCGCGTTGCTCTTGATGAGCGCGATCGCCTCCGGCAGCGTGTAAAGCTTGCTGCGGTCGACCGTGGCCTTGGCGGCGGCCAGCCGCTTGTCGTGCGCCATCGTTCAGCCCTCCACCACGGTCAGGCCCATGGAGCGGGCCGAGCCGGTCAACATGCGGACGGCGGCATCCACGTCGCCAGCGTTCATGTCCTTCATCTTGGTCTCGGCGATCTCGCGCAACTGGGACACCGACACCCGGCCGACGGCGGCACCCTTGCCCGGCGTCGTCGTGCCTTTGGTGATGCCGGCCGCCTTCTTGAGGAAGTAGGTGTTGGGCGGTGTCTTGGTGATGAAGGTGAAGGTGCGGTCGCCAAAGGCGGTGATCACCACCGGCACCGGCATCCCCGGCTCCATGGTCTGGGTGAGCGCGTTGAACTCCTTGCAGAACTGCATGATGTTCAGGCCGCGCTGGCCGAGGGCCGGGCCGACCGGGGGGGAAGGGTTGGCCTTGCCCGCGGGGATCTGCAGCTTCACGTAGCCGACGATCTTCTTAGCCATGCCCCGGCTCCTTCGCGCCCAGGGACCGCGGTGCAAACAGCTCCACAGGCGCAAGGCTGCGCCCAGAGCTTCCCGCGTTCCAGATGAAGGACGCGTCGTAAGCGACCATTTGGTTAAAGTCTAGCCTTTTTCTGCCGCTGCTTGAGGCAGCTTGCGCCGAGCGCATGGCCAGGCCCGCCGCGGCTGCTGCCGGCTAGGTCATCAGCTCGATGAGGAACGGCCCGCTGCGGCCGTTGGCGGCGGCCAGCAGCTCGCCGAAACGCTCCATCGTGTCCGCTCGGGCGCTTTCCACGCCCAAGCCCTCGCCGATGCGGCGCCAGTCCAGGTCGGGGTTGCCGATGTCCATCATGTCGAGCGCCGTGCGGCCCGGGTTGGCGCCGACGCCGGCCAGCTCGCCGAGCAGGATCTGGTACTTGCGGTTGGAGAAGATGACCGTGGTCACGTCCAGCCTTTCGCGCGCCTGGGTCCACAGCGCCTGCACCGTGTACATCGCCGAGCCGTCCGCCTGCAGCGTGATGACCCGACGGCCCGGCGCGCCCACCGCCGCCCCCGTCGCCAGCGGCAGGCCATCGCCGATGGCGCCGCCCGTCAGCTGCAGCCAGTCATGCGGGGCGGCGCCCCTGGTGCAGGGAAACAGGCCGCGGCCGAAGGTGATGCTCTCGTCCACCACGATGGCCCCCTCCGGCATCAGCGCCCCCAGGGTCTGCGCCATCGCCTCGGAGGAGACCGCGCCGCGGGCCATCTGCGGCTTCTCGGCCGGCGGCGGCGTGGCGGGACGGGCGCCGAGCGCGTCCGCCAGGGCGGCCAGCGCCGCCGGGCCGTCCTGGTCCGGACGGGCCAGCACATGGACCGTGCAGTCCTCGGGCTGCAGGCGGCCGGGCTTGCCCGGGTAGGCGAAGAAGCCGACCGGGGCCGCAGCCCCTACCAGGACGAGGTGCTTCAGCCCGGCCAGCGCCTGCACCGCGAGGTCCACCGGGTAGGGCACCCGCTCGATCGGGGTGCGGCCGGGGCAGGACGGGCCGAACAGCGCGACCACCGGAATGCCGGCGGCGGCAGCCAGCGGCCCGGCCCGCAGCGCGGCGCCCGACATCAGGAGCATGGCGGGCTCGCCGGAGCGCAGCACACGGGCCACGGCGTCCACCACGCCCGCATCCGCCTGCGCGGGCGGCGGCGGGGCGAGCGGGGCAGCCGCCACGCCGCCCTCGTCCCAGCTGGTGTCCGAGGGCAGGATCAGCGTGGCGATCTGGCCCTGCCGCGCCGCCTGCACCGCCTGGGCCGCGTCCGCCCCCACCGTGGCGGCGCGGGCGGCGGTGCGCACCCAGCCGGAGACGGGCCGGGCGAAGCCTTCGGTGTCCGCGGTCAAGGGCGCGTCCAGCGGGCGGTGGAAGGTCGCCTGGTCGCCCACGATGTTGACCAGCGGCACGCGGGCGCGGCGGGCGTTGTGCAAGTTGGCCAGGCCGTTCGCCAGCCCGGGGCCGCAGTGCAGCAGGGTGGCGGCGGGCTTGTCCGCCATGCGGGCGTAGCCGTCCGCCGCGCCGGTGACGACGCCTTCGAACAGCCCCAGCACGCACCTCATGCCGGGAATGCGGTCCAGGGCAGCGACGAAGTGCATCTCGGACGTGCCCGGGTTGGCGAAGCAGGTGTCCACCCCGGACGCCAGCAGCGTGTGCACCAGGCTTTCGGCGCCGTTCATGGTTCGCTCCTCCTGCCGCGCCAGCCTGCCCCTCCGCGCCGGGTTGCGCCAGCCCCCGGCCGCCCGCAAGATCACCCGATGGCGACCGTGCTGTATCCCGAGCGGATGTATCCCGACGATGCGGAGGAGCGCCGCATCTTCGGCCCCGGCGTCACCGTGCTGATGCGCGACGCCGCCGCCACGGCGGACCTGTCGGACGCGGACTGCCGGGCGGCGGACGGGCTGATGCTGTTCCGCCACTGGCTCACGGAGGCCGACCTGGCCCGCTTCCCCAAGCTGCGCGCCGCCGTGCGGATGGGCGTGGGCTACGACCGGATCGACCGGGCGGCGTGCGCCCGGCGCGGCGTGCTGGTGTGCAACGTGCCCGACTACGGCACCACGGAGGTGGCCGACCACGCCGTCGCCCTGGCCGTGGCGCTCGGCCGGGGGCTGATCCACCACCACGAACGGCAGCGCGGCGCAGCGCCCGGTTGGTCCGTGATCCGCGACCCGGCGATCCGCCGGTTCAGCAGCCAGGGCTTCGGCATCCTGGGCCTGGGCCGGATCGGCACGGCCGTGGCGCTGCGGGCCAAGGCGCTGGGCTTCAAGGTGGCGTTCTTCGACCCCAAGCTGCCGAACGGGGCCGAGCTGGCGCTGGGCCTTGGCCGCGCCGGCAGCCTGCCTGCGCTGCTGGCGCAGTCCAACGTGCTGTCCGTCCACGTGCCGCTGACCCGGGACACGGCGGGGATGCTGGGCGCCGCCGAGTTCGCCGCCCTGCCCGCAGGGGCCGTGGTGGTGAACACGGCGCGCGGGCCGGTGATGGACTACCATGCGCTGCTGGCGGCGCTGCGCTCCGGCCACGTCGCGGCTGCCGGGCTGGACGTGATGCCGGTGGAGCCGCCAGGCGAGGCGCCGCATCCGCTGCTGCAGGCGTACCGCGGCCGGGAGCCGGAACTGGAAGGGCGGCTGATCGTGACGCCGCACTCGGCGTACTGGTCGCCGGAAGCCGAGCGGGACATCCGCATCAAGTCGGCCGAGACGATGGCGGCGGCGCTGGGCAACCGGCCGCAGAACGTGGTCCGGCCGGAGGGGTGACGGCTGGGCGCGGGTCGGGTATTGCACCTCCCATTGAACGAGCACACGCTGCCACAAGGACATGATCCATCCTGAAGCGGCCGGAAACGAGGTTCCCACCATGCCAACCCTCCTAGCGATCCAGTCCAGCCCGCGCGGCGAGCATTCCGTCTCGCGCACGCTCGTGGCCACCTTCATCGAGGACTGGAAAGCGGCCCACGCCGGCGGCTCCGTCGTCATGCGGGACCTGATGAAGACCGAGCTGCCGTTCGTCGACCTGCCCTGGATCGCGGGCGCCTACTCGCCGGCCGAGCAGCACTCGCCCGAGATGAAGACGGCGCTCAAGGTGTCCGACGACCTGATCGCCGAGCTGAAGGCAGCCGACCACATCGTCATCGGCACGTCGATGTACAACTTCTCCATTCCTGCCGCGCTCAAGGCCTACATCGACCACATCGTCCGGGTGGGCGTCACCTTCACTCCCAGCTACGAGGGCCTCGTGAAGGGCAAGAAGGCGACCGTCCTGCTGGCATCGGGCGGCAGCTACGCCCCCGGCTCGCAGACGGAGGGCTACAACGTCGCCACCAGCTACATGAAGCAGATACTCGGCTTCATCGGCATCACGGATGTTTCCGTCCTGCTCGCCGGCGGAACGGCGGCGATCGACATGGGCAAGACGACGCTGCCCAACTTCATCGGACAGTTCGAGCCGGAGGTCCTGGCCGCGGCCAGGGCGTGACAGCTTCCTTGAGCCGTTGACACCCTTCCCTGCCGGGCACAGCTTCCCAGCGGGGAGACCTTCCATGAACCAGCCCAACCCTGCCCGCCTGCGCAGCCGTCGCTGGTTCGACGACCCCGCGGACCCCGGCATGACCGCGCTCTACCTGGAGCGCTACATGAACTACGGCGTCACCCGCGAGGAGCTGCAAGGCGGCAAGCCGGTCATCGGCATCGCGCAGACCGGCAACGACCTCACCCCCTGCAACCGCCACCACATCGAACTCGCCAAGCGCACCCGGGACGGCATCCGCGACGCGGGCGGCATCCCGATGGAGTTCCCGGTCCACCCGCTGCAGGAGACCGGCAAGCGCCCCACCGCGGCGCTGGACCGCAACCTCGCCTATCTCGGCCTGGTGGAGGTGCTGCACGGCTACCCGCTGGACGGCGTGGTGCTGACCACCGGGTGCGACAAGACCACCCCCGCCTGCCTGATGGCCGCCGCCACGGTGAACATCCCCGCCATCGTGCTGTCCGGCGGGCCGATGCTGGACGGGTGGTGGAAGGGGCGGCTGTCCGGCTCCGGCACCATCGTGTGGGAGGCGCGCAAGCTGCTGGCGGAGGGCGAGATCGGCTACCGCGAGTTCATGGACATGGTGGCAAGCTCGGCGCCCTCGACCGGGCACTGCAACACCATGGGCACCGCCACCAGCATGAACAGCCTGGCCGAGGCGCTCGGCATGTCCCTGCCCGGCTGCGCCGCCATCCCGGCGCCATACCGGGAGCGCGCCTGGATGGCGTTCGAGACCGGGCAGCGCATCGTGGGCATGGTGCACGAGAACCTGCGCCCGTCCGACATCATGACGCGGGCCGCGTTCGAGAACGCAGTGGTGGCCGCGGCCGCGCTGGGCGCCAGCAGCAACTGCCCCATCCACATGGTCGCCATCGCGCGGCACATGGGCGTGGAGCACACGCTGGACGACTGGCAGCGCCTGGGCGCCGACATCCCGTTGCTGGTGGATTGCCAGCCGGCCGGGCGCTTCCTCGGCGAGGGCTTCCACCGCGCCGGCGGCGTCTCGGCGGTGATGAGGGAGCTGCTGGACGCGGGCAAGCTGGACGGCCAGGCCCGCACCGTGACCGGCAAGACGCTGGCCGAGGACCTGGCGCCGGTGCAGGAGCCGGACCGCGAGGTGATCCGCGCCTGGGAGACGCCGCTGAAGCCGGCAGCCGGCTACGTGGTGATGACCGGCAACCTGTTCGACTCGGCCGTGATGAAGGCCAGCGTCATCGACCCGGCGTTCCGCGCCCGCTTCCTGTCCGACCCGGCGCACCCCAACGTGTTCGAGGGCCGCGCCGTCGTGTTCGAGGGGCCGGAGGACTACCACGCCCGCATCGAGGACCCGGCGCTCGGGGTGGACGAGCACTCGCTGCTGGTGATCCGCAACTGCGGCCCGATCGGCTACCCCGGCGGCGCCGAGGTGGTGAACATGCAGCCGCCTGCCGCCCTGCTGAAGCGCGGCATCGACGCGCTGCCGACCATGGGGGACGGCCGCCAGTCCGGCACGTCCGGCAGCCCGTCCATCCTGAACGTCTCGCCCGAGGCGGCGGTGGGCGGCGGGCTGGCCTTGCTGCGCTCGGGCGACCCGGTGCGGATCGACCTCAACACGCGCCGGGTGGACCTGCTGGTGAGCGATGCGGAGCTGGCTGCGCGCCGGGCCGCCTGGACGCCGCCCAAGCTGGAGAACCAGACGCCGTGGGAGGAGATCTACCGGTCCATGGCGGGGCAGCAGGGCACGGGCGCGTGCCTGGAGCCGGCGACGCTGTACCTGGACATCCTGGAAACCCGGGGAGAGGCGCGGCATAACCACTGACCCGTTCGACCTTGCTGAAGCCGCTTATGACGCCATCCGGCAGGACTCAGCTGACGTTCAGCGGATTGCCGATCGGACTGGATGGAAGGCCGTGAACATACAAACCGTAAAGTCCCACCTGTTCGACGATTTGCATCTGCTGGATCGCCATCTTTCAGAAGGTGAACCGGCGCTGCTGCGGCGATTCGACGCGGACCCCCTGATCGCCTCTGCTTGGCTCAAGTTAAGCAACGGTTCAGCGTTGCCCAGCGCCTTGCAATTGATGCGTCACGAGATGGCTGAGGTTTGGTTCATGCGGCGGCATGGCCGCAGCTACGACGCGGCGCATGGTGCGGCGCAACGGCGTTGCCCCTGGCATCCGGAGGAGCAGATGCGCATCACCCAGATCGGGCACCGGTTGATGGCTTCTCACACGTCCGGTCCGACCCACAACTTCCTTGAGTTCAGGATGAGCGACGAGCCGGTTCGTGACAAGCCGGCCATGACTCTCGATGAACCTTGCGAAGGCTGGCCGCTGGACAGCGTGAGGGAAGCCATCCTGGCAGGTATTGAGCAGGGCGGAGGCACGAGACAGGTCAAGAGCATCCGCGTGACCGGCGCTGACACGCCCACGGTGGATATCTACCGATATCTGGCACGCAAGCTGATCGAGCACGTTCAGGAACAACGGCGTGCAGGAGCGTCGGCGCTGCTGGAACCTGGTTCAGTCTCGCCATTTCTCGGCTTCGAGGTCGTGAGGGGACACGATCCTTTGGAACCAGTGCTTCCCATCAAGAACGATGCAGCTTCAGTAAAGCGCAAGGTGCGCAGTTGACCGACCGCCTTGCCGGCAAGACCGCTTTCGTCACCGCCGCTGCCCAGGGCATCGGCCGCGCCACTGCGCTCGCCTTTGCTGCGGAAGGGGCAAGCGTGATCGCCACCGACGTGAACGAGGCCAAGGTCGCCGAGATCGCGGGCGGGCGCATCCGCACCCACCGCTTGGACGCCGCCGACCCGGCGGACATCGCCGCGGCAGCCCGGTCTGCCGGGCGGGTCGATGCGCTGTTCAACTGCGCCGGGTTCGTCCACCAGGGCAGCATCCTCCAAGCCACGGAGGAGGAGTGGGATTTCGCGTTCACCCTCAACGTGCGGTCCATGTTCCGCACCATCCGCGCCTTGCTGCCGGCCATGCTGGAGCATGGCAGCGGCTCGGTCATCAACGTCGCTTCCGCGGCATCCTCCATCAAGGGCGCGCCCAACCGGTGCGTCTACGGCACCACCAAGGCGGCAGTGATCGGGCTGACCAAGTCGGTCGCGGCCGACACGGTGGCGGCCGGCGTGCGCTGCAACGCCATCTGCCCCGGCACGATCCAGACGCCCAGCCTGGACGAGCGGATCGCCGCCAACGCCGCCGCGGCGGGCGGGGCGGCGCAGGCGCGCACCGCCTTCGTCGCCCGCCAGGCGATGGGCCGGCTGGGATCGCCGGAGGAGATCGCGGCCATGGCGGTCTACCTGGCCAGCGACGACAGCCGCTTCCTGACTGGGCAGGCGCTGGTGATCGACGGCGGCTGGACCCTTTGACAAACGGCGAAGGCGTGGGCAGCGAAGGCGTGGGCAGCGTCCCGGCTTGAACCAGCTTTGGCAATCGACGGTCCACCTGCGCTCGGACGTGACGTTCGCGGCCGGGCTGGCGATCGCGGTCGCGGTCACCGTGCACGTGCTGCTGCGCAAGGACGAGGTGGCGTCGGCCGTCGGCTGGATCGGGCTTGCCTGGTTCGCGCCGATCACCGGCGGCCTCACCTATTTCGTCTTCGGCGTGAACCGGGTGCAGCGCCGGGCCAGGCGGCTGCGCCCGCAAGACGCGCGCCGCCCAGCTCCCGCGGGACCCGGCGGGGGCGACGACCATCTTGATCCGTTGAAGCGCGGGGTTGGGCAGATCACCGCGCGGCCTTCGCTGCCGGGCAACGCGGTGCAGATCTACAACAACGGCGACGAGGCCTACCCGCCCATGCTGGCCGCCATCGCCGCGGCCCAGCGCAGCGTGGGCTTGTCGTCCTACATCTTCCGCGACGACGCCTGGGGCGGCCGGTTCATCGCCGCCCTGGCGGACGCGCAAGGGCGCGGCGTGGCGGTGCGGGTGCTGATCGACGGCATCGGCGGCGGCTGGGCGAGGTCGCCGGCATACCGTCACCTGCGCCGGCGGGGCGTCCCGTCCGCACGGTTCCTGCACTCGCCCCTGCCGTGGCGCATGCCGTTCCTCAACCTGCGCTCCCACAAGAAGATTCTGGTGGTGGACGGCCGGCTCGGCTTCACCGGCGGCATGAACATCGCCGACGACAACGTCATGGCGACGCGGCCGAGGGCGCCCGTGCAGGACACGCACTTCCGCATCGAAGGCCCTGCCATCTGCCAGCTGGTGGAAGCGTTCTCGCAGGATTGGGCGTTCGCGACCGACGAGGACCTGGACGGCGACGCCTGGTTCCCGGAGGTGGCTTCAGTTGGCCCGGCGCCGGCGCGGGCGATCGACTCCGGTCCGGACGAGGACCTGGAGAAGGTGGAGTTCGCCGTGCTGCAGGCCATCTCCTGCGCGCAGGAGTCGATCGGCGTGATGACGCCCTACCTGCTGCCCGACGAGCGGCTGGTGTCCGCCCTGGCGCTCGCGGCCATGCGCGGCGTGGCGGTGGACATCGTCATCCCCGAGAAGAGCGACCATTGGTTCATCGATTGGGCGGCCCGCGCCAACACCGGCCCTTTGCTGAAGAACGGGGTGCGCGTTTGGCTCTGCCCGCCGCCGTTCCGTCATTCCAAGGCGATGGTGGTGGACGGCGAATGGTGCCTGATCGGCAGCAGCAACTGGGACATGCGCTCGTTCCGGCTCAACTTCGAGCTGTGCATGGAGTTCTACGACCGGGACATGGCCGCGGAGCTGTCCGCCCTGATGCGGCGCTGCCGCGGCGGCGCCCTGACGCAAGCCCAGCTGGACCGCCGCTCAATGCCCGCCCGGCTGCGTGACGCGGCGGTGCGGCTGCTGCTGCCTTACCTGTGAGATGTCCGCCACCCGCAGCCGCATGGCGATCGGCCGGTGGTCCGAGGCGCTGCGCGGCAGCACCGCCGTGTCGGTGCAGGTCAGCCCGCGCACCACGCAGCGGTCGAGCCGGAGCGGCAAGAGCTCGCTCATGCGGTGAGTGGGGCGGCGCGGACCCACGTCCTGGAAACCCGGCAGCAGCACGGGGCCGACCAGGTTGTAGTCCCCCACCACCGCCGCGTGATGCGGCAGCCAGGCGGCGATGCGGCGGAGCTGGCGGCGGTTGAGCAGCTGTCCGTGGGACAGGTGGACGTTCGCCACCGTGAACGGTCCCAGGTCGATCACCTGGGCCACGCGGTGGACCAGCGAGCCTGACGGCAGCGGCAGCACGGTGGGCTGGTTCGGCAGGGCTGCCGGCATCCACACCGCCAGGCCGTGCACCCGGCCCGGCAACGGCACCCGGGCATATCCGCCGCCGATGCGCTTCGGCAGCAGGTCGATGTCATGCGTCGCCTCCTGCATGAGCAGGATGTCGGGCTGCTCCTGCCTGATCAACGCCATCACGTCCGCCAAGCCGGCGCCGGTCAGCCGCAGGAGATTCCAGCTGACCAGCTTCACGTCGGATCAGTAGTGGTGATGGTACCTGTGGTGATGGCGATGGTGGTGGTAGCCGTACGGCTGGGCCTGGGCTGCCCCGGCTGCGCCGACCACGAGGGCGACCAGGGCGGTGATCATCAGTTTTCGCAGCACGTCAGGATTTCCTTTTGTTTGCCGGTCATGATGGCGGACTGGTCTGTCCAACCGTGTAACACCCCTGCCGGCAGGAACAAAGGCTTCGCTTGGGCGCCAGGCCGGCCCACGCGACGGAAGACGGCGGGTGGCGGCCCTCAGCGCTCCCGCAGGTCCGCCACGGCGCGCCGGGCCGCGCCGAGCAGCAAGCCGCAGTCGTTGTTCACGGTCACGAGCTTGAAGCCCATGCCGACGGCGCGCTTGGCATAGGCCGCGGTGAGGCAATGGATGCCGGCGGCGAGGCCGCGCTCCGCCGCCGCCCGGACCACGGTTTCGTAGACGGCGAGGACCTCCGGCTCCTCGCGGTCCAGGATGGGAGGCAGGCCCATGGAGAAGCCGAGGTCGGACGGGCCGACATAGACCGCGTCGATGCCGGGAACGTCCAGGATGGGGTTGAGGTTGGCGACGGCCTCGGCGGTCTCAATCATGGGGATGCAGAGCACCTCGCCGTTGGCGGTTTTCTGGTAGCCGTCGCGCGGCCCGTAGATGCTGGCGCGGACGGGGCCGTTGGACCGCGTGCCGGCCGGCGGGTAGCGGCACGCGGACACGAAGGCTTGCACGTGGGCCGCCGTGTTGGTCATCGGGCAGATGACGCCGTAGGCTCCGGCATCCAGCACCTTGCCGATGATGCCCGGCTCGTTGGAGGGCACGCGCGCCATGGGCAGCACCGGGTGGGGCTGCATGGCCTGGAAGCACTGCACGGTGGACATGTAGTCCTGCACGCCGTGCTGCAGGTCCACCGTCACGCTGTCCCACCCGGCCTGGGCCATGACCTCCGCCGAGAAGCCGTTGGGAATGGCAAGCCAGCCGTTCACGGCGGCGGTCCCGGCCTGCCAAAGTTCCTTGAGCTTGTTCGCCATCTCGCGTGGACGCCCCCGATGCGGCGGAAACGCTATGCGCTGCCGCCGCGATGGTCAAAGCGTGTCATAGCGGCTGCAGCCCGGCCTCGATCGCCGCCCGTTTCGGCTCCAGGAACGGCGGCAGCGCCAGCCGGGCGCCGAGCGAGTCCGCCGGCTCGTCAGCCGCGAAGCCGGGTCCCTCGGTCGCGATCTCGTAGAGGATGCCGCCCGGCTCGCGCGCGTAGAGGCTGCGGAAGTAGAACCGGTCCACCGGGCCGCTTGAACGCACGCCCAGGCGGCGCAGCCGGTCCACCCAGTCGTCGTACTCGGCATCCGGGATGCGGAAGGCGACATGGTGCACCCCGCCGGCGCCTTGGCGGGCCAGCGCCAGGCCGGGTTCCACCCGCACCTGCAGCTCGGCCGCCGGGCCGCCCTCGCCCATGGCGAACACGACCGTCTCGCAGCCGTCGGCGGCGCGGAACGTGCGGTCCTGCGCCATGCCCAGCACGTCGGTGAGGAACGCCTCCGTCCCGGCGATCTCGCGCACGCTCATCGTCACCGGGCCGAGGCCGCGGACCTGGTGGGCGGGCGGCACCGAGCTGCCGGACCACGGGCACGCATCGCCGGCGCCCCCGTCGTCGATCAGCAGCAGGCGCTGGCCTTCCGGGTCCTCCAGCGCCAGGCCGTGGCGCCCATCCTCGGCAACGGGCGTGCAAGCGATGCCCGAGTCCGCCAGGTGGGAGCGCCACCACTCCAGCGCCTGCGGCCCGGCCACGCGCAAGCTGGTGCGCACGATGCTGCCGGCGCCGCGGCGCTCGGGCGCTGCCGGCCATTCGAAGAAGGTGAGGTCCGTGCCGGGCCGTCCTTCCGCATCGGCGTAGAACAGGTGGTAGGCGGAGGTGTCGTCCTGGTTCACCGTCTTCTTCACCAGGCGCATCCCCATGACGCCGCTGTAGAAGGCTCGGTTGCCGCGCGCGTTGGCGGATATCGCAGTCAGGTGATGGTGTCCGCGCAGCTGCATCGGTCAGGCTCCTTGGTGTTCGGCGAGACTCTCGCACGGCGGGTGATCCGGGCAAACCCGGCGGCTCTACACCTTCGCTTAACCGGCAAGGGCCAGGGTGCATCGTCAACAAGGCATTCCGCATGTCCGCGCTGCTCGCCACCCCGCCCACGGTCCGTCCGAGCCAGAAGGACCGGTTCCTGGCCTTCGCCTTCGCCGCGGCGGACCTCCTGGTGGAGGCTGCGGAGAATGGCGCGATCGGCTTCGCCGCGGGCGCCTTCAAGGCCCGGTTCGGCCTGCCGCCGGAGCATTTCAGCGGCCAGCCGATCCACCGCCTGTTCAGCGGCGCGGACCGGCCGGCGCTGGATTTGGCCCTGTCCACCACCGCCGTCCGCGGCCGGCTGGCGCCGCTGGTGCTGCGCTTGTCGGATGCGGCGGCCACTCCCGTCGTCGTGTCCGGCCTGGCCATGCCCTCGTCGCCTGGCCGGCTGTGCTTCACCATCGGGCGCCTGCCGGCGCTGCCAAACCCTGGGGAGGCGGGATCGCCCACCGGGTCGTTCCGCCAGCTGGCGGAGGAACGGCTGAACGCGGACGATGGCGGGGCGATCGGGCTGCTCGAACTGGCCGACTGGCCCGCGGTCCGGGACAAGCTGCCGGCCGAGGCGCACCGCCCGTTGCAGGCGGAAATCGTGGAAGTGCTCGCCCGGCTCGGCGGCCCTGGCAGCGTGGCCGGGGAAATCTCGTGCGGCCGGTTCGGCATGCTGACGGACGCGGCGCCGGACCTGGGCTCGGTGGTGGCGGAGCTGGAGCAGCTGCTGCGGGGCCACCCGGCGACGGCGCAGACCAAGGTGCAGGGCACTGGGATCGGGCTGGACCGGGAAGGCCTGACCGGGACGCAAGCCGCCCGGGCGCTGCGCTTCGCCCTCGCCCGCTTTGCCGACGGCGGCATGGACGCCACGGCGGATGCCGGGTTCAACAACGGCTTGGCGGAGTTCATCGCCGGTGCGCAGGTGCGGGCGCGGACGGTGCGCACCATGCTGGGGGAGGGCCGGTTCCGTTTGGCGTTCCAGCCGGTGGTGGGCCTGGATGACGGGGCCATCCATCACTACGAGGCCTTGCTGCGCCCGATCTTCGGCCCTGGCAGCGAAATCCAGACCACGCAGGACTTCGTGACCTTCGCCGAGGCGGTCGGCCTGTCGGAGGAGCTGGACTGGGCGGTGATGCAGCACGCGGCCGAAGCGCTCGCTGCCTCGCCCGGCACGTCCGTCGCGGTCAACGTGTCGGGGCTTTCGATGCAGAGCGCCGGCTTCCGGGACCGGGTGGTGGAGCTTGTCCGCAAGATGAAGGCGCCCAACCGGCTTCTGATCGAGCTGACGGAAACGGCCGACATCGTGGACGTGGCCAGCGCCTCCGGCATGATCGCGGAGCTGCGCACCCTGCGGGTGCCGGTCTGCATCGACGATTTTGGCGCCGGGTCCGCGGCGTTCCGGTACTTGCGGGAGTTCCGGGTCGACTTCGTGAAGCTGGAGGGCGCCTATGTCCGCGGCGCGCTGCGCAACGCCAGGGAGCACGGCTTCCTGCTCTCGATGATCGAGCTGGCCAACTTCGTCGGCGCCAAGGTGATCGCCGAAACCATCGAGACGGAGGAGGAGGCGCAGATGATGCGGGATTTGGGGGTGGAGTTCGGCCAGGGTTGGCTGTTCGGCAGGCCGGGGATGCTGCCCGGCGTGCTCGGCTCCGCCAG
>CAXTNC010000055.1:0-16967 GCA_964245495.1 uncultured Acetobacteraceae bacterium
TCGAGGGTGAGCGCGTCGAACACCGCCGGCCGCTCGGGCGCCCAGGGGAAATGCACGCCCTCGAACCGCAGCGCCGTCGCCTGGGGGAGCGGCACCGGGTGCGCAGGCTCGGCCACGCCGGCGAGCGCCGCGCCTGGCAGCCGCCAGCGGCGCACCCGCGCCTCGTCGTCCCAGAACTCCAGCTGCGGGAACAGCATGGCGAGCGCGTCGCGCTGCCGCTCCGCCGTGCGCCGGCCCGTCTCCAGCCCGCTTGCCATCTCGTCGAGCGTGAGGCCGGCGCGGGTGCCGGCCAGCAGCAGGGCGAGGCGCAGCAGCCGCTGCGAGGGTTCGTAGCGCATGGCTATCCCGTGACGCTGGCCGACCAGGTGGCGGTCTCGATCTCCGGCGCGTGGCCCAGCTTGTCCGCCAGCGCGTCCAGCTCCGCCGGGTCGGCCTCCAGCGCCGCCAGGATCGCCGCCACCTCCACCTCCGTCTCCCCGGCGGAGGCGATCTCGATGTGCTGCACCGGGTAGTGCGCGGCTTCCAGCTCGGCGTCCAGCAGGTCCCGCACCGCGGCGAGGTCGGGCCGCGCGCAGGTCACCAGCACCCGGTAGCGCGCCTCCGTGCCGGCCTCGAACGGGCGGCGGTTCACCCAGCCCACCAGCGGGCGCAGCAGCGTGTTGCCGGCCAGCACCAGCACGGTCAGCGACGCCGCCTCGCCCGGCAGCCCGGCACCGCAGAACGCCCCCACCGCCGCCGAGCACCACAGCGTGGCGGCGGTGTTCAGCCCGCGCACCGAGCCGCCGTCCTTCAGGATCACGCCGGCGCCCAGGAAGCCGATGCCGGAGGCGACGTAGCCGATGATGCGCGTGCTGCCGTCGCCGCCGAACAGCCGCACGCCAGCCGCCGCGAACGCCGCCGCGCCCAGCGCCACCAGCACATTGGTGCGCAGCCCGGCGTTGCGCTGCCGCCACTGCCGCTCGAAGCCGATGGCGGTGCCGAGCACGAAGGCGGTCGCCAGCAGCAGGTCGGTCTGCACCAGCGGGCTGGCGAGCGCTGCCTGCCAGGCTGCCGTCATGAATCGTATTGGACGCGCAGCACCACGAACCATGGATATCGCGCGTCAACCACCCCCGCCGCATCCGCCAGCGTGCCGGCGGGCGTGGTGGGGATGTGCTTCTCCGTCACCGTGTCGTCCACGTTGCCGCCGATCACCGTGAGCTGGCCCGGCGCCGCCGCCGCCACCAAGTCGCAGTGGCCGGGAAACGAGCCGGTCGGCAGGTCGTCGTAGGTCAGCGCGCGGCTGCTGCTGCGGCCGAGGCAGACCAGGTCGCCCGGCTGCGGCGGGTACTGCTCGATGCGCTGCGCCGTCACCACCAGCGGGCCGCCGCCGGCGTCGGCCTGCGCCTTGGCGGCGTTGATGTAGTCGGCATGGGCGGCGGCGTACGGGAAGCGGTCCCCGGCGCCGGCCACCCGCATGATGTAGGAGATGAACGCCGCCGACCATGCGTAGTGCCCGTCCTGCCCCGCCCCGAACACCCGGCCGTCCGAGTCGTGCTTGCCAGTCCAGTAGGCGAACACCGAGCCGCCGTCCTGGCTGGTCCACCAGTACTCTCCCACCCGCTGCCACAGGCCGGGATAGCGCTCCGGCTTCTCGTCGGCCGAGCGCGGCGGCCGGGTGCCCGGCGGGTCGTCGTCCACCGCGGACCCCCACAGCCGCCATTCCCGCAGCGCGATCGCCACCGCGTCCGCCCGGGTGAACGGCGCGTCGCCCTGCCGGGTGAACGGCGGCGCCTGGCCGAACCCAACGGCTGCCCCAGCCGGCATGCCGCTGGCCGCAACGGGCGGCACGGCGGCGGGGCGCTGGCTGGAGCACGCGGCCAGGCCAAGCGCAGCCAGCAAGGCGGCAGCCAGGCGACGCCCCATGGCTCAGGCGCGGTCGGGGAACAGCGCCGCCAGGCCCTCGGCGGTGGCGGCGCAGCGCCCGCGCTCGGTGACGATCCCCGTCACCAGCCGCGCCGGGGTCACGTCGAACGCCGGGTTGGCGGCGGGGCTGCCGCTGGGCACGGTCCGCACCGTCGCCACCTTGCCGTCCAGCCCGCGGCCGGTGACGGTGGTGACCTCGCTCGCGTCCCGCTGCTCGATCTCAATCTCGCTCAAACCGTCGCTCACCGCCCAGTCGATGGTGGAGGAGGGGCAGGCAACCCAGAACGGCACGGCGTTGTCCCGCGCCGCCAAGGCTTTCAGGTAGGTGCCGATCTTGTTCGCCACGTCCCCGGCGCGCGTCACCCGGTCGGTGCCGACGATCACCAGGTCCACCTCGCCGCGCTGCATCAGGTGGCCGCCGGCGTTGTCGGCGATGACGGTGTGGGGCACGCCGTGGCGGTTCAGCTCCCAGGCGGTGAGGGCGCCCTGGTTGCGCGGCCGGGTCTCGTCCACCCACACCTCCACCGGCACCCGGTCCTCCCAGGCGGCGTACACGGGGGCGAGCGCGGTGCCCCAATCGACCGTGGCCAGCCAGCCGGCGTTGCAGTGCGTCAGCACCCGGGCGGGGCGGCCGGTGCGCTCGTGCGCGTCGCGGATCAGCCCGGCGCCGTGCTGGCCGATGGCGCGGTTCTGCGCCACGTCCTCCTCCGCGATCAGCCCGGCCTCCTCGTAGGCCACCCGCACCCGCTCGGCGTGGGCGGTGTTGCGCAGCCGGGTCAGCATCCGCTCGGTGGCCCAGCGCAGGTTCACCGCCGTCGGGCGCTGCGCGTTCAGGTGGGCGGCGGCGCGCTCCATCGCGTCGGACCCGGCGTCCGCCCGCACCGCCAGCGCCAGGCCGTAGGCCGCCACCGCGCCGATCAGCGGCGCGCCGCGCACCTGCATGGTGCGGATGGCGTGCGCCGCCTCCGCCACCGTGGTCAGCCGCAGGAAGTCGAGCGACCAGGGCAGCCTGGTCTGGTCGATGATGCGCACCGACCAGCCGTCCGACGGCTCCAGCCAGACGCAGCGGTACGGCGTGCCGTCGATTTTCAATTCAGATCCTTTGGTGCAGCACGCAGACAAGGGTGAACAAGCGGCGCGCGGTGGCGAAGTCGATGGCGGCCTTGCCGTCCAGCCGTTCCGTCAGCAGGGCGGCGCCCTCGTTGTGCAGGCCGCGGCGGCCCATGTCGATCGCCTGGATGCGCTCCGGCCGGCCTTCCTCCACCGCCAGCGCGTGGCTGTCGACCAGCATCTGGTAGTCCTTGATGAGGCTGCGGAACGGCCCGAGGGCCAGCACCAGGGCTTGCAGCGCCGTGTCGTCGGCCGCCCGCACGTCGAACACCAGCCGCCCTTCCTGCACGGACAGGTGCAGCACGTATGGCCCGGCATGGCGCGGCAGGGCGAAGCGGCTGTCCGCGGCAAGGTCGGCGGTGGCCTGCGCGCGGTCGGCCTCCTGGATCGGGGAAAGCCGGGTCAGCGCCTCGCCGTCCAGCACCACGCGCGCGATGCTGTCGGCAGGCCGGTCGCAGGCGGCGGCGTCGGGACCGCTCACTCGTCGGCGGGCTTCGTGAGGCTGAGCTTGAGCAGGAGGCCGAGGGTCGCGCCCTTGATGGGGCGCAGCAGCGCCAGGGACATGACGACCGTGACGGGCAGCCAGATGGCCGCCTGCACCCAGAACGGCGGGTCGTAGGCCTGGTAGGTCGCGAACATCAGCCCGACCACGACGTGCGCCACGATGAACACGGTGAAGTACGGCGGCGCATCGTCCGCGCGGATTTCGCCCAAGGGCGCACCGCATGCGGCGCATTGCGGCGCCACCCGCAGGTATCCCTGGAACGCATGGGTCTGCCCGCAGGCGGGGCACAGCCCGCGCGCGCCCCGTCCCAGCGCCACCGGCAGGGACGGGACCGGCCAGGGCGTCGGCCGGGGGGAGCGGTCCGGCTGCCACCGGATGGGTTGGTTGCTGTCTGGCATGGCGCAGTCCTCAGCGTCCGTGGCCCATGATACGCCGCTCCGCCGCCGAACGCGACGCGGGCGTGCAGGCATGTCGTGCCCCAGGCCCGCGCGATCAAGCTACCCTGCCGCCCGCACCAGCACCACCTGCGCCCCGCCTTGCGAAACCCCCCGGTGCTCTTGCCCCCGGGCGATCACCGTGCACTGGCCCGCTTCAAGCCGCACGGTGCGGTCGCGGTACTCGACGTCGAAGACGCCGGACCAGACGATCGCCGTTTCCTCCGCGGCGTCATGCCGGTGCCAGCCGCCCGTGCCGGAAAAGGCGAGCAGCCGGATGCTCTGGCCCGCCATCTGCACGGCGCTCTCGGCCGCGGCGTCCCGCGCGAGGGCGGCGAAGGCCTGGGCGAAGTCAACGGCGTCGGACGGCGCGGCGGCGTTCGGCATGGCGGTTTTCCTTCCCGCGGCTTGCCCCTGCGGCCAACCGCTCCTACGAACGCCCAATAGCGCCGATCAGGCCCGCCGATACAGGGAGACTCCTGCAATGCCGAGCCACGACGTCCGCGTCCACCCGTCGAAGGACGTGCTGCGGCGCGAGGACCAGCTGGCATGGAAGATCGCCGCCGTCGCCGCCGACAAGGTGCGCGTGCAGCCGGACGTGGTGGGCATGATCGTCAACCGCGTCATCGACA
Organism: uncultured Acetobacteraceae bacterium; assembly: GCA_964245495.1. Lineage (GTDB taxonomy): Bacteria > Pseudomonadota > Alphaproteobacteria > Acetobacterales > Acetobacteraceae > LMUY01. The sequence continues at coordinate 4,587 of CAXTNC010000055.1, forward strand.
ACACCGCCGTGGCCATCGCGTCCGTCAACCGCGCCGCGCCCGTTTCTGCCCGCGGCATGGCGCTCGGGCATCCGCGCAAAGGCGGAGCCACCATCTTCGGCGTGCCGTCCGCCAAGCGGTTCAGCCCGGAATGGGCCGCCTGGGCCAACGGCACGGCAGTGCGCGAGCTGGACATGCACGACACCTTCCTGGCCGCCGACTATTCCCACCCCGGCGACAACATCCCGCCGATCCTGGCCGTGGGGCAAGCCATGGACCGCTCCGGCGCCGACCTGATCCGCGGCCTGGCCACCGGCTACGAGATCCAGATCGACCTGGTGCGCGCCATGTGCCTGCACGAGCACAAGATCGACCACATCGCCCACCTTTGCCCGGCCCAGGCCGCCGGCATCGGCGCGCTGCTGGGACTGAAGGCGGACGTGATCTACCAGGCGGTGCAGCAGGCGGTGCACGTGAGCTTCACCACCCGCCAGTCCCGCAAGGGCGAGATCAGCTCCTGGAAGGCGTTCGCCCCCGCCCATGCCGGCAAGCTCGCGGTCGAGGCGGCGGACCGGGCCATGCGGGGGGAGGGCGCGCCCAGCCCGGTGTACGAGGGCGAGGACAGCGTGGTGGCCTGGATGCTGGACGGCAAGGACGCGCACTACGTCGTGCCGCTGCCGGGGCCGAAGGAGCCGAAGCGCGCCATCCTGGACAGCTACACCAAGCAGCACTCCGCCGAGTACCAAAGCCAGGCGCTGATCGACCTCGCCTTCCGCATGCGCGGCGAGGTCGGCGACACCAGGAAGATCGAGCGCATCGTCATCCACACCAGCCACCACACCCACACCGTCATCGGCACCGGCGCCAACGACCCGCAGAAGCTGGACCCCAAGGCCAGCCGCGAAACGCTGGACCACTCGATCATGTACATCTTCGCCGTGGCCTTGCAGGACGGGCGCTGGCACCACGTGGAAAGCTACGCCCCCAAGCGCGCCGCGCGGAAGGACACGGTGGAGCTGTGGCGCAAGATCGAAACCCGCGAGGACCCGGCATGGACCGAACGCTACCATTCCCGTGACCCGGCGCAGCTCGCGTTCGGCGCCCGCGTGGAGATCACCCTCAAGGATGGCGCCGTGATCACCGACGAGCTGGCGGTGGCCAACGCGCATCCGCTGGGCACGGCGCCGTGGGGCCGGGACGACTACATCGGCAAGTTCAACGTCCTGACCGAGGGGCTGATCGCGCCGCGCGAGGCCGCCCGGTTCCTGCAAGCCGCGCAGGACCTGGCCGAGCTGCCGGCGGGCGAGCTTTGGCGGCTGAACGTGGCGGTGCCGAACGGGATGCTGGAGGAGGCTAACCCGGGGATTTTCTGACCCCGTTCCCGTCATGGCCAACGATGTCCCGGCATGACGCTTTTTTCCATCGAAGGTGAACGCCATGTCCGAAGCCCTCAAACCGAAGAAGTCCGTCGCCCTGTCCGGCGTCGCCGCCGGCAACACCGCGCTGTGCACCGTGGGCCGCACCGGCAACGACCTGCACTACCGCGGCTACGACATCCTGGAGATCGCGCAGACCTGCGAGTTCGAGGAGATCGCCCACCTGCTGGTGCACGGCGCGCTGCCCACCGCCGCCCAGCTCCGCGCCTACAAGGCCAAGCTGCACGCCCTGCGCGGCCTGCCGCACGCCGTGCGCGAGGTGCTGGAAGCGCTGCCCGCCGCGACCCACCCGATGGACGTGATGCGCACCGGCGTTTCCGCGCTCGGCTGCGCGCTGCCGGAGCGGGAGGACCACAGCCCGGCCGGCGCGCGGGACATCGCCGACCGGCTGCTGGCCTGCTCAGGCTCCATGCTGCTCTACTGGTTCCACTCGTCCAACAACGGCAAGCGCATCAAGATCGAGACCGACGACGACAGCATCGGCGGCCATTTCCTCCATTTGCTGCACGGGGTTCCGCCCCCAGCCAGCTGGGTGCGGGCGATGCACGCCTCGCTCAACCTGTATGCCGAGCACGAGTACAACGCTTCCACCTTCGCAGCCCGCGTCGTGGCGGGCACCGGGTCGGACATGTATTCCGCCATCACCGCCGGCATCGGCGCGCTGCGCGGCCCCAAGCACGGCGGCGCCAACGAGGTGGCGCTCGAGATCCAGCAGCGCTACGCGGACCCGGCGGAAGCGGAGGCGGACATGCGCCGCCGGGTCGCGGCCAAGGAGGTGGTGATCGGCTTCGGCCACCCGGTCTACACCCTGTCGGACCCGCGCAACGCCGTCATCAAGGACGTGGCCCGGCGCCTGTCCGAGGAGGCGGGCGACCGCGGCGGCTACGACATCGCCGAGCGGATCGAGACGGTCATGATGGACGCCAAGCGGATGTTCGCCAACCTCGACTGGTTCAGCGCCGTGTCCTACCACGCGATGCGGGTGCCGACGGCCATGTTCACGCCGCTGTTCGTCATCGCGCGCACCTCCGGCTGGGCGGCGCACGTCATGGAGCAGCGGGTGGACAACAAGATCATCCGCCCGGCCGCGAACTACGTGGGGCCGGGGAACCGGCCGTTCGTGCCCCTGGCGGAGCGGACGGCGTAGCACGGCCTTTACTGGCCGCGTGAAGTAACGGTCGGGTTTCTATTTGACACGCTGGCAGGGGGCGCGAGATAGCGGAAGGGTGGATGCCGCCGATTCGCAGGACTGGGCGGCAAGGCTTGCGGCGGGGTGCCGGTCGTTCCCCCATCTCTGTCCCAACGGCCCCGAAGGATTGCACGCATGAGCATAGACGACCCCCTCCGCACGCGCATCCAAGAGCGCACCATGGCGATGGCCGTGCGCGCGCCCGCCAAGAAGGCGCCGGCGAAAGCTGCGCCGAAGCCGGCCGCCAAGGCCGCCGGCGCGAAAGCGGCGCCCAAGTCTGCCAGCAAGGCCAAGCCGGCCGGGACCAAGCCCGCCGAGAGCAAGCCGGCGGCCAAGACCGAGGCCGCCAAGACGATGCGCACGGCCAAGTCGCCAGCCGTGCGGTCCGCCGCCGCCAAGGAGCTGAGCGCGTCCAAGCCGGCGGCCAAGAAGGCGGCGCCCGCCAAGGCCGCACCGGCCGAGAAGCCGCCGAAGGCTGCCAAGGCCCCGGCCGCCAAGGCCCCGACCGCCAAGGCTCAGACCGCCAAGCCTGGCAAGGCGTCCGGCAAGGCAGCCGACAAGACGGAGGTGTCCAAGACGATGCGGACCGCCAAGTCACCGGCCGCCCGGTCCGCCGCGGCGAAGGAGCTGGCCTCGACCAAGCCCAAAGGCCGCAAGAAGACGCCGCAGCCGACCACGGCCAACACGAGCGACTCGATCAACTGAGTGCCTGAACCCGATGCCGTCATGCCCGGGCCTGACCGGTCATGACGGCATCCCCCACCATGCGGCCGGGCAGCCCGGCTGATCCTTCTCGCAGCTTTCCCCCTGGTGCAAGACGCCTGATTGCCACAGTGTCCCGCCGCCAGCCTCCGGACACATCGACGATGACCTCACGCCGTTCTGCCATCCAACTCCTTGCTGGCGCCGCGCTGCTGCCGGCCCTGCGCACCCCTGCCCGCGCCGCCGACAAGACGCTGCGCATCGGCATCAACCTGTCCCTCACCGGCGGCGACGCGGAAAGCGGCGCGCGCATCCGGGACGGCGCGCTCATGGCCATCGACGACGCCAACGCCGCCGGCGCCGTGCCCGGCTACCGGCTGGAAGCCGTCGTGCTGGACGACGCCACCGCCACCGCCGGGCAGTACGACCCGGCGCAGGCCGCCACCAACGCCCGCAGGCTCGTCTCCGACCGCACCGTCGTCGGCGCGGTCGGCCCGCAGATGAGCGGCGCCGGCAAGGCCATGGCGCCCATCCTGAGCCGGGCCAGCCTGGCCATCATCACGCCATCCTCCACCAGCCCCGACCTCACCGACCCGCGCTTCGCCGCGCAGTACCGGCCCGGCGGCAAGCCGGTCTACTTCCGCACCATCACCACCGACGCCTACCAGGGACCGGAGATGGCGGATTTCTTCGCCGAAACGCTGGCGGCCAAGGCGATCTACGTGCTGGACGACCAGGGCGCCTACGGCATCGGCATGGCCGACGCGTTCCAGCGCCGCATCGCCGAGAAAGGGGTTCCCGTGCTGGGCCGCGACCAGCTGGACCCGAAGGTTTCCGACTATTCAGCCATCCTGACCAGGATCAAGGCGGCCGGCGCGGACAGCCTGTACTACGGCGGCGTCGGCACCGCGGGCGTGAAGCTGATGAAGCAGAGCTACGAGATCCTGCCGCGCATCAGCAAGGGCGGCGGCGACGGCATGATCGGCGCGGACCTGCTGACCGGCGCCGGGTTTCCCGCCTGCCAGGGATGGTACGCCACCGTCGCCTCCCCGCACATGATGGACGACCCCAAGATGGCCGCCTGGATCGCCGCCTTCCGCAAGCAGTACGGCACGGCGCCGGAGGACTACTCCATCACCTCGTACGACGCCGCCAGCGTGGTGATCCAGGCGATCGGGGCGGTGGCCGCGACCGGCGCCCCCGTCACCCGCGAAGCGGTGCGCGACGCCATCCAGGCGGGGCGTTTCCCCACCCTGCAAGGCGAGCTGTCCTACGACGCCAACGGCGACATCGAGAACAAGGTCGTCAGCATCTTCCAGGTGCAGAAGGACGACAGCGCCCCGCTGGACGACGTGAGCAAGCAGTACAGGTTCGTGGGCAACGCGCCCCAGAACGGGTAATCGCGGCCGATGACCACGCTCGACCTGCTGGCGCAGCAGGCCATCAACGGCCTGAGCCTGGGTGCCATGTACGCGCTCATCGCCCTCGGCTTCACCCTCGTCTACGGCATCCTGGAACTGATCAACTTCGCCCACTTCAACGTGTTCATGGTCGGCTCCTTCATCGCGCTGTACGTGCTGCAGGCCTTCGGCCTGTCCGGCCAGTCCGTGCTGCTGGCCGGCTGGGCGCTGGCCGGCGCGCTGGGGCTGGCGCTGGGGGCGGCGATGATCGGCTGCGGCCTGCTCGGCGTGCTGATCGAACGGCTGTCGCTCCGCCCGCTGCGCGGCGTCAAAGGCCCTTCCGCCATGATCACCACCATCGGCGTGTCCTACATCCTGTTCAACCTGGTGCTGCTCGGCCTGGGCGCCGGGACCCGGAACTACCCGAACCCGCTGCCGCCGCTCACCTGGGCGTTCGGCGGCGCGGTGCTGCGGCTGCGGGAGCTCCTGATCTGGATCGTTTCCGCCGTTCTGATGGCGGGGCTGTGGGCGTTCACCCGGCGCAGCCGCATGGGCCGCGCCATGCGCGCCACCGCGCAGGACCCGGAGGCCGCGCGCATGATGGGCGTGGACGTGGACCGCGTGGTCATGACGGCGTTCTTCATCGGCTCCGCGCTGGCCGGGGCAGGGGGGATGGTCTTTGGATTGTACTACAACTTCACCAGCTTCGTGATCGGCGGCAGCGCCGGGCTGCGCGCCTTCACCGCCGCCGTGCTCGGCGGCATCGGCAACGTGCCCGGCGCCATGCTGGGCGGCCTCATCATCGGCCTGGTGGAGACCATGAGCAGCCAGTTCATCGCCGCCCGCTGGACGGACGTGATCATCTTCTCCCTGCTGGTGCTGGTGCTGGTGTTCCGCCCCGCCGGGCTGCTGGGCCGCGTGGCGCCGAACCGGTCATGACGCCCCGCATCCGCGCCGCGCTCACCTCCGCCGTGGCGCTCTTGGCTCTTGCCTTCCCGCTGCTCAGCGGCGACGACGCCAACGTCGACTCGGCCGCCAACGCGCTCGCCTACGCCGCCCTGGCGCTGGGGCTGAACATCGTGGTCGGCATGTGCGGCTTGCTGGACCTCGGCTACGCCGCGTTCTTCGCCATCGGCGCGTACTGCTACGGCATCCTGTCCTCCTTCCAGCTGCAGCCTGGTTGGTCCGCTGCCTGGGAGCCGCTCGCCTTCCTCGGCCTGGCCGCCCGCATCGCTGGGCCAGACGGCCATGACGTCGTGCACACCACCCTGTCCTTCTGGCTCGCCCTGCCGCTCGCGGGCGCGCTGGCGGCCGGCTGCGGCATCGCCTTCGGCGCGCCCACCCTGCGGCTGCGCGGCGACTACCTCGCCATCGTGACGCTCGGCTTCGGCGAGATCGTGCCCATCGTGGCGCGCAACTGGACGGGGCTGACCAACGGCGCCGCCGGGCTGAACGGCGTCGCCCCGCCCAGCCTCGGCGGGCATGACTTCGGCGTGGACGCCGTGCCGTACTACTATGTCGCCGTGGGCCTGGTGGCCGTCCTGATCTTCACCAGCCTGCGCCTGCGCGACAGCCGGGTCGGCCGCGCCTGGATGGCCGTCCGCGAGGACGAGGTGGCGGCGGGCGCCATGGGCGTGAACCTGGTGCGCACCAAGCTGCTCGCCTTCGCCATAGGCGCGTCCTTCGCCGGCATGACCGGCGTGTTCTACGTGGCCAAGCTGCAAACCGCGACGCCCGAGATGTTCGGCTTCCCCGTGTCGGTCATGATCCTCGTCATGGTCGTGCTGGGCGGCATGGGCAGCGTGTGGGGCGTGGTGCTGGGGGCGATGATCCTGCAGCTGATGCAATCCTGGTTCCTGCCGGACCTCACGCAATGGCTGCACCGCTTGGGCGCGCTCGCCGGCAGCCCCGTGCTGCGCCGGGCGGACCTGTCGCAGTCCACCGAGCTGATCTTCGGCGTCATCCTGGTGCTGATGATGCTGTACCGCCGCGACGGCCTGATCCCCGCGGGGCGCAAGCCCGCGGCGCTCACCTTCGCGCAGCAGCACGCGACGGTGCAGGCCGCCGCCGCCAGCATCACGCTGCCCGGCCTCCAGCCGCCCGGCGGACTCCCTTTGCTGCAAGTCCAGGGCGTCAGCGTGCGCTACGGCGGCCTGGTGGCGCTCAACGCGGTGACGCTCGCCGTGCCGGAAGGCGGCGTGCTGGCGGTGATCGGCCCCAACGGCTCCGGCAAGTCGACCCTGTTCAACGTCATCACCGGCCTCACCCCGCCCGCCGCCGGCGCCATCCGCTTCGCCGGCGCGGACCTCACGGGCGCGGCTCCGCACCGCATCCTGGCTGCCGGGATGGCGCGCACGTTCCAGAACATCCGCCTGTTCCCCAGCCTCAGCGTGATGGACAACGTGCTGGTCGGCGCGCACTCCCGCCTGCGCGCCGGCCCGGTCCGCGCCGTGCTGCGCCTGCCGCCCACCCGGGCGGAGGAGCGGCGGGCGCGGGAGCGGGCGATGGAGCTCCTGGCCCTGTTCGGCAACCGCCTCACCCCGCGCGCGGACCAGCCGGTGGCAGGCCTGTCCTACGCCAACCGCCGCCGGGTCGAGATCGCCCGCGCGCTCGCCTCCGGCCCGCGCCTGCTGCTGCTGGACGAGCCGACCGCCGGCATGAACCCGGCGGAAACCATCGAGCTGGCCGAGCAGCTGGTCCAGCTCCGCGGCCTCGGCCTCAGCATCCTGGTGATCGAGCACAAGCTCGACGTGGTGACCCGCCTTGCCGACCGCGTGGTGGTGCTGGACCATGGCGAGATGCTGGCCGAAGGCCGCCCGGACGAGGTGCGCCGCATGGAGGCGGTGCTCGACGCCTATCTCGGCCGCGCCCACGCGGAGTCCGCGCTTGCCTGAGCCGCTGCTGGAGTTCCGCCGGGTCAACACGCATTACGGCGACCTGCACGTGCTCAAGGACGTGGACTACGCCATCATGCCCGGCGAGATCACCTGCCTGCTCGGCGGCAACGCCTGCGGCAAGTCCACCACCATGAAGACGATCATGGGGGTGGTCCGCCCCACCAGCGGCGCCGTGCTGTTCGACGGCGCCCCGATCGAGCGCCTGCCCACCGCCGAGCGGGTGCGCCGCGGCATCGCCCCCGTGCTGGAGGCCCGCCGCCTGTTCCCGCGCATGACGGTGGGGGAGAACCTGGAGATGGGCGCCTACACCCGCCCGCGCGGCGCAGCCGCCGCCGACCTTGACCGGGTGTACGCCCTGTTCCCCCGCGTGCAGCAGCGCCGCAGCCAATTGGCCGGCACCCTTTCCGGCGGCGAGCAGCAGATGGTGGCGATCGGCCGCGCCCTCATGGCCGCCCCCCGTCTGATCTGCATGGACGAGCCTTCCATGGGCCTCTCGCCCCTGCTGGTGGAGCAGACCTTCGCCGCCATCCAGGCCATCCGCGCCCAGGGCACGACGGTCTTCATGGTGGAGCAGAACGCCAGCATGGCGTTGCAGATCGCCGACCGCGGCTACGTGCTGCAAACCGGGCAGGTGGTGCTGAGCGGCCCGGCGGCGGAGCTGCGGGCGAACCCGGTGGTGCGGGAGGCATACCTGGGAGAGATGGCGGTGGGGTGAGTGCTGCGCTCGGCCGTCCATGCGCTATGCACGTGCGGCCAGACCGGATGAACCGCACCATGCCGACTCGCGAGCAGCCGTTGACGGTGACGCTGGATGCCGAGCTTGTCAGGCGCGCCAGCCGGCTGACCAGCGACATCAATCGGACGGTTGAATCCTTGCTGAAGTCGTACGTGGAAGCCGAGGAAGCCAAGCGCACCGATCAGCGCGCCCAGATCGCGCAATGGATCGCAGCATCGAATGCGTCTGTTCAGCAACACGGCTCGCCGGCTGACGAACACAACCCGTTCTAGTGGCGCAGTTCGACGTTTGCCGGAACATGGGGCGGACGCGCGGAAACTTCCCCTATTTCGTCGTGGCGCAATCCGCGGAGTTCGACGGCTCCTCGCAACGCCTCGTCGTGCCGTTGTCGCGGCAGGCGGCGGGCTACCCGGCATTCGCCCCCAGCTTCACCATCGAGGGCGCAGCGGTGGTGGCGGATGCCCTGCTGCTGTTCTCGATCCCGCGCGACAGCCTCGGCCCAGTCGTGGCGTCGCTGGCGGGGGATGCGAGCGCGTTCTCCGTCATCAGCGCCATAGATCGGGTGATCAGCACCGCCGCCGGCTAGGCGTTTGGATCGGCTGCGCGCGGCGCGGCAGCGGAACCAGGTGCGGGCGGGAGACGGGGGGTGCGCCACGCCCTCAAGCTCTCACGGCTGCCAGGGCCGGATGACCAGGCCAGCACAGCGTCTCGTGGACCCGGCTCCCGCCACCCTCTTACCATGGCTGCGTTGCCAGTGAAGCACCACGGCAAGGGTTGCCCGGGCTGGCTTCTGGGAAACCCGGCAGCTATGCGCCATGACGGGCTGCGCCGCCCGGTGGACAACCGCCCCGTCTCCGGTCCATCACCACACGCAACCGTGCCACCGCCCCTCGACGCCGCCGCAGCCTTCATCGCCCGCTGGTCCGCCAGCAGCGGGGCGGAGCGCGCCAACTGCCAGCCGTTCCTCCTGGAGCTGTGCGCCTTGCTGGGGGTGCCGCCGCCGGCGCCGCAGGTCGGCGGCCTCGGGTCCTACCGGTTCGAGCGCACCGTCACCCGGCCGGAACCCGACGGGCGGGAAAGCCGCCGCTTCATCGACCTTTACAAGCAGGGCTGCTTCATCCTGGAAGCCAAGCAGGCGGACGCCGCGCCGCAGCCCTCCTTGTTCGGACCCGAAGCCGACCGCCGCGCCACCATCCGCAACACCCGCGGCTGGGCGCAGCACATGCTGCGCGCCCGCGGCCAGGCGGAAAGCTACGCCCGCGACATCCCCGCCGCCGAAGGCAACCCGCCCTTCCTCATCGTCTGCGACGTGGGCTTCTGCTTCGACCTGTACGCGGACTTCTCCGGCCTCGGCAAGCATTACAGCCAGTTCCCCGACCGCGACGGGTTCCGCACCTACCTGTCCGACCTCGCGGACCCCGCCCGCCTGGACCGGCTGCGCACGGTCTGGACCGATCCGCAGTCGCTCGACCCCGCGCGCCGCCGCACGGAGGTGACGCGGGAGATCGCCGGGTTGCTGGCCAAGCTGGCGCTGGTGCTGGAAGCCCGCCACCCGGCGGACTCGGTGGCCAGCTTCCTCATGCGCTGCGTGTTCTGCATGTTCGCGCAGTCCGTGGAGCTGCTCCCCAAGGACAGTTTCACCGCCCTGCTGCGGGACTGCCAGGCGGACCCGGCGCTGTTCCCCGGCCTGGTCGGGGACCTGTGGCGCACGATGAACGCGGGCGGCTTCTGCCCCGCCGTGCGCGCCACCCTGCGCCGCTTCAACGGCGGGCTTTACGCCCCCGGCGCGCACGGCCCCGTCGAGCCGCTGCCGCTGGACGCGGGCATGATCGGCCTGCTGGCCGCCGCCGCGGCGCGGGACTGGGCGGACGTGGAGCCTGCCATCTTCGGCACCCTGCTGGAGAACGCGCTCGACCCGCGCGCCCGCGGCCGGCTGGGGGCGCACTTCACCCCGCGCGCCTTCGTCGAGCGGCTGGTGGCGCCCACCGTCATGGACCCGCTGCGCGCCGAGTGGGACGGGGCGCAGGCCGCCGCCTGGCGCGCCGCGGAGTCCGGCGACGCGGCGGACGCCGCCCGCATCGTGCGGGAGTTCCACGCCCGCCTGTGCGCCGTGCGCGTGCTGGACCCGGCGTGCGGCGCCGGCAACTTCCTGTACGTCGCCATGGAGCTGATGCACCGCCTGGAAGGCGAGGTGCTGGACGCGCTGGCCAACCTCGCGCCGGGCGAGGGCGGGCGGCTGCTGCTGGCCGGGGCCAGCGTCGATCCGCACCAGTTCCTGGGCCTGGAGAGGAACCCGCGCGCCGTGCCGGTGGCGGAGCTGGTGCTGTGGATCGGCGCGCTGCAATGGCACTTCCGCACCCGCGGCGGCGCGCCGCTGGCGGAGCCGATCCTGCGCGACTTCCACAACATCCGCCAGGCGGACGCGCTGTTGAGCTACGGGCGGGAGGAGCTGGTGCGGGACGCGGCGGGCGCCCCCGTGACCCGCTGGGACGGGCGCAGCACCAAACCGCACCCGGTGACGGGCGAGCTGGTGCCGGACGAGACGGTCCGCGTGGAGCTGACCCGCCCGGTGAAGCCGGCGGCGACGGCGTGGCCGGCGGCGGATTTCATCGTCGGCAACCCGCCGTTCATCGCCGGCAAGGATTTGCGCGCCGAGCTGGGCGACGGCTACGCCGAGGCCTTGTGGCGAACCTACCCCAAGGTCCCCGCCTCGGCCGACCTGGCCATGGTGTTCTGGTGGAAGGCGGCGCAGGCGGCAACCGCGAAGAACGGCGTGCGCCGGTTCGGCTTCATCACCTCCAACAGCCTGCGGCAAACCTTCTGCCGCCGGGTGGTGGCGGACGCGCTGGCGGCCCGGCGTCCGCTGCGGCTGGTGTTCGCCGTGCCGGACCACCCGTGGTCGGACGGGGCAGGGGATGCCGCCGTGCGCATCGCCATGACGGCGGCGGAGGCGGGCCGCGCCGGGCCGAACCACCCCGGGACGCTGGCGGTGGCGACGGAGGAGCGCCGCGGCCCGGGCGACGTGCCGGAAGTGGAGTTCCGCACGGAGGCGGGCACGATCAACGCTGATTTGACGGTCGGGGCCGATGCAAGCTCGGCGCTTGCACTGAAGGCGAACGGCGAGATCAGCAGCCCGGGCATGAAGCTGCACGGCGCCGGGTTCATCGTCACGCCGCAGGAGGCGCGGGCGCTGGGCCTGGGCACGGTGGCCGGGGCGGAGCGGCACATCCGGCCCTACCTCAACGGCCGCGACCTCACCCAGCGCAGCCGCGGCGTGGTGGTCATCGACCTGTTCGGCTTGAGCGAGGATGCGGTTCGCAAGAGCTACCCGGCGATATGGCAGCACCTGCACAACACGATCTTCGAGCATCGAACGGCCACGAAGGACCGAAATCCAGACGCTGCGCAATATGCCGAGCTTTGGTGGCTGCACGGCAAGCCGCGGCCGGAGCTTCGCCGCGCGCTCGCCGGGCTGCCGCGCTACATCGCCACCGTCGAGACGGCCAAGCACCGCCCGTTCTGCTTCCTGCCCGCCGCCGTCATCCCCGACAACATGCTGGTCTGCATCGCCAGCGACGACGCCTTCCACCTCGGCGTGCTGTCTTCCCGCATCCACGCGACATGGGCCCTCGCCGCCGGCGGCACGCTGGAGGACCGCCCGCGCTACAACAAGACCCGCTGCTTCGACCCGTTCCCGTTCCCGCTCGCCGCACCGTCCCAGCGCGCCGCCATCGCGGGCCTGGCGGAGGAGCTGGACGCGCTGCGCCGCACCCGGCTGGACGCCCATCCCCAGCTCACCATGACCGGGCTCTACAACGTGGTGGAGGCCCTGCGCGCCGCCCGCCCACTCACGCCCGCCGAGCGGGACATCCACGACGCCGGGCAGGTTGCCATCCTGCACGAGCTGCACGAGCGCCTGGACCGCGAGGTGGCCGCCGCCTATGGCTGGCAGCCCGGCCTGGCGGCGGCGGACATCGTGGCCCGCATCGTGGCGCTGAACGCCGCCCGCCGGGCGGAGGAGGCGGCCGGCACGGTGCACTGG
>CAXTNC010000056.1:0-16920 GCA_964245495.1 uncultured Acetobacteraceae bacterium
GCCGTGGAGCCTGCCCGGCGCCGCCCGCGCCGCTGCCGGCCGCGCCGCCGGAGCCACGGCCTTTCTCGGCGAAAGCCTGGTCGCCGCCGCGACGCTGCCCCGGCGGCGGCGGCAGCTCCGCGGTTCGGACCTGTTCCGCCTGGCGGACGAGGCGGGAGTCCGGGCGGTGCCGCTGGTGCTGCTGCTGGGCTACCTGATGGGCCTGATCCTGGCCTTCCAGTCCTCCATCCCGCTGCGCCGGTTCGGGGCGGACTTGTTCGTGGTCAACGTGGTGGGGCTTGGGCTGCTGCGGGAGCTGGGGCCGCTGCTGGCCGCAGTGATCCTGGCCGGCCGCACCGGCTCGGCCTTCGCCGCCGAACTCGGCACCATGAAGGTGAATGAGGAGCTGGCAGCCTTGGAAACGCTGGGCATCAGCCCGATGACCATGCTGGTGCTGCCCCGGATGGCCGCGGCGCTGGCGGTGATGCCGGTGCTGACGCTGGCGCTGGAGGCGGCGGGGCTGCTCGGCCTGCTGACGGTGATGATGGCGTTCGGCTTCCCGCCCGCGGCAGTGGCGGCCCAACTGGGGCGTGCGGTGCACGCGCGCGACCTATGGGGCGGGCTGTTCAAGGCGGTGTGCTTCGGCGCCGCTGTGGCCGTGGTCGGCTGCCGCGCCGGGCTGTCCGCCGGGGACGGGCCGCGCGCCGTAGGGCATGCCGCCACCGCAGCCGTGGTGGGCGGCATCGTGGCCGCCATCCTGTTGGACGGCATGTTCTCCGTCGTGTTCTACCGGGCCGGCGTGTGAGCCGGCCGGCGGTGCAGGCCGAGGGGTTGGAGCAGCGCTTCGGCGAGCGGACGATCTTCCGGGACGTGAGCTTCTCCGTGGCCGCGGGCGAGGTGTTCGCCATCCTGGGCGGCTCCGGCTGCGGCAAATCGACCCTGCTGCGCCAGGTGATGGGCCTGCTGCCGCCTTCCGCCGGCGCCGTCAGCGTGTTCGGCCACGACGTGGCGGCCGAAACGGACGCGGTGCGCCGCAGCATCGGCGTGCTGTTCCAGTCCGCAGCCCTGTTCGGCTCCCTGACCCTGCTGGAGAACGTGATGCTGCCGCTGCGAAGCCTGACCGCCCTGCCGCCCGATGCCTGCGCCGCCGTGGCGCGGCTGAAACTGGCGCAGGTGGGACTGGCGGCGGCGGCGGCGCTGCGCCCGGCGGAAATCTCCGGCGGCATGGCCAAGCGCGCCGGCATCGCCCGCGCGCTGGCGCTCGACCCGCCGCTGCTGCTGCTCGACGAACCTTCCGCCGGGCTTGACCCGGTGACGTCGGCCGGGCTGGATCAGCTGATCCTCCGGCTGCGGGACGCGCTGGGCGCCACCTTCGTGGTGGTGACGCACGAGCTGGCCTCCGTGCGGGCCATCGCCGGGCGCTGCCTGATGCTGGATGCGGCGGCGCAGGGCGTGGTGGCGCAGGGCGACCCGCGGGAGCTGGCGCGGGACAGCCCGGTGCCGGCGGTGCGGCGCTTCTTCCGGCGGGAAGCGGCATAGCGTGCGCGCCACGTACCTTCGCGTCGGCTTGCTGATGCTGGCCGGGCTGGGGCTGCTGCTGGGGGCGGTGCTGTTCTTCGGCGGCAGCCAAATCCGCCATGGGCAGACCTACGAGACGTATTTCCGTGACAGCGTGCAGGGGCTGGATGTAGGGGCGCCGGTGAAGTATCGCGGCGTGTCGATCGGCGCCGTCAGCGAGATCAGCCTGACCAGCGCCGAGTATGGCGAGGGACGCGCCGACCTGGCCGACCCGGCGTTCCGCGCCGTCGTCGTCCGCTTCACCATCGACACCGCCCGGCTCGGCGAGGCCTGGGACGCAGCTGCCGTGGCGGGCGAAGGCCTGCGCGCCCGCGTGGCCCCCCAGGGGCTGACGGGGGCGAGCTACGTGGAGCTGAACTTCACCGATCCCCCGGCCTATCCGCCGCTCGCCGTGCCATGGGCGCCGCGCGCCGGCTATATCCCGTCCATGCCGGGCACGATCGCCCAGGTGACGGATGCCGCGACCGTGCTGCTGGGCCGGTTCGAGCAGGTGGACGTGGTGGCGCTGGCGGACGGGGCGCTCGGGCTTGTCAAGGAGCTGCGCGGCAGCTTGCGGGACGGGGAGGCGCACCAGCTGATCACGCAATCCATTGCCACGCTGCATGCCTTGCAGGACACCCTGCGGCAGGCCGATGTGCCCGAACTGTCGGCGGAGCTGCGGCAGACCCTGGCCGCCGCACGGAGCCTGGCCCAAGGCCCGCAAACCCGGGAGCTGCTGCGCTCCGCCTCGTCTGCGATGGACCGGCTGGCGCAGGCGGCGGCGCGGCTGCCGCCCTTGATCGCATCCTTGGAGGAGGTGACGCGCCGGGCCGACGCCGGGTCGGCCGACGCTGAGGCCGCGCTGGCGCCCTTGCTGCGGGACGCGCGGACCACGGCGGCGGCGCTGCGGCAGAGCAGCGAGGCGCTGCGGCGGGACCCGTCGGAGGTTGTCCTGGGCGGCCCGCCGCCGCGCAGCCGCGACCGGTGAGGCGGCGAGCCTGGCTTGCCGGCGCGCTCGCCGGGCTGTCGGCTTGCAGCATCCTGCCGACCCGGCCCTACGTGGAGCGGCGGGACTGGCCGCTGGACGTGCGCCGGCCCGTCACGCTGCCGCCCCGCCCCGGCGGCAAGGCGCTGCTGGTGCGCACGTTGCAGGCGGCGCCCGGGCTGGAGGCGCGCGGCCTGCAAGTCATGCAGGCAGACGGCAGCGTGCGTTCAGGGTTCTACGAGCAATGGGCGGTGCCCCCGGCCGATGCCGTGGAGGACGTGCTGCGCCGCTGGCTGGCCGCGAGCGGGCTGTTCTCGGCGGTGCTGCCGCCGGGCAGCCGTGCACGGGCCGACCTGGCCCTCGAAGGGGAGCTGCTGAGCCTGATCGCCATCCCGGGCCAGGGCATGAGCCGGGCGGCGCTGAGCCTGCTGCTGATCGACCTGCGGCCCGCCCCGGCGCGGATCCTGCTGCAGGCGGACGAGACGGCGACGGCGGCGTTGGGCGCAGCCGGCCCGCCCGATGTCGCCCGGTCGGGTCAGGCGGCGCTTGCCGGACTCATGGCCGCGGTCGAGGCCCGTGTGGCAGGCGTTGTTAACTGAATCGCCGTTGTTTGGACATCTTTCGCCTTCATTCTGGATGCCAGGGTGTTGTGCACGCCCGATACACAGGGAGTTTTCGATGCGTATCGCGACGACGTTGGCCTTGGCCGCTGCGATGGCGGCGCCGGTTCTGGCGCAAGCACAGCCGTATGACGGCAATCCCGGCTATGGCGGCGGGGAGCCAGGCTACGGCTATGGCTGGCCTGGGCGTGAGGGGGACAGGAGGCCCGACTACGATGGCGACCGCGGGCAGGACCGTGAGCGTCGGGCCTTCGAGGACCAGCGCCGCCAGCAGGACACGGTGCATCGCGAGCAGGCGCAGAACGAGCAGACTTTGCAGCGTGAGCAGCAGTATAACCGTGCGCTCCTGGCGCAGCAGCAGCAGCATAACGCTGCGATCGTACAGCAGGAGCAGCAGCACAATGCGGTGATCCTGCAACAGGAACAGCAGCATAACGCCGTGGTGCAGCAACAGCAGCAATACAACAAGGCGCTGCTGGCCCAGCAGAATGCCTACAACCAAGCCTTGATCGCCCAGCAAAAAGCGGCGCAGGGGCACTGACTTCAAGCCGGCGGCTCACGGGCTGCCGGCTTCGGCTCACCTTGCCGGCTGGCCGACCTGGTGGCCGACGCAGCGATCCTGAGGCGACAAGGAGAGGCACAGGAAGTCGCGACGAACTGCGCTTCCACAGGACGCTGCCGGCGCTGGCCGGATAGGTCCCGGCAAGGATGGCGTCGCAAGTCTGGAGGAGTGGGTGCTGCTGGTTGCAGGTTTCTGCTGGCGCAGTTCCGAGCGCATGATCCAGCCGCACGCAGGCAAGGCTTTGTTCGCTGTCCGGGCCGTTGTCCAAGAGCCGGAACAAACACGGCGAGAGCATGGAAAGTTCGATGGTTGCTGGCGCGCCCGGAAAGACTCGAACTTCCAACCCCCAGATTCGTAGTCTGGTGCTCTATCCAATTGAGCTACGGGCGCTGCGAGCCGGGTGTGTAGGCCAACCAGCCCAGGCAGACAACCCGGAATTAACCGGCGAGACGATCAAGCTCGCGCAACAGGCCGTCGCCCATCGCGGCGGTGCTGGCCAGGGCGGCACCCGGGGCCATCACGTCGGCCGTCCGCAGCCCGCTGGCCAGCACGTTGCTTGCCGCCCGCTCCAGCAATGCCGCATCATCCTCCATCGCGAAGGAATGCCGCAGCAGCATGGCGAAGCTCAGCAACTGGCCGAGCGGGTTGGCGATCCCTTTGCCGGCGATGTCCGGGGCGCTGCCGTGGATCGGCTCGTAGAGCGCATGGCGCCGTCCAGTCGCCGGGTCGACGCTGCCCAGGGTGGCGGAGGGCAGCATGCCAAGGCTGCCCGTCAGCATGGAGGCGAGATCGCTCAGCAGGTCGCCGAACAGGTTGCTGGTGACGATGACGTCGAACTGGCGCGGGTTGCGGACCAACTGCATGGCGCAGTTGTCGGCGTACATGTGGCTCAGCGCCACGTCCGGGAACTCGCGGGTGGCCAGCGCGGCGACGACCTGGCGCCACAGCAGGCCGGACTCCATCACGTTGGCCTTCTCCACGCTGCACACCCTGCGCCCGCGCCGGCCCGCCAGCTCGAACGCGACGCGGGCCACCCGCTCGATCTCGCCCGTGACGTAGACCTCGGTGTTGATGCCGCGCTGCTGCCCGTCCAGCAGCGTCTCGATCCCGCGCGGCTCGCCGAAATAGATGCCGCCGGTGCTTTCCCGCACGATCATGATGTCCAGCCCGCGCACCACGTCCGGCTTGAGGGTCGAGGCGTCGATCAATGGCTCCAGCACCGTGGCGGGCCGCAGGTTGGCGAACAGCCCCAGCTCGCGCCGCAGCGTCAGGATGGCAATCTCCGGGCGGTTGCCGAAGCCGAGATGGTCCCATTGCGGCCCGCCCACGGCGCCGAACAGCACAGCATCCGCCGCCTTGGCGCGCGCCACAGTCTCGTCGGAGATGGGCGAGCCGTGCGCGTCGAGAGCGGCCCCGCCCACCAGGTCCTCGCTGATCTCGAAGCTCACGCGCCGGCGCTCAACCATCCAGTCGATGACCCGGCGCACCTCGCGCATCACCTCGGGACCGATGCCGTCGCCGGGGAGCAGAAGCAGCGTCTTGTTGGCGGGCATGGCGCGTCCTATGCCGTGACGCCGGGCAGCCACCCCGGCCGCCTCGCCTCGTAGCGCTCGATGGCGTCGCCGCGCAGCATCGTCTGGTCGATGTCGTCCAGCCCGTTCAGCAGCAGGTGCTTGCGGAAAGCGTCAATGGCGAACGGGATTTCCTCGCCCGAGGGCCGTACGACCACCTGCCGCGCCAGGTCCACGGTCAGCCGCGCGTTGCCGCCCAGCCGCGCGTCCTCCATCAGCCCGTCGCACACGGCGCGCGGCAGGCGGACGGGGAGGATGCCGTTCTTGAAGCAGTTGCCGTGGAAGATGTCGGCGAAGTCCGGCGCGATCACGCAGCGTATGCCGAAGTCCAGCAGCGCCCAGGGCGCATGTTCGCGCGAGGAGCCGCAGCCGAAGTTCTCGTGCGCGATCAGGATCTCGGCCTGCCGGTAGGGCGCCTGGTTCAGCACGAAGTCCGGCCGCTCCGCACCGTCCGCGCCGTAGCGCAGCGTGTCGAACGCGTGGACGCCAAGACCGGTGCGCTTGATGGTCTTCAGGAAGCGCGCGGGGATGATCTTGTCCGTGTCCACGTTGGCGAGCGGCAGCGGCGCAGCGATGCCGGTCAGGATGGTGAAGGGCTGCATTATGCCATCTCCCGCACGTCCGTCAGCCGCCCGGTGACCGCCGCCGCCGCCGCCATGGCCGGCGACAGCAGGTGCGTCCGTCCCCCTGGGCCTTGCCGCCCCTCGAAGTTGCGGTTGGATGTGCTGGCGCAGCGCTGGCCCGGCGTCAGCTTGTCCGGATTCATGCCCAGGCACATCGAGCAGCCGGCCTCCCGCCACTCGAACCCGGCGGCGGTGAACACCTGGTCCAGCCCTTCGCGCTCCGCCTGCTGCTTCACCAGGCCGCTGCCGGGCACCACCATGGCGCGCACGCCGGGCGCCACGCGGCGGCTGCCCACCACGGCGGCGGCGGCGCGCATGTCCTCGATCCGGCCGTTGGTGCAGCTGCCGATGAACACCACGTCGATCGGCAGCTCGTTCAGCTTCTGGCCGGGCCGCAAATCCATGTAGGCGAGCATCCGGCGCACTTGGTCGGCCTGCGCCGGGTCGGCGTAGCTGGCCGGGTCGGGCACGGCGGCGGTGATCGGCAGCACGGCTTCCGGGTTGGTGCCCCAACTCACCATGGGCGCGATGGACGCTGCATCCAGCTCCACCACGCGGTCGTAGGACGCGCCTTCGTCGGAAGGCAGGGTGCGCCAATAAGCGATGGCTTGCTCCAGCGCGCGGCCCTTGGGCGCTTGCGGACGGGTGCGGACGTAGTCGAACGTGGTCTCGTCGGGCGCGATCATCCCCGCCCGCGCGCCCGCCTCGATGCTCATGTTGCAGATCGTCATCCGCCCCGACATGTCGAGCGAGCGAATGGCGCTGCCGGCATACTCGACCACATGGCCGTTGCCGCCCGCCGTGCCGATGGCGCCGATGATGGCCAGCACGACATCCTTGGCCGTGACGCCAGGGGCAAGGTCGCCTTCCACCCGCACCAGCATGTTCTTCGCCGGTTTCTGCAACAGGGTCTGGGTGGCCAGCACATGCTCGACTTCGGATGTGCCGATGCCGAACGCCAGCGCCCCCAGCGCGCCATGGGTGGAGGTGTGGCTGTCGCCGCAGACAATGGTGGTGCCAGGCAGGCTAATGCCCAGTTCCGGGCCGATGATGTGGACAATGCCCTGCCGCGCGTCGAGCAGCGGAATGTAGGGCACACCGAACTCGGCCACGTTGGCGATCAGCGTCTCGACCTGCAGCCGGCTTTCCGGCTCCGCGATGCCGCTGCTGCGGTCGGAGGTGGGAACGTTGTGGTCCACCACCGCGACCGTGGCGTCCGGGCGCCGCACCCGGCGTCCGGCCATGCGAAGGCCCTCGAAGGCCTGCGGGCTGGTGACCTCGTGCACAAGGTGGCGGTCGATGTAGAGGACGCAGGTGCCATCCTCCAGCCGGTCCACGACGTGGGCGTCCCAAACCTTGTCGAACAACGTGCGCGGCATCTTGCTCTCCTTCCCAAGGCCTTGCCTCTGGACACCTGTTGGACAGGGATGCAAGGGACGACCCTCTTTCAAGAGTTGGCCCTTGCCGGGTCCAGGGCAGCGTCCTGGTTTTGCTTACTCGGCTGCGGCGGTCTCGGTGCGCGTGTCCCGTGCCTTCTCTGCGATGCGCGCCGACTTGCCGCGGCGTCCGCGCAGGTAGTACAGCTTGGCCCGCCGCACGTCGCCGCGGCGGATCACGTCGATGGCGGCGATTGTTGGCGCATAAAGCGGGAACACGCGCTCCACGCCCTCGCCGTAGCTGATCTTGCGAACGGTGAAGTTGCTGCTCAGCCCCTTGTTGGAGCGCGCGATCACCACGCCCTCGAAGGCCTGCACGCGGGAGCGTTCGCCTTCCTTGATGTTCACCGAGACCTTCACGGTGTCGCCGGGCGCGAACTCCGGCACCGCGCGGGCGGCGGTGAGGCGGGCGATCTCGCCGGCCTCGTATTGCTGGATAAGGTTCATGGTCGGGGTCCTTTTGCGAACGGGTTACGGCGTGGCGGCGCCGGAAGCGACGGGCGGCAGCAAATCCGGGCGGCGGAGGCGGGTGACCTGCTCGGACTGCGCGCGGCGCCAGCGGGCGATGGCGGCGTGGTCGCCGCTCAGCAGCACAGCGGGCACGGCGCGGCCGTCCCACCCGGCCGGCCGGGTGTAATGCGGGTATTCCAGCAACCCGGCGCTGAAGCTTTCCTCGTCCGCGCTTTCGGCAGCACCCATGACGCCGGGCAGCAGGCGCACGCAGCAGTCGAGCAGCACCATGCTGGCCAGCTCGCCGCCGGACAGCACGTAGTCGCCGATGCTGACCTCCTCGGCGCCGGACGCCTCGATGGCGCGCTGGTCAACTCCCTCATAACGGCCGCACAGCAGGATGGCGCCGGGTCCGCCGGACAAGCGGACGGCGTCGGCCTGTCGTAACGGGCGGCCGCGGGGGGTGGGGTAGAGCAGGGGACGGCCATCCGCCACGGCTGCGATGGCGGCATGCACCACGTCAGGCCGCATGACCATGCCTGCGCCGCCGCCGAAGGGCGTGTCGTCAACGCTGCGGCGGCGGCCAAGGCCAGCGGCGCGGATGTCGCGCGTTTCCAGCGCCCAAATGTCTGCGGCGAGGGCACGGCCGGCCAGGGAGTGGGCAAGGGGGCCGGGGAACATGTCCGGGAACAGGGTGAGGATCGTGGCGCGCCAGGTCATGCGCGCCCGCCTTCCCCATGCAGCGCCCGCGAAGGGGAGGATGACGCTTCGGGCACGGCAACTTCTTCCGGCATGTCCACCACGACGCGACCGCCCGTGAGGTCCACCTCCGGCACGCAGGCGCGGGTGAACGGCGCCAGCAAGGGCTGCCCTTCCCGGATCACCTCCAAGCTCGCGCCCGCGCCGTAGTCATGGACGGCCGTGACGCGGCCCAGGACGGCGCCGTCCGGCGAGACGGCTTGCAGCCCCACCAGGTCCGCCAGGTAGAACTCGTCCTTGTCCGGTGCCGGCAAGCGGCTGCGCTCGATATGAAGCTGCGTGTTCACCAGCCGCTCCGCCGCATCCCGGTCCCGCAGCGGCCCGTCCGCCCCGCGCAGCTCGGCAACGCCCGCGCCGCGCCAGGCGAGCGTCCAGGTCCGGCCCGCATCGTCCGACAAGGCGCCGTAAGCGGCCAGGTCCGCTGGGTCGGCGGTGTAGCTTTGCACGTGCACCAGCCCCCGCACGCCATGCGGCCGGCCCACCACGCCCACCAGGATGCGAGTCCCCGGCATCAGGCGGCGGCGGCCTTGGCGCGCTCCTGCGCCTTCTTCTTCGGCGCGGACTGGATGGGCTGCTCGGCGTAGGTCGGCATCGGCGCCAGCCCGGCGCGGCCGAGGAACTTGGCCACCCGGTCGGTCGGCAGCGCGCCCTCGCTCAGCCAGTGGGTGATGCGGTCGTCCTGCAAGCGCACGCGGTCGGCGTGGTCGGCGGCCAGCATCGGGTTGTAGCTGCCCAGCTTCTCGATGAAGCGGCCATCCCGCGGCGAGCGGCTGTCGGCCACCACGATGTGGTAGTACGGCCGCTTCTTGGCGCCCGCGCGGGCCAGGCGAATCTTAAGTCCCATTTAGGTTTGTCCTCAGGATGGTTCAGTAAGGCCGACGCTGCTGCTGCTGCATCGACTTGGGCATGATTGCGCCGAGGCCGTGGCGCATCAGCCCCTTCTGACCCAGCTTGCGCATCTTTTTCATCATGGTGGACATGTCGTCGAACTGCTTGAGCAGCTTGTTCACGTCCTGCACCGTCGTGCCGGACCCGGCGGCGATGCGCTTCTTGCGGCTCGCCTTGATGATCTCCGGCGTCCGCCGTTCCTTCATCGTCATGGACGAGATCATGGCGCCCTGCTTGGCGAACACCGTCTTGTCGATGTTGGCGCCCTCCAGCGCCTCCTTGGCAGCGCCCATGCCGGGCAACATGCCGACGATGGAGGAGATCGACCCCATCTTGGTGATCTGCCTCAGCTGCTTGGCGTAGTCGTCCAGGTCGAACTTGCCGGCCATCATCTTGGCGGCAAGCTTCTCGGCCTCCTGCTCATCGACGTGCTCGGCAGCCTTCTCGACCAAGCCTACGATGTCGCCCATGCCCAGGATGCGGCCGGCTACGCGCTCGGGGTGGAACTCCTCCAGCGCATCGATCTTCTCGCCCGACCCGGTGAGCTTGATCGGCGCCCCGGTGATCGCGCGCATGGACAGTGCGGCGCCGCCGCGGGCGTCGCCGTCCATCCGGGTCATGACGATGCCGGTGATGCCCAGCGCCTCGTTGAACGCCCGGGCGGTGTTCACCGCGTCCTGGCCAGTCATGGCGTCCACGACCAGCAGCGTTTCCGCCGGGTTCGTTTCGGCGCGGATGGCGCGCACCTCGTCCATCAGCGCCGCGTCGATCGACAGGCGCCCGGCGGTGTCCAGGATCACCACGTCGTACACCTCGCGGCGGCCCGTCTCCATGGCGCGCCGGGCGATCTCCACCGGGGTCTGCCCGGCCACGATGGGCAGGCTCGCCACCCGGGCCTGCTGCGCCAGCTGCTGCAGCTGCAGCTGCGCCGCCGGACGCTGCGTGTCGAGCGAGGCCAGCAGCACGCGCTTCTTCTCCCGCTGCGTCAGCCGGAGCGCGACCTTTCCGGAGGTCGTCGTCTTGCCGGAGCCTTGCAGCCCCACTATCAGGATCGGCACGGGGGCGGCGGCGGCCAGGTTCAGCGGCACGGCGCCGGCGCCGCCCAGCGCTTCCACCATGACGTCGTTCACCACCTTGATGACCTGCTGGCCGGGCGCCACGCTGTCCATCACCTCGATGGTGGTGGCCTGCTCGCGCACCTTGGCGATGAAGTCCTTCACCACCGGCAGCGCCACGTCCGCTTCCAGCAGCGCCAGGCGGACCTCGCGCAGCGCCTCGGCGATGTCGATCTCGGACAGGCGGCCGCGCTTGCGCAGCCCCTCGAAGACCGCTTCCAGCTTGCTCGACAGGCTGTCGAACATGGCGCACGCTCCACAACGCGGAATGCGCCGCTGCGCGACCATCGCGGAGCGGCGGCGGCCCTGGGGCCAGGGCGCTGGTGCGCCCAGCTTGGGCTATGCGCGTGCCCAGCTGGTTCGTCAAGATTGCGCAGCAAGCGGCGCGCCTGTAGTGGCGCGGACGTTCCGATCCGGG
The DNA here is from genome assembly GCA_964245495.1 of uncultured Acetobacteraceae bacterium. Classification (GTDB taxonomy): domain Bacteria; phylum Pseudomonadota; class Alphaproteobacteria; order Acetobacterales; family Acetobacteraceae; genus LMUY01. Next base: position 10,964 of record CAXTNC010000056.1, read on the forward strand.
GTGCGCCCACCATGCGACGACTGCTGTTCCTGGCCTTGACCCTTGCCAGCCTGATGATCCAGCCTGCCCAGGCGCAGGACTCGCCCGACAAACTGTCGCTGGAAGCGTTGACAGCCCCGTCGCCTGGCAATGGCGAGGCTCATGGGAGCTACGCGCGACGCAGCTATGCCCGTCGCCATGCGGCGCGGCGTTACCCCACGTACCGGGCGCATCGCCGGGGTTACACCAACCGTCGGCCGACTCACGGCTCCGGACATGGCCGCCACGCTCCGCCATCCCGCCTCTACCGCCACCGCTGATCCTTCTTGGAGTTCCTGACCGATTTCGCCGACCAGGCGGTGCTGCTGCCGGTCGCCCTGCTGTTCGCGGCGTCGTTGGCCGTCATGCGCTGGTGGCGCGGGCTGGCGGCTTGGCTGGCGGCGGTCACCGGCGTCCTGGGGACGATGGCGCTGCTCAAGTACGTCTGCTTCGCGTGCGCCGTGCCGCTCGCCTTCACGGGCATCCGCAGCCCCAGCGGCCACACGGCTGCCTCTGCCATGATCTATGGCGGCGGCTTGGCCTTGCTGCTCCGGGGCCGGGCGTCGCCAATCGGCTGGGCGGCGCTGCCCCTGGCCGTGGCTGGCCTGTTCGGCCTCACCCGGATCGCGGTGGGCGCGCATGACTGGCAGGAGGTGCTGGCCGGCGCGGCCGTGGGCCTGGCCGGGGCCGCAGCCCTGCTCGCGCTCGCCGGGCCGCGTCCGCCGATGCGCACGGCCTGGATCGGCGCCGCCGTGCTGCTGCTCGCCATGGGGCTGCACGGGACCCGGCTGAGCGCCGAGGCCATGATCCACAGGTCCAGCCTGCTCGTTTGGCTGCCCCTGCCGCCAGCTTGCCGGGCCTCGTGAGGAGCGGGCGCAGCGCAGCACTTGGATGGCGCATCAGGCCGGCAGCCGCCGCGTCCGCTCCAGGCGCCACAGTCCCAGGCCCAGCAGGCCGACGACCACCTCCCGGACGCGCTTCACCAGCGAGAGCGACACCCCCGCGGTTTCCGGCAGCCCGATCGCCGCTGCCGCCAGCGCGAACCCGGCTTCCTGCACCACGAGCGCCCCTGGCACCGCGAACCCGGCGCTGCGCGCGGCCATGCCCAGCGCTTCCACGATCACCGCCTGCACCGGACTTGCCGGCAGGCCGAGCGCATGGAGCACCGCCCAGCTCTCGATGCTGCCAAGCGCCCAGGCCAGCAGGTGCAGCGCCGTAGAGCAGAGCAGGGCAAGTCGGCGGCGGTAGATCGCGGATGCGGCTTCATCAATGCCGGCCAGCGAGGCTGCCGCAGGCCATCGGGCGGCGATGCGCCGGGCCAGTCCCTCAACCAGGCGCAGCACGCCGAATCGCTGGGCGGCCAGCAGCCCGCACGCCCCCGCCGCCGTCAGGAAGGCCGTGCCGACCCACGCCTGCCAGCGCGCGCCCGAAGTGGCGGCCAGCGCACCGAGGCCTGCCAGCAGGAAAACCAGTTGGCTCAGGAACTCCGTCGTGACATCCACCACGATGCTCGCCCCGCTCACAGCCAAACTCGGGCCGCCAGGCGAGAGCAGCCTTGCGCCTTCCACCTCGCCGCCCACCTGCGCCACCGGCAGCAGCGCATCAATGCCTTCCCGCACGAGCCGGATGCGGTAGACGCGCAGCAAAGCCAGGCCAGGGGGCAGCAGCAAGTGCCAGGCGCGCGCCGAAAGCAGGAGCTGGAGCAGGTGCAGCGCCACCAGCGCCGGCAGCAGCCACAGCGCATGAACGGCGCTTGCGCCGGCCAGCAGCACGCCCCGCCAGGCAGAAACGACGGTCCAGGCCGCGAATCCCGCCAGCCCCATGGCCAGCACCGCGCCCCGGGCTTCCCGCCGGGTCAGGCGTCCTCAGCCAGGACGCGCCCGCGCCAGTCGGCCAGCACGTCTGCCAGGGTCTGCGGCCAGGCGACCGCGGGCGCCCAGCCCAGCAGGTCGCGCGCAAGTCCGGCGTTGCCGGCAGCCAGGGCTATGTCTGATGCGCGCATCCGGGCGGTGTCCGTTTCGATCACGGCCTCCACCCCTGCCAGCGCCAGGAAACCCGCCAGCACGTCCCCAACCCGGCGCGGCGTGCCCGATGCGATGTTGAGCACCGTGCCGGATGGGATGCCCTCGGCGCGGGCCAGGCACAGCGCGTAGGCGGCGCACACGTCCCGCACGTCCAGGAAGTCGCGCAGCGGGTCCAGCGCGCCGACCCGCAGCACCGGCGGCTGCAGCCCGGCCTCGACCCGCGCCACCTGCCGGGCAAACGCGGCCACCACGAAATCCGCCGACTGGCCGGGGCCGGTGTGGTTGAACGGGCGGGCGCGGATGACGCGCAGATCCCTTCCTGCCATGGCGCCGAGCGCCAGGTCCGCCGCGGCCTTGGTGGCGCCGTAGGTGTTCATGGGGTTCAGCGCCGCGGCCTCGTCCAAAGGCACGCCCGCCTTGAATGACCGGCCATAGGCGTCCGCGGTGGAGGCGAACAGCAGGGTGCAGCCGGGCGACTCGGCCCCCAGGACGCGGGCCAGCGACAAGGTGCCGCCCAGGTTGACCCGCCAAGCGGCGTCCGGATCGGATTGCGCGGCGGGGATGGCGGAGATGGCCGCCAGGTGGACGCAGGCGTCCGGCCGCACCCGGCGCACGGCTCCCGTGACGGCCGCCAGGTCAGTCACATCGAATGGCTCGCTGGCCAGTTCCGCCGCCGGGAACGCTGCCCGCAGCGCCGGCAGCAGATGGCCGCCCACGAACCCGGCGGCGCCCGTGACGAGGATGCGGGACGGGCTGCCCGCCGCCATGCTCAGGCGGCCATGCGGGCGCGGTGCCGGGCCAGGTCCGCTTCCACCATCTCGCCGATCATGTCCTCCAGCGCCGTTTCCGGCCGCCAGCCCAGCACCTGCTGCGCCTTGGACGAGTCGCCCAGCAGCACGTCCACCTCTGCCGGGCGGATCAGGTCGGAGCGCGTCGTCACGTGGTCCTCTGCGTTCAGCCCGGCGTGGCCGAACGCGATGGAGCAAAGGTCCCGGATGGAGGTGGTGCGTCCGGTGGCGATCACGTAGTCGTCCGCCACGTCCTGCTGCAGCATCAGGTGCATCGCCTGCACGTAGTCCCGCGCGTGGCCCCAGTCCCGCGTGGCGTTCATGTTGCCCAGCGGCAGCTCGGTGGCCAGGCCGAGCTTGATCCGCGCCACTCCGTCCGTGACCTTGCGGGTGACGAACTCGATGCCGCGCAGCGGGCTTTCGTGGTTGAACAGGATGCCGCTGCTGGCGTGCATGCCGAAGCTTTCGCGGTAGTTCACCGTCATCCAGTGGGCGTACAGCTTGGCCGCGGCGTAGGGCGAGCGCGGGTAGAACGGGGTGCGCTCGGACTGCTTCGGCTCCTGGATCAGGCCAAACATCTCGGACGAGCTGGCCTGGTAGAACCGCGCCTCCGGCCGCATCAGCCGCACCGCCTCCAGCACGTTGGCCGCGCCCAGCCCGGTGACGTTGCCGGTCAGCAGCGGCTGCTGCCAGGACGCCGCCACGAAGGACTGCGCGGCAAGGTTGTACACCTCGTCCGGCTTGTAGGTGGTGAGGACCCGGATCAGGCTGGACAGGTCGGTGAGGTTGGCATCCACCAGCTCCACGTCCTTGAGGATGCCGAGCCAGCGCAGCCGCTCGCCGATCACGTCGGAGGAGGCGGAGCGGCGCATCAGGCCGATCACGCGGTATCCCTTGGCGAGCAGGAGCTGCGACAGGTAGGCGCCGTCCTGCCCGGTGACGCCGGTGACGAGTGCTGTGGGCATGAGGGTCCTTACGCGGTCAAGACGGAGCCAGTTAGCGCAATCGGGCGCGCGAATCCACCGAGGTCAGCTCCGTCCGTAGGTGTCCTCGATCCGCACGATGTCGTCCTCGCCAAGGTAGGCGCCGGACTGCACCTCGATCAGCGTCAGCGGGATGCGCCCCGGGTTCTCCAGCCGATGCACGGTGCCGAGCGGCAGGTAGATGCTTTCGTTTTCCCGCACCATCACTTCCTCGCCGTCCCGCGTGACGACCGCGGTGCCGTTCACCACCACCCAGTGCTCGGCGCGGTGATAGTGCCGCTGCAGGCTGAGCTTGTGGCCCGGCGTCACCAGGATGCGCTTGACCTGGAAGCGGTCGCCGCGGATCAGGCTCTCGTAGAAGCCCCAAGGCCGGTACACGCGGTTGTGCGCCACCGCCTCGTGGCGGCCGGCGGCCTTCAAGCGGTCCACCACCTTCTTCACGTCCTGCGCGCGGTCCCGGTGCATGGCCAGCACCGCGTCCTCCGTCACCACCACCACCGCGTCCGTCAGCCCCACCACGGCCGTCATGATGCCGTCGCTGCGGGCGTAGCAGTGGGAGGAGCCTTCCAGCAGCACGTCCCCCACCGCCACGTTGCCGTCCGCGTCCTTGCCGCCCAGCTCCCACAGCGCGCCCCAGGAGCCGACATCCGACCAGCGCAGCTCCGCCGGCACCACGGCGATGCGGCCCGTGCGCTCGGCCACCGCGTAGTCCAGGCTGATGCTCGGGCAGGCGGCGAAGGCGGCCGGCTGCAGCCGGATGAAGTCGAGGTCCCGCGTCGCGGCTTCCAGGGCGCGCCGCACCGCCGCCAGCACGTCCGGCGCGTGGACCTGCAATTCCTCGATCATCGTTTCCGCGGTGAACACGAACATGCCGGCGTTCCACAGCGCGCCCGAGGCCAGCAGCTTGGCCGCCCCGGCGGCATCCGGCTTCTCGATGAAGCGCGCCACGGCATGGACGCCGGGCGCACCTGCCACCGGGTCGCCCACCTCCATGTAGCCGTAGCCCGTTTCCGGCCCTGTCGGCCGCATCCCAAGGGTGACGATCCGCCCGGCGCGCGCGCCTGTCACTGCCCGAGCCAGGATGGCGTGCAGCGCAGGGAGGTCCTCGATGGCGGAGTCGGCCGCGGTCATCCAGATCACCGCCTGCGGGTCCGTCTGCGCCACCAGCAGGGCGGCGGCGGCGATGGCGGGGGCCGAGTTGCGGCCCATCGGCTCCAGCACGATCCGTGCGTCCGCCACCCCGGCGTCCCGCAACTGCTCGGCCACCAGGAAACGGTGCTCATGGTTGCATACCACCACCGGCGGCGCGAAGCCGGGCGCCACGCCGCGCAGGGCGGTTTCCACGATCATCGACCGGTCATGGTTCAGCAGGCCCCAGAACTGCTTGGGGAAGCTTTCGCGCGAAACCGGCCACAGCCGGGTGCCGGAGCCGCCCGAAAGGATGACGGGAACGACGGCGCCGCCCGGGCTGCCAGCCGCGGCGGTCCAGTCCGGAGCTAAGGCGGGCACGTCCATGGTCTCAAGCCTCCCCCTCGTGCCTAGCCCGCGACTGCCGGCCTTGTCCATCTCCGGCCGGGCAGGCGGCCTGCCCGAGCACCCAGCCTTCCCAGCGCTGCACCCATGGGTCGGCCGGCGCCGCGTCCGGCCGCGTCCCGTCCAGCACCGCCAAGACGCACAGCAGGCCGAGCAGGCTGTCGAACCGGTCCTCCCCGGCGGCGTCGGCCCCGAAGCCGTCCGTGAGCGCCGACCGCAACGCCAGGTCAGGTTTAGCGCGCAATCCTTTCAGGATGGTTTGCAACGGCCCCGCCAGCGCCGCCCGGTCCGCCTGGCGGCGCTTGCTGCCGTGCAGCCGCACCCCCAGCTGCCGCATCGCCTCCGCCGGGTAGGTTTCGGCCACCACGGCCCGGCCCGGCCGCAGCAGGGCGCGCAGCGGCCCGTCGAACGGCCACAGCGCGGGCGGGCAGGGGCCTGCCAGCGCGGGCAGCAGCATGTCCCGCCAGGCGGAGATCGCGGCCTTGCCCGACTGGTTGGCGCCCAGCGTCCAGAACAGCGGCGCGCCGGCGGGACGTTCTGCGGTGGCGCGGTCGCACAGGCGGGACAACCCGGCAGCATCGCCCAGGCCGAGCGCGGAGGCGAGGGACAAC
>CAXTNC010000057.1:0-16860 GCA_964245495.1 uncultured Acetobacteraceae bacterium
GCCACGGCTCAGGCGAGCCGTCATGGTTCATCCATGGCGGAACTCCCGAGCGAACTGGTCCAGCTTCCGCATGGCCCCACGAACGTGTCGTGGCGGCGCAACCCGCGCGCGCGCCGGGTCAGCCTGCGGATCGACGCCCGCATGGGAGCCGTGATCGTCACCCTTCCGGTCCGCGCCAGCCGCTCGGCCGGGCTGCGCCTGTTGGCCGACCATGCCGCCTGGGTCGGCGGCAAGCTGGCCGCCTTGCCGCCACCGCTGTTGTTCGACGACGGCGCGTCCATCCCGCTTGGCGGCGAGCCGCACACCATCCGGCATGTCCCGGCGGGACGGGGCGGGGCTTGGCTCGTTGCCGGGGCCATCCACGTCGCCGGGGACCGCAGCTTCCTGGCCCGGCGCGTGGCCGACCTGCTCCGCATGGAGGCGAAACGCCGCTTGGGCGCGCTGGCTGCGGCACTCGCGGCCGAGACGGGGCTGCATCCCCGTCGGATCGCCGTGCGCGACACGCGCAGCCGCTGGGGCAGCTGCACCGCCGGGGGCGCCGTCATGTTCCAGTGGCGCCTGGTGATGGCGCCGCCGCACGTGCAGCGCTACGTGGTGGCGCACGAGCTGGCCCATCTGCGGCACATGAACCATGGCCCGCAGTTCTGGCGGCTGGTCGATGCCTTGGCGCCGGACTGGGCGGACTGCGCCGCCTGGCTGGGGCGGCACGGCGCCATGCTGCTGCGCGCAGGCGGGTGACGGCCGGGAGCGTCCTGCCTTGGCGCTGCTCGGCGGCCTGCCGGCGCCGGATGCCGCCTGCCGCTGCATCGGGCTGCCGCCGCAAGCGCGCGGACGGAACCGAACGCTTGCATCCCAGGAGCCCCAAGGGGCTGCATCCTTGAAGGGCGTCACGGCCGCGGCTTCGGCCGTGACGCTTCCCGTCAGCCCGTCAGATTCGGCCGAGCACCAGCAGCACCACCAGGATCAGCACGATCAGGCCGATGCCGCCGGTCGGGCCGTAGCCCCAGCCGGAGCTGTAGCCGTAGCCGCCGCCGCCCAGCAGCAGGACGATGAGGATGATGACGAGGATCGTACCCATGGCGGACACCCCTTCCGGTGTTGCTTCAAGAACGGAACGCACTTAGCTCAGCTTGGTTCTCACGCCTTCGTGGCCGAGGGTTGACCTTTCCGCCACTGCCCACCCTGTGGTAGGACGCATCCCATGGCAGAGATCATCAACTTGCAGAAGGCGCGCAAGGCCAAGTTGCGGGAAGCGGAAGCCGCGGAGGCTGCGGTCAACCGGTCGCGCCATGGCCGCAACGCCGCCGAGCGGCGCCTCGACCAGTTGCTCGCGGAACGTGCCAGGCGCGCGCTCGACGCCAGCCGGCGCGAGGACAGCTGAGGCCCTCGCAAGGGCCGCGACAACCCGTGACGAGCCTAGGATAGCTGCGGCGCCTTGATCGCTGGCGAGGAACTGCCAAGGACACCGCATGTCGTCATCAACGCTCACGCAAGGCCGTCCCATTTCCAGCCCGGACTTCGCGCCCCGGGCCGAAGGGCGGCGGCGCGCGCTGCCCGTCATGACGCTCGGCGCGCTGGGCGTCGTGTTCGGGGACATCGGCACCAGCCCGCTCTACGCCGTGCAGCAATGCTTCACCGACCACCCGTCCTTCGCGCAGGACCCAGCGCTCATCATCGGCGTCCTGTCGCTCATCATCTGGTCGATCATCCTGGTGGTGTGCGTCAAGTACGTGGGCTTCATCCTGCATGCTGACCATGACGGCGAGGGCGGCACGCTCGCCATGCTGGGCCTGATCCGCACCCGGGTGCCGGCGCAGCCGTTCGCCCGGCCCGGCGTGCTCACCCTGCTGGTGCTGTTCGGCTCCGCCCTGCTGTACGGCGACGGCGTCGTCACCCCCGCCATCTCCGTGCTGTCCGCGGTCGAGGGCCTGGAGGTCGCCAGCCCCCGCTTCACGCCGTTCGTGGTGCCGCTCGCGGCCGGCATCCTGGTGGCGCTGTTCCTGGTGCAGCACTGGGGCACGGAGAAGGTCGGGCGGTTCTTCGGCCCGGTCATGCTGCTGTGGTTCGGCATGATCGCGGCCGCGGGCGTCGCCAGCGCGGTGCAGCACCCGGCGGTGCTGGCAGCGTTCAATCCGCTGGCCGGCCTGAGCCTGCTCACCGGCAACGGCTGGGCCGGCTATGCGGTGCTCGGGGCGGTGGTGCTGTGCTTCTCCGGCACCGAAGCGCTGTTCGCCGACCTCGGGCACTTCGGCCGGCGGCCGATCGTGACCGCCTGGTACCTCATCGTGCTGCCGGCGCTCGGGCTGAACTACCTGGGCCAGGGCGCCCGCCTGCTGCAGGACCCGGGGGCGGCCAGCAACCCGTTCTTCGCCATCATGCCGGGCTGGGCGCTCTACCCGGCGGTGGCGGTCTCCACCGCCGCCACCGTGATCGCCTCCCAGGCGCTGATCTCCGGCGCGTTCTCGCTCACCCAGCAGGCGATCAACATGGGGTTCGCCCCGCGCTACGCCGTGGTGCACACGTCCGAACGGGAGAAGGGGCAGATCTACATGCCCATGATCAACTACGCCCTGATGATCGGCTGCCTGGCGCTGGTGCTCGGCTTCCGCTCCTCCGCGGCGCTCGGCTCGGCCTACGGCCTGGCGGTGATCGGCACCATGACCGTCACCTCCGTCACCTTCTTCGTGGTGACGCGCCAGGTCTGGGGCTGGTCGCTGGGGCGGGCGGCGGCGCTGGCGGGGGCGTTCCTGCTGGTGGACTGCGCGTTCCTGGGCGCCAACCTGGCCAAGCTGCTGTCCGGCGCGTGGGTGCCGCTGCTGATTGGCGGGCTGGTGTTCACCGTGCTCACCGTCTGGACCCTGGGCCGCTCCCGCGTCCGCAAGGCGCTGGCCAGCTGGGCCATGCCGCTGCCCGAGTTCCAGAAGATGGCGCGGGGCTGGAAGGCGCGGGAGGAAGGCGGCGCGGTGTTCCTGACCGAAACGCCGGACAGGGTGCCGCTGATCGGCCGGCAGGCCTGGCTGCGCAGCCACGTGGAGCACGAGAACGTGCTGCTGCTGCGGATCGAAACCACCAAGCAGCCGCACGTGTCATCGTCCGAGCGGCTCAGCGTCGAGGACTTGGGCAACGGCATCTACCGCGGCGTGGCCCGCTTCGGCTTCATGTACCCGCCGGACGTGTCGACGGCCCTCGCGGAAGGCCTGCCGTTCGATGTCGGAACCGCGGTGTTCTTCCTGCCGGAGGTGGTCGACACCAGGGAAGCGCCGTGGTGGCAGGCTTGGCTGCGCCGCGGCTACCTGTTCCTCGGCGGCACCGGGCTGGACCCGGTGGAGTACTTCCACCTGCCGCCGAACCAGGTCGTGAAGGTCGGGGTCGACCTGGAGCTGTAGCGGCCCGCTGGGCCAGCGGCTGCCCCACGCTCAAGCCGCCGGGATGCGGTTCACCTGCTCCAGCAGCTGCTCGATGTACGGGTCTTCCAGCTCAAGCGCTTCGAGTTCACTCGCCAGCTTCTCGACGTAGGTGCGGTTGGCGCCCCTGATGCCCGCGCCGCGGGCGATGATCGCCGCCGTCTCGCCCAGCGGCAGCTCGCCCATGTACTTCGGCTGCGACCTGTCCGAGGCGAACACGACAGCGTTTATGCCTCCTTGCGGCGTGGCCGCCGGCGCCATGACGGGGCAATAGCTGAACAGCAGCATCTCCCGCCGCCACAGGAGTTCCGATTCCGCCTCCACCAGATCGGCGGCGATCCGGAACGCCAGGCCCCTGCAACGGCCTGGCTGCCGCTCAAGCGACAGCGCAAGCCCAGGACGTTCCGGCGAGCCGGTGACGACCTCGATCTTGACCGTGAAGCGGCGCTGGTAGCCGTCGATGTCGGCCAGCCTGACCTCCGTGTAGTGGAAGCCCGGGTCCCACATGAGCGACCCGTAGCCAAACACCCAAAGGTCGCCTGACCCGGCCCGGCTTGACAGGAAGCTGCGCCAGGAGCTGTCGATCTGCTGGTCCGGCTGGCGCCAATCGGCAGGGTAGCCCATCTCGCGGGCACGTTGGTCGCGGGCGGCGAGAACCTCGCGGGTGAAGCGCAGCGGCGACTGCCCGGCCGGCGTCACCCTGCCGCGAAGGTGCGGAAGATGGACGAATGGGTCCTGGGTCACGGGCGGCTCCGTTGCCATGCGAACCCTTCAGCCAGCCACCGGCAGGTCCGACGCGCGCACCGTGCCGTTCTGGCTGCTGAAGCTCAGCTCCTGCGTGCCGCTCTGCTGCTGGGACACGCCGCTGATGCGGTGCTCGCCGCTGTCGTACAGCGTCACGCGCCCGGCCTGCTCCACCGCGACCCGGCGCGTGTCCGGGAAGCAGGCGTAGCGCATCCCGTTCTGCGAGCCGGTGGCGGAAGGCCGGCCCAGCCCGCCCGGCCACCAATCCTTGCCGTGCGGCGCCGAACTGCCGTGCGCCGCTGGCGGGGCGGGATCGTCCGCGGCCTTTTCGGCGAGCGCTGAGCACAAGGCGTTCACCTTGTCCTTCAACGCCGTGTTGAACATGTCGCCCACCTGCGTCATGCCCCCGGCGGACCACTGCCCCATGCCGCCCAGGTCCGGGTGGCTGAACTGCGCCTGCCGTCCGCCGCCCCGGCGCAGCGCGTCCTGCAGCACCCGCACCGCTTCCGGGCTGACGCCGTGCTGCCGGGCCAGGTCCTCCATGGAAGCCATCAGGAGCGCTCGCCCGCGTTGGTCTGCCGCGGGCCGTCCTTGCCGGGCGCCGGCGCAGGCTGGTTCTCAAGCGGCTTGTAGTTCTCCGTCGCGTCGTTCTCGCCGAACTGGCCGTGGTTGCCGGGCAGAACCGGCTTCTCGTCCTTGGGTGCGTCCGCGTCGGGCATGGTGCGTCTCCGTTGGTGCGGAGTGAGACGCGCGAACCCGCCGCGCGGTTCGCAGGGGTGGGACAAAGCCCACGGGTTGCGCTATCCATCCAGCCATGCCCCGGTCTGCCAGCCTGTCCCGCGCCACCGCCGAAACCACCGTCCGCCTGCGGCTGGAACTGGACGGCACGGGGATGTCCGAGCTGTCCACCGGGGTCGGCTTCCTGGACCACATGCTGACCCTGCTGGCCCGCCACGCCCTGTTCGACCTGGAGGTGCAGGCGACGGGCGACCTGCACGTGGACGACCACCACACGGTGGAGGACGTGGGCATCGTGCTGGGGCAGGCCTTCGCGCAGGCGGTGGGCGACAAGCGCGGCATCCGGCGCTACGGCCAGGCGCTGGTGCCGATGGACGAGGCGCTGGTGGAGGCGGCGGTGGACATCTCCGGCCGGCCGCTGCTGGCCTGGTCCGTGCAGTTCCACGTGCCCACCATCGGCACCATGGACACGGAGCTGTTCGAGGAGTTCTTCCGCGCCTTCGCCCACAACGCGCTGCTCACCCTGCACATGACGGCCAAGGCCGGGCGCAACGCCCACCACATCGCGGAGGGCTGCTTCAAGGCGTTGGCCCGCGCGCTCCGCACCGCCGCCGAGGCCGACCCGCGCGCGCCCGGCGCCATCCCGTCCACCAAGGGGTCGCTGTGAGGACCTACACCGCCCACCTGCGCCCCGGCCGGCCGGCCGTGCTGGTGCGCGAAGGGTGGAGCTGGGCGGCGTTCATTTTCGGCCCGCTCTGGCTGGCCCGGCACGCGGCGTGGATCGCGGCGGCGCTGAGCCTGGCCGTCCTTGTCCTGGCTTGCCTGCTCCCGCCCCCACCGCTGCGCCCCGTGCTGGCATTCGGCGTGTTCCTGTTCGGGGGCGCGCTGGGCAACGACCTGCGCCGGTGGGAGCTTGGCTTGCGCCAGTTCCACCTGGCCCATGTCGTGGCCGGCCGCACGCAGGATGAGGCGTGGCTGCGGCTGCTCTCCCACCGGGCGGACTTGCTGGGGCTGGCCAGGTGATGCGCGTGGCCGTGGTGGACTACGGCAGCGGCAACCTCGCCTCGGCGGCCCGCGCCCTGTCCCGCGCGGCGGACGATGCCGGCCTGCGCGCCGAAGTGGCCGTCACCGCCGACCCGGCGGCCGTGGCGGCGGCGGACCGGATGGTGCTGCCGGGCCAGGGCGCGTTCGCCGACTGCGCCGCCGGCCTGGCCGCGGTGGACGGCATGAGGGAGGCGGTCGAGGCCGCCGTGGCGGCCGGCCGGCCGTTCCTGGGCATCTGCGTCGGCATGCAGCTGATGGCGGAGCGCGGGCTGGAGCACGGCGAGACGCCGGGCCTCGGCTGGGTGCGGGGCGAGGTGGCGGTCATGCCCGCCCCCGGCCTGCGGCTGCCGCAGATGGGCTGGAACGCGCTGGACTTCGAGCCGGGCCACCCCTTGCTGGACGGCCTGCAACCCGGCGACCACGCCTATTTCGTGCACAGCTACGCCCTGCGCGGCGCACGCCCGGCCGACGTGCTGGCCACCACCGAGTATGGCGGCCCCGTGCCTGCCATGGTGGCCGTGGGCAACCGCGCCGGCACCCAGTTCCATGTGGAAAAGAGCCAGGCGGTCGGCCTGCGCATCCTCGCCAACTTCCTGCGCTGGGACCCGTGAGCGGGAAGCCTGAAAGCGAGCCGGGCCAGGCGCCCGCCTTGTGCGTGGACCGCGCGGCCACCCTGGCGGATGACGACCTCCACGCGCTGTCGGAGGCCGCGGACGCTGCCATCATCGAGGGCGGCGGCTTCGGCTGGGTGACGCCGCCGGGCCGCATGGCGCTGGAGCGGTACTTCCGCGGCGTGCTGCTGGTGCCGGAGCGCGAGCTGTTCGTGGGAAGGCTGGACGGGGTGATCGTGGGCAGCGCGCAGCTGGTCCGCCCGCCGCGCAACAACGAGGCGCAGGCCTTCGCCGCCACCCTGATGCACAGCTTCGTGGCCCCCTACGCCCGCGGCCACGGCCTGGCCCGGCTGCTCACCCGCCGGGTGGAGGACGCCGCCCGCGCGCTCGGCTACCAGGTGCTGAACCTGGACGTGCGCGAGACCCAGCAGGCGGCGATCAAGCTGTACGAAGGCTCCGGCTACCACCGCTGGGGCGAGCACCCCGCCTATGCCCGGGTGGACGGCAAGACGGTGCGGGGGTTCTTCTATTGCAAGAAGCTGCGGGACGGGCGGAGTTAGCTGACCAGCTGCACCTGGATCTCGCCCGTCCGCTCGATCACGTTCAGCGCCACCTCGTCCCCCGCCCGGCGCAGCCGGACGCTGATGCGGGCGCCGCCCACCTCCAGGTTGAGCAGCGACACCTCCGTCAGCCCGGAGGGCAGGATTGGCTGGTCAAACCGCACCAGGCGGCGCTCCGGGTCGAAGCTCAGCCCCAGGCAGGCTTGCAGCATCGCCAGCAGGGCGGTCGCGGCCCAGGCCTGCGGGGAGCAGGCGACCGGATAGCCGGTCGGCGGCTGGGCGCGGCGGCGGGGGAAGCCGCAGAACAGCTCGGGCAGGCGTTGCAGGTCCATGGTCCCGCACGCGTCGGACATCGCGCCGAACAGCTGGGCCGCCTCTTCCCGGCAGCCGTAGCGCACCAGGCCCATCGCGATCAGCGCGTTGTCGTGCGGCCAAACGGAGCCGTTGTGGTAGCTCATCGGGTTGTAGCGCGGCTCGCCCGCGGCCACGGTGCGCACGCCCCAGCCGCTGAAGAACCGCCCCGACATCAGCTGCGCCGCCACCTGGCGGCCGTGCTCGGGCGAGGCGATGCCGGTCAGCAGCAGGTGGCCGGCGTTGGAGGCGCGCACCCGGCACGGCCGCTTGGCCCCGTCCAGCGCCAGGGCGTAGGTGCCGATGTCCTCGCACCAGAACGCCGCCTCGAAGGCCTGCTGCAAGGCCGCCGCCCGGGCGTCGAGCGCCGCGGCCTCCGCACCGAGGCCCAGCCGGCGGGCGATGGCCGCGGCGGCGCGGCGGGCGGCGTAGGCGTAGCCTTGCACCTCGGCCACCGCGATCGGCCCCGTGGCCAGGGCGCCGTCGGCGTGGAAGATGGAGTCGTAGCTGTCCTTCCAGCCCTGGTTGGCCAGCCCGTCGGCGGTTTGCCGGTGGTATTCGACGAAGCCGTCCCCGTCGCGGTCGCCATCGGTGTCGAGCCAGCGCAGGGCAGCCTCCACGTTGGGCCAGAGCCGCCCGGCGGTTTCCACGTCGCCGGTGCGTTCGAGGTAGGCGCCGGCCAGCATGACGAACAGCGGCGTGCTGTCCACACTGCCGAAGTAGCGGCGGAACGGCACCTCGCGCAGTTCCGCCATCTCGCCGCAGCGCACCTCGTGCAGGATCTTGCCGGGTTCCGCCTCGCTGGCGGCGTCGGCCTGCGTGGCTTGGTTCTTGGCCAGGTAGGCCAGCACGCCGCGGGTGACCGACGGGTCGAGCCACAAGGTTTGCAGCGCCGTGATCAGCGAGTCGCGGCCGAAGGCGGCGCTGAACCATGGCACGCCGGCGTAGGGAAAGGGGCCGGTGTCCTTGTCGGTGACGAGCATGTAGAGATCGCCGACCGAGCGGCACATCGCCTGGTTGAACACCTCGTTGGAGGTGACGATGGCGGCAGCGCCGCCGCTTTCCCGGCGCATCCGACGGCGGCATTCGAACAACGCGCGGCCGAAGGCTCGGCGCGGCGGCTCGGACGCGGCAGGGGGATTGCAGGCGATCTCCACGAAGAGCATTCGGGTTTCGCCGGGCGCCATGTCAAGCACGAAGCTGGCCCAGTTCGCTTCCAGGCGGGCTGGCGCCGGCTCGAAGCGCAGCCGGGTCGTGCGGCGGCGTCCGTCCAGCCCGAGATAGCCCAGCGTCACGCTGTCAGGGCTGCACGCCGGGTCCAGCGGCTCGCCGCGGCGGGGCCGTGCCATGCCGCGGGATTCGAACAGGTCGGTGAAGCTTGCGGCGAAGTGCAGGTCGATCTGCACGCGCTGGGGCTGCTGGGCGAAGCTGCGCAGCGACAGGCGCTCGTGGCAGGCTCCCCGCCACAGGAAGCGCGAGCGGCGCAGGTGCAACGCGCCATGTTCCAGCAGCAGGCGGCCGTCCTGGCAAAGGTCCGGGTTGGCCAGGTCGCAGGTCAGCTCGGCGTTGTCGTCGCGCAGGGTGGAGCTGAGCAGCAGCGGGCGCTGGCCGCCGATCAGCAGGTCCAGCTGCGAAAGGTGCCGGGTGTCGCGGTGGTAAAGGCCATCGGCGCCGCCGATCAAGTCACCGCCTGCGTCGAACACGCCGAAGGTGTCCCCCGCCTTGATCGTGCGGGTCCGGCCTGCCTGCGGCGGCGCGACGGCGGGGATGGTGAACTCGCTGGGAGCGGCGTGCTGGGTCATGAACGGGTGGGTGATCCTTGCCGGGGTTGGCTGGGCTGAAAGCTCGGTCATCAGCTCCCGCGCTGGAAACGGCCATCCTCGGGCAGGGCGTCCCGTTTGCGCCCGCCATGTCCGCGGCCCGCTAACGCGCCATGGAGCGGAGCCGTTGCTTCAACCCGGGCGCCAGCGCGCCGCGGCGGCCGGCGACGATGCGGTAGAACGCCGGCACCAGCAGCAGCGCCAGCACCGTGGCCCCCAGCATCCCGCCGATCACCCCCGTGCCGATCGACCGCCGCGCCCCCGCCCCGGCCCCGTGGCTGAGCGCCAGCGGCAGGCAGCCAAGGATGAACGCGAGGGAGGTCATCACGATCGGGCGGAAGCGCAAGCGCAGCGCCGCCAGCGCGGCGTCGGCGGCCGTCGCGCCGTCGCGCTGCAAGCGGGCGGCGAACTCCACGATCAGCACCGAGTTCTTGGCCGACAGCCCGACCAGCGTGATCAGCCCGGCCTGGAAGTAGATGTCGTCCTCCATGCCGCGCAGCCACACCGCCAGCAGCGCGCCGAACAGCGCCAGCGGCACCACCAGCAGCACGGCAAGCGGCAAGCTCCAGCGCTCGTACAGCGCCGCCAGGATCAGGAACACGACGATGATGCCCAAGCCCGCCGCGCGCAGCCCGGCGCCGCCGGCCGCCTTCTCCTGGAACGCAGCACCCCCCCAGGCCAGGCCGTAGCCGGGCGGCAGCTCCGTGCGCGCCACGGCCTCCATCGCCGCGATGGCCTGGCCTGACGAGTACCCGGGCGCCGCGCTGCCGCTGACCTGGGCCGACTGGTACACGTCGAAACGCTCGATGAAATCCGCGCCCACGACCCGGCGCAGCGTCAGCACGGAGGACAGCGGCACCATGCCGCCGCCCGCCGCGCGCACGAACACTTCCCGGATGCCGTCCGGGTCGCGGCGGAACTGCGCGTCGGATTGCAGGTTCACATGGTAGTTGTGGCCGTTCAACGTGAAGTCGTTGACGTAAAGGCTGCCGAACGTCGCCTGCACCGCGTCGAACACGCTGGACACCGACACGCCCAGCGCCTTGGCGCGGTCCCGGTCCAGGTCCACCGCGTAGCGCGGGGTGTTGGCCTTGAGCGTGGTGCTCAGCTCCGCCAGTTCCGGCCGCTTGGAGGCCGCGGCGATGAACTGCTGCGCCGTCTGCGTCAGCGCCGCCGTGCCCCTGCCTTCCCGGTCGAGCAGGTGCGCCTCGAAGCCGCCGACTTGGCCGAGGCCGCTGATGCCCGGCGGCGTGAAGGTGAAGAACTCCGCCTCCGGCAGGCTCGAAAGCGCCGTGCGGATGGCGTCCGCCAGCGTTCGCGCGTCCTGGCCGGGGCCGGTGCGCTGCGACCATTGGGTCAGCGTAAGATAGGCGGCGCCCGAGTCCGGCCGGATCGTGTTGGAAGGCAGGTCGTTGCCGGCGAACATCGTGCTGGAGTCGACATAGGGCAGGCGCGCCAGGATGGCTGAAGCCTGCTTTGTCACGGCCGTGGTGCGCGCGAGCGAGGAACCCGGCGGCAGCGACCAGCCGACGTACACGGCCGCCTGGTCCTCGTCCGGCACCAGGCCGGCCGGAACCTGCGTGGCCAGCAGCGCGCAGGCGCCGCAGACGCCCGCCAACGCCAGCCCGGCCAGCCAGCGCCGCCGCACGAACACGCCTGCCGCGGCGGCTGCCGCGGCGCCGCAGGCGGCGAAGCCGCGGTTGAACCAGCGCAGCACCCGCGGCGGCTCGGCGTCGCGCGGGCGCAGCACGTTGGCGCACAGCGCGGGCGTGAGCGTGAGCGCCACCACGCCGGAGATGATGACGGAAACCACGATCGCGGCGGCGAACTGCCGGTACAGCTCCCCAGTCAGCCCGCCCAGGAACGCCACGGGCGCGAACACCGCGCACAGCACCAGCACGATGGCGACCACCGGGCCGCTCACCTCCTCCATGGCGCGGACCGCGGCCTGGCGCGGAGCCAGATGCTCGTCATGCATCAGCCGCTCGATGTTCTCCAGCACCACGATCGCGTCATCCACCACGATGCCGATGGCGAGGATCAGCCCGAACAGCGTCACCAGGTTGAGGGAGAAGCCGAGCAGCTTCAGGCCGGCGAAGCTGCCGATGATCGACACCGGCACCGCGACCAGCGGGATCAGCGTGGCGCGCCAGCTTTGCAGGAACAGGAAGGTGACGGCCGCCACCAGCGCCAGGGCCAGCACGAACGTCCGCAAGACCTCGGTGATGGAGGCGCGCACGAAGGTGGTGGTGTCGTACGGGAACGAGGAGCCGATCCCGTCCGGGAACTGCTGCGCCAGTTCCGCCATGCGGGCCCGCACGGCAGCCACGACATCGAGCGCGTTGGCGCCGGGCTTGAGGAAGATGCCGATCGGCACCGCCTTGCGGCCGTTCTCGATCGCGTTGAAGCTGTAATCCTCCGAGCCAAGCTCGACGCGGGCCACGTCGCGCAGGCGCAGCGCCGAGCCGTCCGGCATGGCCCGCAGGACCACGTTGCCGAACGCTTCCGCGCCCACCAGCCGGCCGCGCGCCGTCATGCCGTAGGTGAACGGCCCGGCGTCGCCCGGCGCGCCGTTGACGTTGCCGGTGGCGAACTCCTGGTTCTGCTCGTTCAAGGCATCGGACACGTCGGACGCGGCGAGGCGGAACTGCGCCAGCTTGTCCGGGCGCAGCCAGATGCGCATCGAGTAGTCCTTCTTGCCGAAGAACTGCGCGTCGCTGACGCCGGGCACGCGCTTCAGCTCGTCGATCACGTTGCGCAGGGCGTAGTTGCTGATCGCCACGTCGTCGTAGCGGTCCGACGTGGCGTGCAGCGCCAGGATCGTCACCAGCGCGCCGGATTGCTTCTGCACCGTGACGCCCAGCCGCTGCGTCGCCTGCGGCAAGGTGCTGAGCACGCCTTGCACGCGGTTGCTGACGTTGATGGCGTCGATCTCGGGATCGGTGCCGACCTCGAACGAGACGCTCAGCTGCACCTGCCCGGTGGCGTTCTGGGACTGCATGTAGATCATGCCGTCCACGCCGTTGACCGCGCGCTCCAGCGGCGCCGCGACGCTCTGGGACAGCGTCTCCACGTCCGCGCCGGGGTAGTTCGCCACGACGGAGATCTGCGGCGGCACGATGTTCGGGTACTGCGCCACCGGCAGCAGGTGCAGCGAGACCAGGCCTACCAGCACCACCAGCAGGGACAGCACGGACGCCGTGACCGGGCGGTCGATGAAGCTGCGGACGATCACGGACCTGAGCGTTCCGGCACGACGCGCACGTCGCCGCCCTCGTGCACGTGGACCAGCCCGTCCTTGATCACCGCGTCGCCAGGGCGCAGCCCCGTCACCACCCAGTCAGGCCCGCTGCCCGGCCCCAGCGCCACGTCGGCCCGGCGGGCGCGGCCGTTCTCCGCCAAGTAGACGAACGGCCCCGCCGCATCCTGGTCCACGGCCAGCTTGGGCACGCTCAGCGCGCCCCGCAGGGTGACGCCGCCGAGGGTGACGCGCACGAACTGGCCCGGCACGAGCCGGGTGTCCGGGTTGTCGAACAGCGCCCGGCCGCGCACGGTGCCGGTCGCCCCATCGATGCTGCTGTCGGTGAAATCGACCGCCCCCGTCAGCGTCTGCCCATCCGCGTCCACCTGCGCGGACAACCGCGCGTCCGGCCCGGCCAGGGCGCGTATCTGCGCCAGGTCGTCGCTGTCGAACGAGAACGCCACGTAGATCGGGTCCGTCTGGGTGATGCGGGTCAGCAGGCTGTTGTCGGACGCCGTGCCGACCAGGCCGCCCTCCGGCAGCGCTTCCAGGCTGGTGGCGCCGCTCAGCGGGGCGGTGACGGTCGTGTAGGACAGGTTCAGCGTCTGCGTGCGCAGGTCGGCCTGGGCCGCGGCCAGCTGCGCCGCCGCCAGCGCCGCGGCGCTCAGCGCGTCGTCGCGCGCCTGCACCGTGCCGGCCTGGGTGGACACCAGCGCGTCCGCCCGCTTCACGTCGCGCTCCGCCTTGTCCTTCTGCGCCACCTGCTGCTGCACCTGGGCCGCCGCGCGCGCCACGGCCGCCTCGTACGGGGCGCGGTCGATCTGGAACAGCACGGCGCCGGCCCGCACGCGCGAGCCTTCGACGTAGTTGCGGCGCTCCAGGATGCCGCCGACCCGCGCCCGCACCTCCACCTGCCGGAACGCCGTGACCCGGCCGCCATAGGTGTAGGCCAGGCCCACGTCGTGCGGCGCCATGACCGTCACCGTCACCTCCGCCGGCGGCGGGGCGTCGGCGGTCTTGGCGGCAGGCTTGCACCCGGCCATCCCGAGCGGGACGAGAAGAAGGATGGCCGGGCGCATGGAAGTGCGTCCTCACACAGGTTGGACGCCCGGTCCAGTCAGCTCGCGGCCGTTCCCGTCAGGGCCGCAAGCAAGGCCGCGCCGTTCGGCACGCCCAGGCCGGTGCAGGCGTTCCAGCCGGGGCCGGCGCTGTAGCCGAGCTTGCTGCCGGTCGGCTTGTTGGTGCCGCTGGTGATCTCGCGCACCGCGCCGCCCGCCTTGTAGAGGGTGGGCAGGAAAAAGCCGACCGGCTTGCCCCCGCCTTGGGCCGCCTTCTGGTTGACCAGCGCGGTCAGCCCCGCCCAGAGCGGCGCCACGGCGCTGGTGCCGCCCACCACCTCCGTTTGCCCGTTGACCACGATGTCGTATCCCGTCCCGGGCGCCGCGTTGCCCGCCACGTCCGGCACGCCGCGCCCCGCCTTGCGGGTGCTGACGTTGACCGGCAGCGTCACGCCCGCCTGGAACGCCGGGACCGGGAACAGCGTGCTGACGCCGCCGCCGGTGCCGGAGCTGCCGTCGTTCCACACCACCTCGCTGCTCACCGTGCTGCCGGAGGCATTGAGCTGGGTGCCGCCGCAGCCGATCGCGTACGGGCTGGCGGCGGGAAAATCGACATGGACCTTGCCGTCGGCCACCCCGTCGGTGGCCAGGTTGTCGCCCGAAGCCACGAACACCGAGACATTCAGCTTGGCCGCGTCCTGCAAGGCGCTGTTCATCGCCGCCACGCCCTGCGCGGTCCAGGTCGGTTCCGCGCTGCCCCAGGAGATGGACAGCACGCTCGGCTTGTTGACCGCATCGTTCACCGCCTGGCTGATCGCGTCGGCGAACCCGGCGTCCGTGTTGGGCGCGAAATACACCGCGATGGCCGCCCCGGGAGCCACGCCGCCGGCAACCTGGATGTCCAGCGCCACCTCGCCATCGGCGCCGTCGTCCGGGGTGGGCGTGTTCTGCCCGCCATCGACGGACACGGCGGTGACGGTTGGCGGCGCCAGGCCCATGGCGGCGAACGCGGCGGCGGCGTCGCCCGGCACGAAGCCGCCGCCCAGCTCGATCAGGCCGATGCACTGGCCCGCGCCGGTGACGCCGGTGGGGAAGTCGTAAAGCTTTCCCACCATGTTCGGCCGGAACGCGGCGCCCTGCGCCCGGCGGCGGTGGGCCACGATGTGGCGGGTCTGCGCCTGGGAGCGGGTGTCCAGCCCCAGCACCGCCTCCACCACGCCGTGCAGAACCTGCGGCAGCGCCAGGGCGCCCTGGCGGGAGCGGAACTCGTGGTTGCCGTGCTTGGTGCGGGACAAGGTGGTGCGGAACGCGGCCTGGGCCTGGGCCGCCGTGCCGGACAGGCGGACCAGGCGGCGGGCCGGCTCCACGCCCTCGACCGTCAGCCCGGCCTGGGCGGCGAACTCGGTGACCAGCTGGATGGCGGGCGCGTAGCTTTCCGCCCGGCGCTGCGCCACCTCCTCGCGGCTGGCGGGGGCCTCGTCCTCGGCGATGGGCTTCAGGTACAAGCTGATGTGGATGGCCGTGGCGGGATCGACCGGGCCGAGCACCGTGCCTTCCGCGGCCGGGCGGTGGCTCGCGGCGAACGTCGCGTAATTGGAATAATCAACCATGGGGGGATGGCCTCGCTGATTCATGGCGTTGGATCGGTCGCCGGCGCTCCGTGGTAATACGGGGGCAGGCAGCAACCAAGGGAAGATTAGCATCGCACCCGACCATACCGTGAACAAAGATTTTGTGATTATTGTCTTGCAGCAAGATATTTATGTGATGTAGCTTGCCGCCTCGATCACAGGAGCGGCCATGAGGAACATCACCACGATGCCGGCGCACACGGCAGCCGAGCCGGAACCACGCCATCGCAGGCTGCAATCCCGCAGCCGCGTCCTTGCCGGAGTCGTCACCGTCCTGCTCGGCGCCGTGCTGCTGCTTAACGGCGTCATCCTGGCAGCTGGCCTGTCCGGCGCACTCTTCGGCGGCACGTTCCTCAGCATGGGGCCGGACTCGTGCTACCTCGGCGAGCCTCCGGCCGACGTGCCCGGCGTCGTCCTGATCGGGTCCTTGCCGCTGGCGACGCTGCTGGCCTATGCCGCGACGCTGCTGCTGAACACCGCGGCGGCCCTGTTCGCGCTGCTGAACCTGCGCGGGCTGCTGCGGCTCTACGCGGCCGGCGTGGTGTTCACGGCGGAAAACGGCACGCGCATCAAGCATATCGCCCTCGCGCTGGCCGGCTATGCCGTGGCGCCCTTCATCGGCCACGAGCTGGTCATGCTCGCCGGCCACGGCGTCGATATGAACTGGTTCCGTGCCTCCGAGCCGGAGGCGCTGGTGCTCGGCGCCGTGCTGTTCGTCATCGCGCAGGTGATGGAGGTGGGGCGGGAGATCGAGCAGGACCGCAGCGGGTTCGTTTGATGCCGATCCAGGTCAACCTCAACGTGGTGCTGGCCCGGCGGCGGATGCGCTCCAAGGACCTGGCGCAGGCCATCGGCATCACGGAAGCGAACCTGTCCCTGCTGAAGTCCGGCAAGGTCCGCGGCGTGCGCTTCTCCACGCTGGATGCGATCTGCCGCGCGCTGGACTGCCAGCCGGGCGACCTGCTGGAATGGTTGCCGGACGAGGCGGATGTGCCGCTCAGGCAGGCAGGCTGAGCTACAGGTGCGCCGCCGCCGCCAGCAGCTCCGTCGTGTAGGGCTGGGTGGGATGGCGGATCAGCTCGGAGGTGGCCGCCAGCTCCACCAGCCGGCCGTCCCGCAGCACGGCGATGCGGTCGGCCATGTAGCTGACGCAGGCGAGGTCGTGGCTGATGAACACCATGGTCAACCCACGGTCCCGCGCCAGGTCCTTGAGCAGGTTCAGCAGCGTCGCCTGGGTCGAAACGTCCAGGCTGGAGGTCGGCTCGTCCAGCACCAGCACGTCCGGCTCCGCCGCCAGCGCCCGGGCGATGGCCACGCGCTGCGCCTGGCCGCCGGAGAGCGAGCCGGGCAGCCGCCGGGCCAGCGCCGGGTCCAGCCCGACGGCCTGCAGCAGGGACGCCACGCGGGCGTCGCACAGCTTGGCGGGCTGGCCGGCCAGGCGCAGCGGCTCGGCGATGCTGCCGCCCACCGTCATGCGCGGGTTCAGCGACTCGCGCGGGTCCTGGAACACCACCTGGATGCGGCGGCGGCGCTGCCGCAGCGCCGCCCCGCGCAGCCCGGCGAACGCCATGCCGTCCAGCGCCACGCCGCCCTCGTAGGCCACCATCTGCAGCACGGCCCGCCCCAGCGTCGATTTGCCGGAGCCGCTCACCCCCCCC
>CAXTNC010000058.1:0-16717 GCA_964245495.1 uncultured Acetobacteraceae bacterium
GTGAGGCCGGTGCCGGCGACCCGCGCGGCGGCCTCCAGGTGCGTGGCGCCGGCGCCGAGGTCGAAGACGGCGTGCGGCACGTCGGCCGCCACGGTCTGGCCAGATGGGCCGTCATGCCAGGTCAGGCGGCCGTCCTGCACGCGCAGGCTGTCGAGCCGCGTGGTCAGGCGGGGGCCGTGGGCGCTGGCGGGTGCGCCGCCGGGGGCCGCCGGGGGGCGGTCGAACAGCCAGTTGCCGCGGCCCGCCGCGTCGGTTTCGAGCAGGATGTCCGGCCGCACCAGGGTCACGCTGGCGATCTCGACGTGGCCGGAGAGCAGCCCCAGCAATCGCAGCCGCGCTTCCACCCGTGCCGCTGCCGCCATCTGCGGGCGGGAGCCGCCGGGGCTGTTGGCGAAAGACACGTCCTCTGCCTCCAGCGCCGGAGCCAGCCCCCAGCGGACCCGCAGCGGCCCGGCGATGGCAAGCTGGCGGCCGGTGGCGCGCTGCACCGCGTCCGTGATGCGGTCCCGCTGCCCGTTCGGGTCGAAGGAGGCCGCTGCCGCGCCAAGGCCCAGCACGGCGACCGCCACTCCCGCCAACACGACCCAACGCGCCTTCATGCGGCTTATCTAGGCCCGTGCTCCGCTCGCGTCACCGCCGGGGTGGCCGGAGCTTGGAAACCGAGTGTTGCGAAGCTGGCGCGCATGTGCGGCGGCAGTCCCGCGGACACGGTGAGCGTGCCGCCCGCCGGGTGCGGCAGGGTGATGGCGCGGGCGTGCAGGTGCAGCCGGTCCTCCAGGCCCTCGACGAAGCTGCCGCCGGAGCCGTTGTCGCGCGGCTCAGAGTACTTGCCGTCGCCCACGATGGGAGTGCCGAGGCTGACGCAATGCACGCGGAGCTGGTGGGTGCGCCCGGTGAGCGGCTGCAGCTCCAGCCAAGCCAGCTTGCGCCCGGCGGTGTCCAGGGTGCGGTAGTTGGTGTAGGCGCGCTGGCCTTCGCGGTCCTTGCGGTCGGCGGGCACGGTGCGCTCGCCGAACGCGCTGGCGACGCGCTTGAGCGGCTGGTCGATCTGGCCGTCCTCCGGCGCCGGCTGCCCCGCGACCACGGCCCAGTAGGTCTTCTCGACCTCGCGGGTGCGGAAGCTGGCGGCCAGGCGGGCGGCGATGCCGGGGCTGCGGGCCAGCACGATGACACCGGAGGTGTCGCGGTCCAGCCGGTGCACCAGGCGGGGGCGGTGGCCGCCGTCGCTCAGCGCGTCCAGCATGCCGTCCAGGTGGCGGGTGATGCCGGGTCCGCCCTGGGTCGCGAGGCCGGAGGGCTTGTTGAGCACGAGGAGCTGGTCGTCGCGGTGGAGCACCAGGCGCCCCATCTCCTTCACGTCCGCCGGGGTGACGGCGGGGGCGCGCTTCTCGGGCGCGGCGGGCATGGGCGGCACGCGCACCGCCTGGCCGGGGGCGAGGCGGGCGGAGGCTTCCACGCGGTGGCCGTCGACGCGGACCTGGCCAGTGCGGCAGAGCTTTTGCAGCACGCTTTGCGTCAGCGCCGGGTAGCGGCGGCGGAGGAAGCGGTCGAGGCGAGAATCCGCCTCGTCCTCCGGCACGGTCTGGATGGAGACGCTCATGCCTGCTGCGCCCGGCGCAGCTCCGCCCAATGCTCCAGCCGGGCGGACTGGCCGGCAGCACGGCGGCAGCGGGCTTCCTCGAAGGTGCGCTTGAGGTCCGCCACGCCGGAGAACACCGCCGAGAGCTGGATGAAATGCAGCCCCGCCGCAGCGGCGAGCAGGCGCGCAACCGTGGTCTTGCCGATGCCCAGCGGCCCCCACAGGACCAGGAACGCGAGCGAGCCGCGCGCCGGCATCCGGCTGATGGCGCCTGCCGGGCCGAGCAGGTGGTCCTGGCCCACCACGTCGCCCAGGACGTGCGGGCGCAGGCGGGCGGCCAGCGGGCCGCCTTCCGGCGCGGCGGGCGCGACCTGCCGGGAACCGAACAGGTCGGGCGTGGCCAACATCAGGACACGGCGGCGGTGCAGGACGGGCCGGGCCTGACTTCCGTGGTCGCCCGTCCGTGGTCGTCCTGGAGGGTGAACAGCACGTCGCCCAGGGTGATCGCGGCCAGGGCCGCACCCTCGTAACCGGTGAGCAGGCCGCCGTTGTCGATGGCGTGGGTGGACACGCCGCTGCCGTCCCGGCGGAGCAGCCTGCCGCACAGGGTGAAGCTGATGGACGGCAGAGCGGGCAGGTTCGCTTCCAACTGGTCGTCCGGGTGCGCCCGGTCCACGTGCAGGGTGCCGGCCGCCACGCCGTCGAAATAGACGGTGATGGTTTCTTCCTGCTGCCCGGCGCTCAGGTGGTCGGCCACCAGCACGGTGGTTTGCTGCTGCGCCCGGCATGGGCCGGCCGGCAGCATGGAGGCGAGCAGAACGCCGGCCATGGCGAGGGATGCATGGCCGGATCGCGTCATGCGGTCAGGCTGCTTGCTCCGCAGCCAAGTCCGGCCGGGGGCCGCTGTCCTGGCCCTTGGCCGCCGGGTCGCGCTCGACCAGTTCGATCACCGCCATGTCGGCCGCGTCGCCGTAGCGCATCCCGGCCCGCAGCACCCGGGTGTAGCCGCCAGGGCGCGCCTTGTAGCGGGTGGCCAGGGTGTCGAACAGCTTGGCCACGATCTTCTCGTCCTGCAGCTGGGCCAGGGCCTGCCGCCGGGCGTGCAGCCCGCCGCGCTTGCCCAAGGTGATCAGCTTCTCCGCCACCGGCCGCAGCTCCTTGGCCTTGGGCACGGTGGTGGTGATCTGCTCGTGCTTCAGCAGCGCCACCGCCATGTTGCGAAACATGGCGAAGCGGTGACTCGTGGTGACGCCAAGCTTTCGGCCGCTGACACCGTGACGCATTTTCCAGGTTCCTTAAAACGGCTCATCCAGCCGCTTGGCCAGGTCTTCGATGTTCTCCGGCGGCCAGCCGGCGACGGTCATCCCGAGGGTGAGGCCCATGTTGGTCAGCACCTCCTTGATCTCGTTCAGCGACTTGCGGCCGAAGTTCGGCGTGCGCAGCATCTCCTGCTCCGA
Organism: uncultured Acetobacteraceae bacterium; assembly: GCA_964245495.1. GTDB lineage: Bacteria > Pseudomonadota > Alphaproteobacteria > Acetobacterales > Acetobacteraceae > LMUY01. Next base: position 3,037 of record CAXTNC010000058.1, read on the forward strand.
CTTCTGCACCAAGTCGCCGATGTAGACGATGTTGTCATTCTTCAGGCAGTTGGCCGACCGCACGGACAGCTCCAGCTCATCCACCTTGCGCAGCAGGTTGCGGTTGAACGGCAGGTCGTCGCGGTGCTCCTCGGCGCGGAGCTGCTGCGGCTCGTCGAAGTTGATGAACAGCTGCAGCTGATCCTGCAGGATGCGCGCGGCGAGCGCCACGGCGTCCTCCGGCGTCACCGCGCCGTTGGTTTCCACCGAGAGCAGCAGCTTGTCGTAGTTGGTCAGGTTGCCGACGCGGGTCGGCTCCACGCGGTAGGACACCCGGCGCACCGGCGAGTAGATGCTGTCCACCGGGATCAGCCCGATCGGCGCGTCCTCCGGGCGGTTGACGCTGGCCGCCTCGTAGCCCTTGCCGAGGTTGACGGTGAACTCCATGCCGAGCTTGATGCCGTCATCCAGGGTGCAAAGCACCAGGTCGGGGTTCATGATCTCGATGTCGTGGCCGGCCTGGATCTGTCCAGCCTTGACCTCGCCGGGTCCGGTAGCGGTCAGCACCATGCGCTTCGGTCCCTCGCCGTGCATCCGCAAGGCGAGCTGCTTGACGTTCAGCACGATGTCCGTCACGTCCTCGCGCACGCCGGGGATGCTGCTGAACTCGTGCAGCACGCCGTCGATCTGCACGGCAGTGACCGCGGCCCCTTGCAGGGAGGACAGCAGGATGCGGCGGATGGCGTTGCCCAGCGTCATGCCGAAGCCACGCTCCAGCGGCTCCGCCACGACCAGGGCGGTGCGCGCTGGGTCGGACCCAGGCTCGAACTCCAGCTTCTCCGGCTTGATGAGGGACTGCCAGTTGCGCTGGATGACGGCGGTGTCGTATCTCATGGCGATCCGGACGCCGCCTTGCAGCGTCCGCCTTTCAAATGCTGCGGGCCGCGCTCACACGCGGCGGCGCTTGCGGGGCCGGCACCCGTTGTGCGGGATCGGCGTGAGGTCCCGTATCTGGGTGATGGAGAAGCCGACGGTTTGCAGCGCCCGCAGCGCGCTTTCCCGTCCGGAGCCGGGGCCGTTCACCTCGATCTCCAGCGTCTCCATGCCGTGCTCGCGGGCTTTCTTGCCGGCGTCCTCGGCCGCGACCTGCGCCGCGTAGGGCGTCGACTTGCGGCTGCCCTTGAAGCCCTGCATCCCGGCGGACGACCAGGCGATGGTGTTGCCCTGGGCGTCCGTGATGGTGATCATGGTGTTGTTGAAGGTGGCGTTCACGTGCGCCACGCCGGAGATGATGTTCTTGCGTTCCTTGCGGCGGGGACGCGCGGGGGCTTTCGCCATGGCTACTTGGTGACCTTCTTCTTGCCGGCGATCGCCACGGCCTTGCCCTTGCGGGTGCGGGCGTTGGTGTGGGTGCGCTGGCCGCGCACCGGCAGGCCCCGGCGGTGGCGCAGGCCGCGATAGCAGCCCAAGTCCATCAGCCGCTTGATGTTCATCGCCACCTCGCGCCGCAAGTCGCCCTCGACCCGGAAGTCGCGGTCGATCAGCTCGCGAATGCGCAGCACTTCCTCATCCGACAGCTGGTTGACCCGGCGGTCCTCGGCGATGCTGAGCCTGGCGCAGATGTCGGCCGCCTTGGTGGGGCCGATGCCATAGATGTAGCGCAGGCTGATCGTCACCCGCTTGTTGGTGGGAATGTTGACACCGGCAATGCGCGCCACGCTTGTACTCCTATGACGGGTCCGGTGGCGCTGTCTCGTGCACGACGCCGGGTTTGCAAATGACATGGGGGCGTGAACGTTGCCGTTCCGCCGGAGTGCTGCGTTATAAGCAGGACGCTGCGAGAGTCAACGCACGCTGTTCACATCCAAGCGAGCATGTTCGGAGGGCAGCGTCTGCAACACCTGGGTGAGCGCGCGCGACACGTCATCCATGGGCGCCATGCCGTCCAGCGTGTGGAGGCGGCCGGCTTCCTGGTAGTGGGGCAGGATGGGCAAGGTTTGCCGGCGGTAGATCGCCAGGCGCTCGCGCACCGTGTCCCGGTTGTCGTCGGGCCGACGGACGAACTCGGTCGAGCCGCACACGTCGCACACGCCGGCCTTGGCGGTCGGCTTGAAGGTGTCATGGTAACTCGCGCTGCAACGGGCGCAGGTGAAGCGCCCGCTGATGCGCTCGACCAGGGCTGCCTCGTCCACCCGCAGCTCGATCACCGCGTCGAGCTGCAGCGACAAGTCGGCCAACATGCGGTCGAGCGCCTTTGCCTGGGCGACCGTGCGCGGGAACCCGTCCAGGATGAAGCCGTGGGCGCAGTCCGGCTCACGCACCCGGTTGGCCAGCATGGCGATGATGATGTCGTCCGACACCAGGGCGCCCGACGCCATCACCGCGGCGGCGCGCAACCCTGTGTCGGTCTTCGCCGCCACCTCCGCCCGCAGCATGTCGCCGGTGGAGATTTGCGCGATGCCGTGGGCGTCCTGCAGCCGCTTGGCCTGGGTTCCCTTCCCGGCGCCGGGCGGGCCGAGCAGGATCAGCCTCATCGCGCCCGCCCTTTCACCCGCGACTTGCGCATCAGCCCCTCGTACTGATGGGCCAGCAGGTGGGACTGCACCTGCGTCACCGTGTCCATGGTCACGGACACGATGATCATCAGGCTGGTGCCGCCGAAGTAGAACGGCACGTTGTAGTTGGCGATCAGGATTTCCGGCAGCAGGCACACGACGCACAGGTAGAGCGCCCCGATCGTGGTCAGCCGGGTCAGGATGCGGTCGAAGTAGTCGGCCGTGTTGGCGCCGGGCCGGATGCCGGGGATGAAGCCGCCGTACTTCTTCAGGTTGTCCGCCGTTTCCTGCGGGTTGAACACGACGGCGGTATAGAAGTACGAGAAGAACACGATCATCGCCGCATACAGCGCCAGGTAGAGCGGCTGCCCGTGCGCCAGCTGGGCCGACAGCCAGCCCAGGGCCGAGTTGGGGTTGCTCTGCCCGAACCCGGCGATGGTGGCCGGGATCAGCAGGATGGAGGACGCGAAGATCGGCGGGATCACGCCGGCGGTGTTGACCTTGAGCGGCATGTGTGTGGAGTCGCCGCCGAACATGCGCGATCCCGCCTGGCGCTTGGGATACTGCACCACGATGCGCCGCTGCGCGCGTTCCATGAACACGATGAAGGCGATCACCGCCACCGCGATCACCGCGAAGACGAGGATGAAGATCGGCGACAGCGCGCCGGTCCGGCCAAGGTCGAGCAGGGTGACGAGGGCGTGCGGCAGGTTGGCCACGATGCCGGCGAAGATGATCAGGCTGGTGCCGTTGCCGACGCCGCGGGCGGTGATCTGCTCGCCGAGCCACATCAGGAACATGGTGCCGCCGGTCAGCGTGATCACGCAGGAGATGCGGAAGAACCAGCCTGGGTCCAGCACGGCCCCCAGCCCGGCGCGGTCATGGAACGCTTCCAGCCCGACCGCGATGCCGTAGGACTGGAACACGGCGATCACGACCGTCAGGTAGCGGGTGTACTGGTTGAGCTTCTTGCGCCCGCTCTCGCCCTCCTTCTTGAGGGTTTCCAGCGTGGGGATGGCGGCGGACATCAGCTGGATGATGATGGAGGCGCTGATGTAGGGCATGATGGTCAGCGCGAACACGGTCATGCGGCTGAGATTGCCGCCGCTGAACATGTCGAACATGCCCAGCACGCCCGCGCCCTGTTCCGCCATCGCTGTGCCCATCACCTGGGCGTCGATCCCGGGCACCGGCACGTAGCTGCCGACGCGGTAGACGACGAGCGCGGCCAAGGTGAACCCGATCCGCGCCTTGAGTTCGGTCGCCTTGCCGAAAGCGCCGAGGCTCATGCTGCCAGCCATCTGCTCGGCGGCCGAGGCCATGGGTCTGTTCCTCCACTGGAAGGCTAGTGTGCCTTGCCGACAGCCGCGGGTGCAAGTGTTGGGGCGCTGCCTCAAACCCCGCCAGAGGACGGTCGTCCTCTGGACACCTGGGGTTACGCCGCGGCTTCGGCCGGGGGCTGCTTGGTCGTGACAGTGCCGCCGGCCGCTTCCACGGCGGCTTTCGCCGAGGCTGAAGCCCCGGACACCGTCACGGTGACCGCCCGGCTGATCGCGCCATGACCAAGCAGCCGCACGCCCTGGACGTTGGCCAGCCGCACCAGCCCCGCCTTCTCCAACGCCGCCTCGTCGATCGCGTCCGCCTGCAGCTTGCCGCTTTCCAGCGCCTTCTCGATCGTCCCCAGGTTCACCGGGGCGAACTCCTTGCGGAAGATGTTGGTGAAGCCGCGCTTGGGCAGCCGCCGGTAGATCGGCAGCTGGCCGCCCTCGAAGCCGTTGAGCGCCACGCCCTCGCGCGCCTTCTGGCCCTTGACGCCCTTGCCAGAGGTCTTGCCCTTGCCGGAGCCGATGCCGCGGCCGCGGCGCTTGAACTTCAGCCGGGCGCCGGGATTGTCCCGCAGCTCGTTCAGCTTCACGACAGCTCCTCCACCCGCACCAGGTGATGCACCTTGCGGATCATGCCGCGCACCGCCGGGGTGTCCTCCAGCGTGCGGGACTTGCGTATCTTGTTCAGCCCCAGCCCGACCAGCGTCTCGATCTGGCCCGGCTTGCGGCCCAGGCCGGAAGCGATCTGCACCACCCGGACCTGCTTCTTCACCTCATCCGACATCGGTCGCCACTCCCTCAGCAGCCCCAGCTTCGGCAAGCTCAGGCGCGTCGCGCTTGCCCAGGATGTCGCTCACCTTCTTGCCGCGCCGGCTCGCCACCGAGCGCGGGCTGGCCGCGCGGGTCAACCCGGCGAACGTCGCCTTGACCATGTTGTGCGGGTTGCGGCTGCCGAGCGACTTGGCCACGATGTCGCCGATGCCCAGCGCCTCGAACACCGCGCGCAGCGGGCCGCCGGCGATGATGCCGGTGCCGGCCTCGGCCGCGCGCAGCACCACGTGCCCGGCGCCGTACTCGCCGTGCACGTCGTGGTGCAGGGTGCGGCCCTCCTTCATCGGCACGCGGATCATGGTCTTCTTGGCCCGCTCAGTGGCCTTGCGGATCGCCTCCGGCACCTCGCGCGCTTTGCCGGCGCCATAGCCGACCCGGCCCTTCTGATCACCCACCACCACGAGGGCGGCGAACGCGAAGCGCCGTCCGCCCTTCACCACCTTCGCCACGCGGTTGATGGTGACCAGCTTGTCGATCAGGTCGTCGCCGCCATCGCGGTCGCGCTCACGCCCGCCGCGCCCGCCACCGTCCCGGGAATCCCGTGCCATCGCTCAGCCCCTCAGAACGCCAGCCCGCTCTCGCGGGCGGCCTCGGCCAGCGCCTTGACGCGGCCGTGATACAGATACATGCCGCGGTCGAACACCACGGCCGTGACGCCCGCAGCCAGGGCGCGCTCGGCCACCAGCTTGCCCACCGCCGCCGCCGCCGCCTTGTCGGCGCCCGTGCGCAAGTCCGTGCGCAGCGTCGCTTCCAGGCTGCCGGCCGCCGCCAGGGTGTGCCCCTGCTTGTCGTCGATGACCTGGGCGTAGATGTGCTTGCCGGAGCGGAACACCGACAAGCGCGGCCGTCCGCCGGACTTCTTCTTGAGCTGGTAGCGCAGCCGCTCGCGGCGGCGCTCCCGCAGATCGCGCTGGCCGCTCATTTCTTCTTGCCTTCCTTGCGGCGGATGACCTCGTTGTCGTAGCGCACGCCCTTGCCCTTGTACGGCTCCGGCGGACGATAAGCGCGTATCTCCGCGGCCACCTGCCCCACCTGCCGCTTGTCCACGCCTTCGACGGTGATCGCGGTCGGGCGCGGGGTGGTGATCTTGATGCCGGGGGGAACCGGGTAGACCACGTCATGGCTGAAGCCCAGGTTGATCACCAGGTTGGGCCCGCTCACCGCGGCGCGGAAGCCGGTGCCCTGGATTTCCATGGTCTTGGCGTAGCCCGTGGAAACGCCGCGAACCATGTTCGCCACCAGCGCCCGGGTGGTGCCCCACATGGTCTGGGCGGACCGCTCCTTGCCGTTCGGCGAGACGGAGAACTTGCCGTCCTCGACGGTGGCGGTGACGCTGTCCGTGAGCTGCAGCGACAGCTCGCCCAGCTTGCCTTTCGCCGTGAGGGTCTTGCCCACGATGGCGAGTTGCACGCCCGCCGGTATCTCGACCGGGTACTTGCCTACGCGTGACATGGCACTCTCCTCAGAACACGCGGCAAAGGACTTCGCCGCCGACGTTGGCGGCGCGGGCCTCCGCATCGCTGAGCACGCCGCGCGGCGTGGAAAGGATGGAGATGCCCAAGCCCGCATAGACGCGCGGCAGCTCGGTGATCTTGGAGTACACCCGGCGCCCCGGCTTGGACACGCGGGTGATCTCCTTGATGACCGGCTCGCCCTCGTTGTACTTCAGCTCGATGCGGAACTGCCCCACGCCGGGCCGCAGCTCCTCGCTGGCGAAGCCGCGGATGAAGCCCTCGCGCTTCAGGGCGTCGAGCACGTTGCCGCGCAGCTTGGAGGCGGGCGCCACGCACGCGGAATGCCGGGCGCGCTGGGCGTTGCGGATGCGGGTGATCATGTCACCCAACGGGTCAGACATCGACATCGCTCGGCTCCCTACCAGCTCGCCTTGACCATGCCGGGAATCTGCCCGGCGCTGGCGAGGTCGCGCAAAGCGATGCGGCACAGCTTGAACTTGCGGTAATTGGCCTTGGCGCGGCCGGTCAAGGCGCAGCGCAGCTTGACGCGCACGGCGGCGCCGTTGCGCGGCAACTGGGCCAGCTTGAGCGACGCGTCGAACCGCTCCTCGACCGCGGCGTCGCGGTCCATCACCACGGCTTTCAGCGCGGCCCGCTTCTTCTTGTCCCGCGCCGCCATCTGCTCGCGCTTGACGTTGCGGTTGACCTGGGAAACCTTCGCCATGGATCGCTCACTCCTGGGAACCTGCCGGGCGCACCTGGCGGTTTTCCGTTGTATCCGGTTAGGCAGCCTGGGCCTGCTGGCCCGCCTCGCCCGCGAACGGGATGTCAAAGTGCTTCATCAGCGCCTTGGCCTCCGCGTCGGTCTTCGCCGTCGTCACGAAGATGATGTCCATGCCGCGGACGGCGTCGATCTTGTCATAGGCGATCTCCGGGAAGATGATCTGCTCCTTGAGGCCCATGGCGAAGTTGCCGCGGCCGTCGAAGCCCTTGTTGCCGGGGATGCCGCGGAAGTCCCGCACCCGCGGCAGCGCGATCGTCACCAGCCGGTCCAGGAACTCGTACATGCGCTGCTTGCGCAGCGTCACCTTGCAGCCGATCGGCAGGCCCTCGCGTATCTTGAACCCGGCGATCGCCTTCTTGGCCTTCGTCTTGACCGGCTTCTGGCCGCTGATCAGCATCAGCTCGCCGACCGCGGCGTCCAGCTTCTTCTGGTCGCCCGCCGCCTCGCCGACGCCCATGTTGATGACGATCTTCTCCAGGCGGGGCACTTCCATCGGGTTCTTGTAGCCGAACTGCTCCTGCATCGCCGGGCGGATCGCGTCGCGGTAGCGGCGCTGCATCCGCGCCATGTATTGGCCGGCATCCTGTTGCGTGTCGCTCATCTCAGGCCTCGATCACTTCGCCGGTCGCCTTGGCGACGCGCACCTTGACGCCGCCCTCCAGCACCCGGAACCCGACCTTGGTCGGCTTGCTGCTCTTCGGGTCCACCAGCATCAGGTTGGACAGGTGGATCGCCCCTTCCTTCTCGATGATGCCGCCGGGCTGCCCCATGCCGGTCGGCTTGGTGTGGCGCTTGACGATCCGCACGCCGCGCACCACCGCCCGGTCCTCCTTCGGCATCACCTGCAGCACCTCGCCGCGGCGGCCCTTGTCGGCGCCGGCGATGACGACGACCTGGTCGCCCTTCCTGATCCGTGCGGCCATGGCCTAGAGCACCTCCGGCGCCAGGGAGATGATCTTCATGAACTTGCGGCCGCGCAGCTCGCGCACCACGGGGCCGAAGATGCGAGTGCCGATCGGCTCCTGCGCCTTGTTGATCAGCACCGCCGCGTTACGGTCGAAGCGGATCGCGCTGCCGTCGCTGCGGCGCACCGGGAAGGAGGTGCGGACGATCACCGCCTGGGCCACGTCGCCCTTCTTCACCTTGCCGCGCGGGATCGCCTCCTTGATGGCGACGACGATCACGTCGCCCACGGAAGCCGTCTTGCGCTTGGACCCGCCTAGCACCTTGATGCACTGCACGCGGCGCGCGCCGGAATTGTCGGCGACGTCGAGATTGGATTCGACCTGGATCATCTACCCGCCCCTAAACCTGCACGGGCGCGTCGTGGTGCGCCTCGGCCGTGGCCGCCACGTCCGGCGCCAGATCGCCAACCAGCTCGCCATTGCGCTCGAGCAAGGTCCACGTCTTGCGCTTGCTGATCGGCGGGCACTCGATGATCCGCACCGTGTCGCCCTCGACGCACACGTTGGCCTCGTCATGGGCGGCGTACTTCTTCGAGCGCCGGATGAACTTTTTGTAGAGCGGATGCATGATCCGCCGGTTGACCAGCACCGTGATGGTCTTGTCCATCTTGTCGCTGGTCACCCTGCCCGTCAGGACGCGCCTTGGCATCGCCCTTCTCCTTACTTCGCAACGGCGAGGGTCTTGGACCCCGCCGAGGCGGAGCGCTTGTGCTCCGCCATGATGGTCTTCACGCGCGCGATGTCGCGGCGCACCTTCTTGACCTGCCCGATGCCCTCGTTCTGGCCCGTCGCCCGCTGGAACCGCAGGTTGAACTGCTCCTTGCGCAGGTCGAGCAGCATGGTCCCGAGTTCGTCGGCCGTCTTGGCGCGGATGTCGGCTGCCTTGGCCATCGTCAACCCTCCCCGAGCCTGGCGATGAACTTGGTCTTGATCGGCAGCTTGGCGGCGCCCAGCGCCAGGGACGCCCGCGCCAGCTCGTTGGACACGCCGTCGATCTCGAACATGATGCGGCCCGGCTTGACCCGGCAAACCCAGAACTCCGGGCTGCCCTTGCCGGAGCCCATGCGCACCTCGGCCGGCTTGGTGGACACCGGCACGTCCGGGAAAATCCTGATCCACACGCGCCCGGCACGCTTCATGGAACGCGTGATGGCGCGCCGCGCAGCCTCGATCTGCCGCGCCGTCACCCGGTCCGGCTCCAGCGCCTTGAGGCCGAAGGCGCCGAAGTTCAGCGCCGTGCCGCCCTTGGCGAGGCCGTGGATGCGGCCCTTGTGGGCCTTGCGGTACTTGGTCCGCTTGGGAGAAAGCATGGTCGTCCGTCCTCAGCGTTGCGGCGCTTGCTCGGCCGCGCGGCGGTCTTGCGACGCCGGGTCATGCGCCAAGATTTCGCCCTTGAATATCCAGACCTTGACGCCGCAGGTGCCGTACGTCGTCTTGGCGGTCGCGGTGCCGTAGTCGATGTCCGCCCGCAAGGTGTGCCTCGGCACCCGGCCCTCGCGGTAGGACTCGGTGCGGGCGATCTCCGCGCCGCCGAGGCGGCCGCCGCAGTCAATGCGTATGCCCTGCGCGCCCAGCCGCATGGCGGACTGCACCGCCCGCTTCATCGCGCGGCGGAACGCGACCCGGCGCTCAAGCTGCTGGGCGATGTTCTCCGCCACCAGGACGGAGTCGATCTCGGGCTTGCGAATCTCGACTAGGTTGAGGGTGACCTCGACCTTGGACATCTTCTGCAACTCCTTGCGAAGCCCCTCGATATCCTGGCCCTTCTTGCCGATCACCACGCCGGGCCGCGCGGCATAGATGGTCACGCGCGGCTTCTTGGCCGGGCGCTCGATCACCACGCGGGACACCCCGGCGCCGGACAGGCGCTTGCGCAAGTATGCGCGCAGCTTGGTGTCGTCCAGCAACAGCCGGGCATAGTCGCTGCCGGCGTACCAGCGGCTGTCCCAGGTGCGGTTGATGCCGAGACGCAGGCCGATCGGATTGACCTTGTGACCCATTACGCAGCTTCCTTCCGGGGGGCGGCGGGCGCTGCCACCTGCTTCTCGGCGACGACGATCTTGATGTGGCTGAACCACTTCTCGATGCGGGAGGACCGGCCACGGCCCTTGGCCATGAAGCGCTTCATGACGATCGACTTGCCGACCTCCGCCCGCGTCACGACCAGCTGGTCCACGTCCAGCTGATGGTTGTTCTCCGCGTTGGCGATGGCGCTTTCCAGCGTCTTGCGGACCTGCTGGGCGATGCGGCGCTTGCTGAAGGTCAGCGTCGCCACCGCCTGCCCGGCCGGCAGGTTGCGGATCATGCCCGCCACCAGGTTCAGCTTGCGCGGGCTGACGCGGACGTTGCTGAGCACGGCCTGCGCTTCGGTTTCGGCCAGGCTGCGGGGATGCTTCGGCTTGCTCATCCGCGCTTCGCCTTCTTGTCCGCCGAGTGGCTGGTGAACGTGCGGGTCGGCGAGAACTCGCCGAACTTGTGGCCGACCATGTTCTCGTTGACCTGCACCGGCAGGAACTTGCGGCCGTTGTAGACGCCGAAGGTCAGCCCGACGAATTGCGGCAGGATGGTCGAGCGGCGCGACCAAATCTTAATGATCTCGTTGCGGCCCGACGCCTTGGACGCCTCGGCCTTGCCCAGGAGGTACCCGTCCACGAACGGGCCTTTCCAGACGGAGCGTGCCATGTCAGTGCTTCCCCTTCGGACGGCGCCGGATGATCAGGCGGTCGGTCCGCTTGTTGGCGCGGGTCTTGTAGCCCTTGGTCGGCTTGCCCCACGGCGTCACCGGATGCCGTCCGCCGGAGGTGCGGCCCTCGCCGCCGCCGTGCGGATGGTCCACCGGGTTCATCACCACGCCGCGGTTGTGCGGGCGGCGGCCCAGCCAGCGGTTGCGCCCGGCCTTGCCGAGCGACTGGTTCTGGTTGTCCGGGTTGGACACGGCGCCGACGGTCGCCATGCACTCGGCGCGCACGACGCGAAGCTCGCCGGAGGTCAGCTTGATCTGCGCGTAGCCGGCGTCCTTGCCCACGAGCTGGGCGAAGGTGCCCGCGGCGCGCGCCATCTTGCCGCCGGCGCCGACCTTCATCTCGATGTTGTGGATGATGGTGCCGACCGGGATGGCCGCCAGCGGCATCGCGTTGCCGGGCTTGATGTCCACCTTCGGCCCGGCGATCACGGCGTCGCCCGCCTTGAGGCGTTGCGGCGCCAGGATGTAGGCCAGCTCGTTGTCGGCATACCGCACCAGGGCGATGAACGCCGAGCGGTTCGGGTCGTACTCCAGCCGCTCGACATTGCCGAGCACGCCAAACTTGCGCCGCTTGAAATCGACGAAGCGATAGGACTGCTTGTGCCCGCCGCCGCGGAAGAAGCTGGTGATGCGGCCGTGGTTGTTGCGCCCGCCCGACTTGCTCTTGCCCTCGGTGAGGGTCTTGACCGGCTTGCCCTTGTACAGCTCGCTGCGGTCGATCAGCACCGTGCCGCGCAGGCTCTGGGTGACGGGATTGTAGTTCTTCAACGCCATCGCCGGTGCCTCACGCGATGCGCGCGGAGAAGTCGATCGACTCCCCCGGCGTCAGTTGCACGATCGCCTTCTTGACGTCGGAGCGGACGCCGGGACGGCCACGGAAGCGCTTGGTCTTGCCCTTCTGCACCAGCGTGTTGACGCCGAGCACCGTGACGCCGAACAGCGCCTGCACGGCAGCCTTGATCTCGGGCTTGGTGGCTTCCAAGGCGACGCTGAACACGACCTGGTTCTTGTCGCCCAGCATGGTGGCCTTCTCGGTGATGACCGGCGCCCGGATGATGGTGTACATCGTTTCGCGGGACATGGTGGCCGCCTTCTTGCGGGCAGCCAGCACTTGGGCGGCGCTCATGCCGCGGCTCCTTCAATCTGTTCAGCGCCGCCCAGCCGGAGCGCCAGGGCCTCCAGGCCGGCGGTGGTGATCGCCAGCACGTCGTGACCCAGGATGTCGTACACGTTGGCACCCGCCGTGGGCAGGGCGTCCACACGGTGCAGGTTGGCCGCGGCGCGCAGGAAGCTTGCCTCGATCTCGCGGTCCATCACCAGCACGGAGGTCCAGCCCAGCGCACCCAGCTTGGCCTTCAGCGCCTTGGTCCTGCCATCGCCGCCGCTCGCCGCGTCGAGCACCACCAGCTTGCCTTCGGCCTGCTTCTGGGACAGCGCGCTGATCAGGCCGAGGCGGCGGACCTTCTTGGGCAAGTCGTAACCATGGTCCCGGCTGACCGGCCCGTGCACCCGGCCGCCGGTGCGGAACTGCGGCGCGCGCAGGCTGCCCTGGCGGGCGTTGCCGGTGCCCTTCTGCTTGTACGGCTTCTTGGTGGTGCCGGACACCTCGCCCATGCCCTTGGTGCTGTGCGTGCCGGCGCGGCGCTTGGCCAACTGCCAGTGCACGACGCGCGCCATGATGTCGGCCCGCGGGGACTGGGCGAAGTACGCGTCCGGCAGCTCGTGCCGGCCGGCCGAGATGTTGTCCAGCGTAATGACGTCAACCTGCATCGGTCGTCTCCGCGGCCGGCTCGGCGGCTTGCTTCAACCCGGCCGGGAACGGGGCGTCGGCGTGCCGCGCCTTCTTGACCGCATCGCGGATCGTCACGAACTCGCCCTTGCTGCCGGGGATTGCGCCGCGCACCATCAGCAGGCCCTTGTCGGCGTCCAGGCCGGCGATGCGCAGGTTCAGGGTGGTGACCCGCTCGACGCCGAGATGCCCTGCCATCTTCTTATTCTTGAACGTCTTGCCCGGGTCCTGTCGGTTGCCGGTCGAGCCGTGGGAACGGTGGCTGACCGAGACGCCGTGCGAGGCTTCCAGGCCGCGGAAGTTCCACCGCTTCATGCCGCCGGCGAAGCCCTTGCCCTTGGTGACGCCGCACACGTCAACCATCTGGCCGACGACGAAATGCGCGGCGGACAGGGTGGCACCGCTTTCCAGCACTGCGTCGGCGTCCACCCGGAACTCGCGCAGTCGCTGCTTCGGCTCCACCTTGAGCCGGGCGTAGTGGCCCTTGTTGGGCTGGGTGACGTTCTTCACCTTGGCGCGGCCCCAGCCGAGCTGCACAGCCGTGTAGCCGTCCCGCTCCCGCGTCCGCACGTCGACCACCTGCACGCTGTCCAGGTGCAGCACTGTGACCGGGACGTGGGTGCCGTCCTCCTGGAACAGGCGCGTCATGCCCAGCTTCTTGGCGATCAAACCGGTTCGCATCGTCCCGTCCTTACAGCTTGATCTCAACGTCCACGCCGCTGGCGAGGTCGAGCTTCATCAGCGCGTCGACCGTCTGCGGCGTAGGCTCGACGATGTCGAGGAGGCGGCGATGGGTCCGTATCTCGAACTGCTCGCGGCTCTTCTTGTCCACGTGGGGCGAGCGGTTGACCGTGAACCGCTCGATGTGCGTCGGCAACGGGATCGGGCCGCGGACCCTGGCGCCGGTACGCTTCGCCGTGTTCACGATCTCCCGCGTGCTATTGTCCAGCACGCGGTGATCGTACGCCTTCAGGCGAATGCGTATGTTCTGGTTGTCCATAACTCTTTCTCGTTCCGCGGCCCTGGGGCCGCTTACTTCTGGATGCTGGCGACGACGCCGGCGCCCACCGTCCGGCCGCCCTCGCGGATGGCGAAGCGCAGCCCCTCGTCCATGGCGATCGGCGCGATCAGCTCCACGTCCATCGACACGTTGTCGCCAGGCATCACCATCTCGGTGCCTTCCGGCAGCTTGACCACACCCGTCACGTCCGTGGTGCGGAAGTAGAACTGCGGGCGGTAGTTGGTGAAGAACGGCG
>CAXTNC010000059.1:0-15781 GCA_964245495.1 uncultured Acetobacteraceae bacterium
GGCCGGGGCTGCCGGGGCTGGCGGGGGCGCACTGGCGGAAATCGAGAAGCTGGCATTGAGCATTGCGATGTCCGGTTCGTCGGTTCGCCATGGACGCTGCAAGCCGGGTGCCACATGGGCTGCCCTCCGGCATGCCGGCTCTCAGCCCTCCCCTTCCCTCAGCGCCACGCCCAAGCTGGCCAAGTCGCGCCAGAACCCCGGGTAGGTCTTGGCCACGCAGCCCGGGTCCAGGATGGTCACCCCCGGCGCCCGCAGCCCCACCAGCGCCATGCTCATCGCGATGCGGTGGTCCGAGTAGGTGCTGATGCGCGCAGGATGCAGGCTGGACGCCGGCGCCGGGGTCACGACCAGGTCGTCGCCATCCTCGACGGCCAAGCCGGGCGAAAGGCGGGACAACTCGGCCGCCATCGCCGCGACCCGGTCGCATTCCTTGACCCGCAGGTTCGCGATGCCGGTGAAGCGGACGGCCCGCTCGTTGAACACGGCCATCGCGGCCAAGGTCGGCACCGCGTCCTGCATCTGGGAGCCGTCGATCACGGGGGACATGCGGGGGAATGACCGGATCAGGGCGTGCGCGCCCGCGTCCGGCTGCGTGAAGCCGTTGGCTGGCGTGCCGATGTCGATGGCGCCGCTGGTCAGCGCCTCCGCCGCCCACAGGTACGTGGCGGCCGAGGCGTCAGGCTCCACGTGCAAGTTGGCGGCGCGGTAGCCGCCGGGGCGCACCAGCCATGCGCCTTCCCCCAGCGGCTCGACCGCGGCGCCGAAGCTGCGCATGACCGCGACCGTGAGGTCGATGTAGCCGCGCCCGCCGATGGCGTTGCCCATCAGGCCGACCCGGACCGGCCGCTGGCCGCATGCCGCCACCATGAGCAGCGCCGAGGCGTATTGGCTGGACAGCCCGGCGTCGATGGCCACGGCATCGCCGCCGAACCCGCCCTGCCCCTGCACGATCACCGGAGGGCATCCGGTCGGGGCCTCCACGGTGGCGCCCAGGCTCCGCAGCCCGTCCAGCAGCGGCGTGATGGGGCGGCGCTGCATGTGCGCATCGCCCGTGACCACCACCGGGCCGTCCGCGAGGATGGCGGCGGCCGTCAGGAACCGCGTGGCCGTGCCGGCATTGCCCAGGAACAGCGGCCCGCTCGGCGCGCGCAGGCGCCCGGTCCCCGTGACGACGAAGACCGAGGCCTCCGGCTGCTCGACCGCCACGCCCATGCGCCGCAGCGCCCCGGCCATGAAACGCGTGTCGTCGCTTTCCAGCGCGCCGGACAGGCGGCTCGTTCCCTGCGCCAGCGCCGCCAGCAGCAGCGCCCGGTTGGTGATGCTCTTCGAACCCGGCGGCGACACCGCGCCGCGCAAGGGGCGTCCGGGCGGGACGATGGTCAGGCTGGATGTCATGTCGGGCAAGCTCCGTCAGGCCGCGCGGGCCGCCTCGATGAAGCTGCGGATCAGCGCGGGGTCCTTGACGCCCCGCGCGCGCTCCACGCCCGACGAAACATCGACGGCGGGGGCGCCGCTCGCCCGGATCGCCGCCGCCACCGTCCCCGGGGTCAAGCCGCCCGCGAGCATCCACGGATAGGAGGGCCGGAAGCCGGCGAGCACCGACCAATCCAGTTGGGTGCCGTTGCCGCCGGGCAGGCTTGCCCCAGGATCGGGCTTGGCCTCGATCAGCACCAAGGACGCCGCGCCAGCCGCCTTGGGCAACTGGCCGGGACCGCCGATCCCGAGCGCGTGCCAAGCGGGCAGGCCGAACCGCCGGGCGATGGCCGTGACCCGTTCCGGGCTGCAATAGAGCTGCAAGGCATTGAGCGCCACTGCGTCCAGGACACGGGAGATGGCCGCATCGTCAGGATCGACGAACAGCCCGACGCGGCTGGGTCCGCCCTGCGCCCGGCCGGAAAGCGAGGCCGCCTCCGCTGGCGTGACGGCGCGCGGCGAGGCTGGGAAGAACACGAAGCCGATCCAATCCGCGCCCGTCTCGGCTGCCGCGTCGAATGCAGCCGGGCTGTTGATGCCGCAGATCTTGGTCTTGGCCATGGCATTGCCCTTTGGCGCCAGTGGAAAAGGTGCGGTCAGGCGGTGGCCTGAGCCGCCGGGTCCAGCCGCTGCGCACGGCCCGCCTCGGCGTCCGGAATCTGCGCCCGGTGGCGCAGCAGGTGGTCGGCCAGCACGCAGGCCAGCATCGCCTCGCCGACCGGGACCGCGCGGATGCCCACGCACGGGTCGTGCCGCCCGCGGGTGACCACGTCCACCTCCTCGCCGGAAGCGTTCACGCTGCGCACGGGGCGCAGGATCGAGCTGGTCGGCTTCACCGCGAAACGGGCCACGACGTCCTGCCCCGTGGCGATGCCGCCCAGCACGCCGCCCGCATGGTTGGAACCGAAGCGGACATGGCCGCCCTCCATGCGCATCTCGTCGGCGTTGTCCTCGCCGCGCAGTTCCGCCGCCGCGAACCCGTCGCCGATCTCGACGCCTTTCACGGCGTTGATGCTCATCAGGGCGCCCGCGATGTCGGCGTCGAGCTTGCCGTACAGCGGGGCGCCCAGGCCGGACGGAACGCCGCTGGCCGTGACCTCGATCACGGCGCCGAGGGAGGAGCCGGCCTTGCGCACGCCATCCAGCACCCCGGCCCATGCTTCGGCCGCACCGCGGTCCGGGCAGAAGAACGGGTTGCGGCCCACCTCGTCCCAGTCCCAGCGCGCGCGGTCGATCCGGTGCGGCCCCAGCTGCACCATCGCCCCCCTGACCGCGACGCCTCCGATCACCTTGCGTGCGATGGCGCCCGCAGCGACCCGCATCGCGGTTTCGCGCGCCGAGCTGCGGCCGCCGCCGCGGTGGTCCCGCACGCCGTACTTCATGGCGTAGGCGACGTCGGCGTGGCCCGGGCGGAACTGCTCCGCGATGGCGCCGTAGTCCCGGGAGCGCTGGTCCACGTTGTCGATCTGCAACGCGATCGGCGTTCCCGTGGTGACGCCCTCGAACACGCCGGACAGGATGCGCACCGCGTCCGGCTCCTGGCGCTGGGTCGTGAAGCGGGACTGGCCGGGCCGCCGCTGGTCCAGCCAGGGCTGGATGTCCGCCTCGCTTAGCGGAATGCGCGGGGGACAGCCGTCCACCACGCAGCCGATCGCCGGCCCGTGGCTCTCGCCCCAGGTGGTCACGCGAAACAGGGCGCCGAATGTGTTGTGGCTCATGATGGTCCTGGATCGCGTCGCGCATGGAAGGCATGGCTTAGCACGGGATGCCTGAAAGCGGTGGCCGCGACCGGCATGCCCGCTTCGGCGCGCGCCGTGGCCAGGCCGTGGGAGCTTTCAACCAGGAACGCGCCGGGCAAGGAAATGGCGTCGAGCAAGGCGTGTTGCCGCCCCGATGCTGCAACAGCTGCGTGGCGGTGCGCAGCTTCGGCGCCGCCGGGCCGAGAAACAGTTCCAATGCTGGTGTTCGCTGAACTGGACCGCATGGAGCGGAGGGAGACGATGTGGCTCTGCGACTCCAGGAGCTGACGCGGGCGCCACATCAGCCGCGGACACGGGTGAACCAGACCAGCGCCAAGGACAGCAGCGCCGCACCCGACGCCGCCGCGAACGCCGCCGGCAGCCCGCGCCCGGACGCGACCAGTCCCATCACCGGCCCCGCCGCGCCCAGCCCCAGGTCGAAGCACGCGAGGAACGCGCCCAGCGCCACGCCCCGGCTCGCCGCCGGCACCCGGCGCACCACCTCCACGCCCAGCGCAGGGAACACCATCGAGTAGCCCAGCCCGGTCAGCGCCGTGCCCGCGAACGCCGCCGCCGGCGACGCAGCGGCCGCGATCAGCGCCAGCCCGGCCGCTTCCACCACGAGGCACGCCATGGCCACGCGGATGCCGCCCACCCGGTCCGGCAGGCCCGCGAACAACAGGCGGGACAGGATGTAAACCGTGCCGAACCCAGTCAGCGCCAGCCCGGCGCCGGACCAGCCGCGCGCCTCGTAGCGCAGCGCCAGGAAGGCCGCGACCGTGCCGAAGCCGCCGGACGCGAGCACCATGCCCAGCCCCGGCGGCCACATCGCGCCGAGCACGCCGGAGAGCGGCGCACGCCGGGCCGTGACGGCAGGCAGCCCCGTCAACGCCAGCGCCACCGGGACGCCGAGCAACGGCCCGGCCGCCACCACGGCGGACACGATGCCAAATCCAAACGACCCCAGGGCCGCCCCGAGCGGCGCGCCCACCGCGAGCGCGCCGTACATCGCGATGCCGACCCACGACATCGCCCGCCCGGCATGGTGCGGGCCGACCCGGCTCACCGTCCAGGACGCGATGGCCGTCGTGAACAGGCTGTCCCCCAGCCCCAGCAGCACCCGCCCGGCCAACAGCGCGGCCAGCCCCGGACCCGGCGGCAACGCGGTGGCGGCCAGGTAGGCGACGCCGCTCGACGCCGCCGTCAGCAGCCCGGCCAGCACGCCGATCTTCGGGCCGCGCCGGTCCGCAAGCCGCCCGGCGGCTTGCCGGGTCAGCAGCGTGACAGCTGGGGCGAGACCCATCGCCAAGCCCACGACCGTGGTGCTGCAGCCCATCCCGTCATGCACCTGCAGCGGCAGCGTGGCGAGCGGGATGCCGACGGCCGCGTAGCCGAGGAACACGATCAGCGCGAACGGCAGCAAGGTCCGGGTGATGCTGCCGGCAGGCGGAAACGCTTGGTCCACGGCAGCTGCTACCAGATGCGGACGCGATCTTCCGGCTTGATGAACAGCGCATCACCGGGCTTGACCCCGAACGCGCCGTACCACGCGTCGATGTTCGGCGCCGGCCCGTTCACTCGCGCGCTTGGCGGCGAGTGCGGGTCGGTGAGCAGCGCCTGCCGCTCCGCTTCCGGCCGCTCCTTGGCCCGCCACACCTGCGCCCAGCCGAGGAACACCCGCTGGTCGCCGCTCAGCCCGTCGATCACCGGGGCGGCGGCGCCGTGCAGGGAAGCGTGGTAGGCGTCCAGCGCCAAGGTCAGCCCGCCAAGGTCGGCGATGTTCTCGCCCATGGTGAGCTTGGGGTTGATGTGCGCGCCGGGCAGCGGCTGCATGGCGGCGAACTCCGCGCCGAGCTTGGCAGCCAGCCCGTCGAACTTCTCGATGTCGGCGGCGGTCCACCAGTTGCTCAGGCGGCCTTCCGCGTCGAACTTGCGGCCTTCGTCGTCGAAGCTGTGCGTCATCTCGTGGCCGATCACGCCGCCGATCGCGCCGTAGTTGACTGCCGGGTCCGCCGCCGGGTCGAAGAAGGGCGGCTGCAGGATGGCGGCGGGGAACACGATCTCGTTGAAGCTGGGGTCGTTGTAGGCGTTGACCGTTTGCGGCGTCATGTCCCACTCGTCGCGGTCCACCTTGGCGCCGAGGCGGGCCAGCTGGCGATGCCAGTTGAAGCTCCAGCCGCGCTCCATGTTGCCGAACAGGTCGTCAGCCCGGATATCGTAGGCGCTGTAGTCCCGCCATTTGCGGGGATAGCCGATCTGCGTGGCCATGCCATCCAGCTTGGCGACCGCCTTGTCGCGGGTTTCGGGCGCCATCCAGCCGTTCGCGGCCAGCCGGGCGCGGTAGGCGGCTTTCACGTCCTGCGTCAGCTGCTCCATCTTGGCCATCGAGTCGGGCGGGAAGTGCCGCTCCACGTAAAGCTGGCCGACTGCCTCGCCGAGCTGCCGGTTGGAGGCCCGCAGCGCGCGCTTCCACCGCTCGGCGTTGGCCGGCACGCCTTTCAGGTAGGAATCGTTGAACGCGAACGATGCATCCACGAACCCGGCCGGCAGGTATGGCGCGGCATCGGACAGGACGTGGAACGCTTCCCAGCCCTTCAGCGTCGGCAGGTCCGCCTCGCCTGCCAGCTTGGCGATGGCGGCGATGGCGGTGTTCTCGGACAGCACGACGTAGTCCTGCGCGGGAATGTCCGCCGCCGCCAGGAACGAGGGCCAGTCGAAGCCGGGCGCCGCCTGGGCCAGCGCCGCCGGGCTGAGCGGGTTGTAGGTGCGGTCCGGGTCGCGCTGGTCCTCGCGGGCCCAGCTTGCCTTGGCGATCTCCGTCTCGAACGCGACAACAGCCTTCGCCGTGGCCGGGGCGTCCGGCCAGCCCGCCATGTCCAGCATGTTGGCGACGTGGTCCGTGTAGCGGGCCAGCTGCTCGGCGTGCTCGGGCGTGAGATAGTAATCGCGGTCGGGCAGGCCCAGCCCGGCCTGCTCCAGGCTGACGGCGTAGCGCGTCGGGTCCTTCGCGTCGGGGTCGAGGTTGAGGTGGAACAAGGAGGCGTAGAACGACTTGGGCGCCTGCCCCATCAGCGCGGCCAAAGCCTGCTTGCTGTCCGCGCCCTGGATCGCCGCGAGGTAGGGCTGCACCGGCGCCAGGCCGCGCTGCTCGACCGCGTCGGCGTTCATGTAGGCGGTGAAGAACGCGCCGACCTTGGCCTGCGCCGGCGTTTGCTGCGGGCCGCCGGCGGCGGCTTCGGTCAGCAGCGCATGCACCTGCTGCTCAGCCAGGTCCGCGAGCTTGTTGAAGGTGCCGTAGCTGGTCTTGTCGGCCGGGATCGTGAGCTGGTCCACGTAGCGCCCGTTGGCGTAGCCGAAGAAGTTGTTCCCCGGCACGGCGGCCTGGTCCATGCCGGCCACGTCGAACCCGAAGTTCACGTCAGGCGCGGGTTGGGCGTGCGCCGCGGCGGCGCAGAACGCGAGCGCGGTGATCGTGCGTTTCATGGGGCTTGGTTCCTCATCTCGGTCAGCAGCGCCGCAAGCGTGCCATCCTGACGCATGGCGATGGCCGTCAGCACCGCGATGTCGTCGCGCATGCTTCGCAAGTCCGCCAAGAGCTGACGTTGCTGGCGGACGATCGAAGCAAAATCGGAGCTTGCAGGACCGCTCATGCGGCGGCGATAGCACGGGCCAGAAAATCCATCACCTGCGTTCTCACCGCTTCGCCCGCGGGTGCGCCATCGCCGGCCGGTCCGGCTTGGCCGCCGCCGGCTTCGCCGCCCCTGCCCCGGCGCGCAGCTGCGCCACCGTGGCGCGGGTGGTGATCTGCTCCGGGTCCACCACCAGCTCGATCACCGCCGGGCGGCCGCTCGCCACGGCGCGGCGCCAGGCGGGGGCGAACTGGGCGGTTTCCGCCACCGTCTCGCCGTGGCCGCCGAACGCCTCGATCAAGCGGGCGAAATCCGGGTTGGTCAGCGCCGTGCCGGACACGCGGCCGGGGTAGCTGCGCTCCTGGTGCATGCGGATCGTGCCGTACATCTGGTTGTTGAACACCAGCACGATCGGCGCCACGCCGTGGTGGAAGGCGGTGGCGATCTCCTGCCCCGTCATCAGGAACCCGCCGTCGCCCACGAACGCCACCGCCATGCGGTCCGGAAAGGCGATCTTGACGCCAACCGCGGCCGGCACGGCATAGCCCATGGCGCCGTTGGTCGGGCCGAGGAATCGCTGGCCGGGGCCGAAGTTGAGGAAGCGCTGCGGCCAGCCGGCGAAGTTGCCGGCATCGCAGGTGCAGACCGCATCCGGCGGCAGCAGCCGCTCCAGCTCGCGCATGACGGCGGCGGTGTTGAGCGGATGCGCGGTGTCCGGCGGCTCCCGCCCCGCCTCCCGGGTTGCCCGCAGTTCCGCGGTCCAGCCATGCCACGGGATTTCACCCGCTGGCAGCGCCGCAGCGGCCGCCGCGAAGGCGTTGAGGTCTGAGGCGATGCCTAACTGCGGGCGGAACACGCGGCCGATCTCGGCTCCGTCCTGGTGGACGTGCACGACGGGGGCGCGTGCCGGGTCGAACAGGGTGTAGCCTTGCGTCACCGCCTCGCCCAGCCGGGTGCCGATCGCGAGGATCAAGTCGGCCTCCCGCACGTGCGCCACCAGCGCCGGGTCGGGTCCCACGCCCAAGTCCCCGGCGTAGTTCGGCAGCGTGCCGTCGTACAGCGCCTGGCGCCGGAAGCTGACGGCCACGGGGATGTCGTGCGCGGTGAGGAAGCGGTGGATGGCGGCGCGGCCGTGCGGGGTCCAGCCGCCGCCGCCCAGGATGGCGAGCGGCTTGCGCGCGGCGGCGAGCAGGCGGCCCAGCGCCTCCATCGCCGCCGGGTCCGGCTGCGGGCGGGTAACGGGCGCGGGGCCGATGTCCGGCACGTCCACCAGCTCCTTCTGCATCTCCTCGGAAAGTGCCACCACCACGGGGCCGGGACGGCCGGTGGTCGCCACGTCCACCGCGTGCGCCACGATCTCCGGGATGCGGGCCGCGTCGTCGATCTGCGTCACCCACTTGGCCAGCGGGGCGAACATGCGGCGGTAGTCCACCTCCTGGAAGCTTTCGCGGTCGGTTTCGGCAAAGGGGATTTGGCCGATGAACAGCAGCAGCGGCGTGCTGTCCTGCCCCGCGATGTGCACGCCGATGGCGCCGTGGCAGGCGCCCGGGCCGCGGGTGACCATGGCGGCGGCGGGCCGGCCGGTCAGCTTGCCGTACGCCTCGGCTGCGTTGACCGCTCCGGCCTCGAAGCGGCAGGTGATGAGGCGGAGGCGGTCGCGCACGGCGTACAGCCCGTCCAGCACGTCCAGGTAGCTCTCGCCCGGCACGGCGAACACGTGGTCGATGCCCTGCGCCACCAGCGCGTCCGCCAGCACGCGCCCGCCGGGCCGCGCGCCAGGCCGTGCCGCATTCGCGCGCTTCAGTTCCATCGGCGATCCTTCCGAGCTGATGCGGCAGGATAGGCGCGGCCCGCGCGCGATGCCATCACCGCCGCCGGGTCAGCCCGTCCACAGCGGCGGCGACCTGGCTGGCGCACAGCGCGATGCCGGCCGCGTCCGTCAGGCCCAGCAGCGCCGTGGCCGCCAGGCGGGACAGGTCGATCGCCTCCCGCCGGGCATGCAACGCCGGCATCTGGCCTGCCAAATCCAGCAGGCCATGGGCGTAGCCGGCCGGCGCGTGCTGCTCCTCCAGCAGCGCCCGGCTGCGCTGGCCTGCGGCGCGGAACCGGGCGGGGTCGCGCCGCAGCGCCTCCAGGTGAGTGCGCAACGTCTCGGCCTCCCGCTCCGGCTCCACGAAGAACACCGCATCGTCCGGCAACGTCGCATACCAGCCGGTGCGGGTGACGACGGAGGGAAGGCCAGCGTCCCAGATGCGCAGCTGGCTGGCGGACGCTTCCCCCATGGAGGGGTAGCGCAGGTTGATCGCCAGGTCGGCGCGGGCCAGGGCGCCTTGCAGCTCGGCTGCCGGGACGAAGCCGTGGCGGCGGACGCGGCCGACCAGGCCGAGCGTCGCGATCTGCCGGTCAATCGGGTCCGGATCGTCCAGCCCGCCATAGATGTCCAGCCGCACCTCGGGGTCCGGCAGGGCCGCGATCACGTCCAGGATGGGGCCGAGCCGCCGGTTCGGCCCCAGGAAGCCGAACACGACCAGCCGAAGCGTGCTGTTGGGCGGCCCGCGCTCCGGCGGCGGCCCGGCCTTGAACGCGAGCGGCAGGTAGGCCACCGGCACCCGGGTCTGCGCGGCCAGCGCCTGCTGCTCCCCGCGGTTGTGCACCACGGCGGCGAGCGCCGGGTCCAGCCCGGCCAGGGCCATCGGGTAGCGCTCCACCAGCTCGTCCAGCGTCGCCTCGCCCGCCAGCCAGCGCTGCGCGTCCGCCATGGCCTGCGGGCCGTGGCAGCGGCGCATGGCGTCCAGGTAGAAGGCGCGGCCGGCGCCCGGGGTCTCGGAGTAGCGGGCGAAGAAGTGCTGTAGCCGGGTGTCGTGCAGCACCAGGATGCCCGGCGCCTGGCGGGCCACGTCGAAGATGGCGCGGTGGAAGGTCGCGTTGTTGCCGAGGTTGTAGATGTTGGCGTCCGCCCGGTTCAGGCGGGGCCAGTCCATCGCCGCCGGGTCGTACTGGACCACGGGCAGGTCCAGCCCGGTATCCGGCGTTTCGGCCTGCGGCGTCCACAAGGCCACCTCCGCCACCTCGCGCAGGGCGGCGGCCACCGTCAGCGTGTGGTTGCCGATCTCGCTGGGGACGGGCGGCAACGGCGAGAACAGGTTCAGCCGAGCAGGCATTGCACGGCGTGCTCCCAGCTCAGCCCGAGCGAATGGTAATGCGCCAGGCCCTCGGCTCCCAGCGCGCGGGCCTGGGCGCGGTCGGCCCACAGCGTGTCCATGGCGTCCGCCAGCGCCGCCGGGTCGGAAAGGCACACCAGGCCGTTGCGGCCGTGCTCCACGAACTCCAGCGGCCCCCCGGAGTCGGTGCAGGTGATGACGGCGCGGGACGACAGCATGGCTTCCAGCGTCACGTAGCCGTAGTCCTCGTCCAGCGGCGGCACCAGCACGGCCAGCGCGCCGGCCAGCAGCTCGACCTTGCGCGCGTCCGGCACGCCGCCCAGCCACGCGGCGCGGCCCGGTGCGATGGCTTCCGCGCGGGCCACCACGCCCTCGGCATAGGCCGGGTTGTCGGCGGCGCCCATGAACACGACGCGCACCGGCTGCCGGGTGCGGCCGAGCGCCTCCACCACCAGGTCCTGCCGCTTGGGGCCGTTCAGCCGGCTGGGCATCAGCAGGTAGCCGCCATGGTCGCCGGAACGATACTGGTCCGCCAGGGGCGGGGGATGGTACAGCGGCTCGGCCTCGATGCCGTTGTAGTGGCTCAGCCGGGCGGCGACGTTGCGGGAGATGGCGAACACCCGGCGCGCCTCCCCAAGGAGGCGGGTGTCGGCGGCACGGATCACGTCGCGCGCCTCCAGGCCGCCGGGCTGGCCGTACAGGTCGCCCCAGTGCTTCTCCCACAGGTCGTAGGCGCTGCGGTGCTGGTGCAGGATCCACTGCACCTTGTCCGGATGGGGCAGCAGGTAGGCGGGGAACTTGAGGCCGATCACCCGGTCGATGCGGGTGCCCATGCTTTCCGTCAGGTCCAGCAGCCGCCAGGCCAGCATCTGCTGCGGGATGACGGCCGGCGGATACCATTTGAACGGCAGGCTGACGATCTCGGCCTCGTGCCCGGCCGCCCGCAGCGCCCCGCACAGGCCGTCGGCCAGCGCCTCGGCGCCGCCCCGGATGAACGGCGCCTGGGCCGTGGCCACCGCGACCCGCATCAGCCGAGCAGGCGGTCCAGCACCTGCGGCCAGCCGAGCCGCAGGTCCGCGTAGTGCTGGCAGCCGGCCCGCCCCAAGGCCTGCGTGCGCGCCCGGTGCGCCCAGAGCCGGTCCAGCGCCGCCGCCAGCGCCTCCGGCGTTGGGGGGCAGACCAGGCCGTTGTGGCCGTCCACCACGAACTCCAGCGGCCCGCCGGCGTCCTGCGTCGTCAGCACCGCCTTGGCGCACAGCATGGCTTCCAGCGTCACGTAGCCGTAATCCTCCTCCAGCGGCGGGAACATGACGGCCAGGCACCCGGCGTACAGCGACAGCCGCTCCGCCTCGCCCACCGCGCCGCGCCATTCTACCCGGCCGTCCAGGCCGAGCGCCGTGCAGCGCGCCCGCAGCGCGCGCTCGTACTCCGGCGCGTCGCCCGCGCCGATGAAGCACAGCCGCACCCCTTCCCGCGCCAGGGCGAGCGCCTCGACCGCCAGGTGCTGGCGCTTGCTCTCGTTCACTCGGCTGGGGAACAGGATGTAGTCGCCATAGGCGCCGGACCGCAGCCGATCCGCCCCCGGCGGCGGATGGTGCAGCGGCTCGGAGTCCAGGCCGTTGAACCGGCGCAGGCGGTCGCTGACGGGGCGGCTGATGGTATAAAGCGCCTCGCACTCGCCCAGCAGCCCGTCATCCGCGGCGCGGATGGCGGCGCGCACATGCGCGCCGTCCGGCGCGTGCAGCAGGTCGGAGAACGGCGCGTCCCAGAGATCATAGGCGCTGCGGTGCTGGTGCAGCAGCCACAGCCGCTTGGAACGGTGCGGCATCAGGTAGGCGGGGAACTTCAACCCGATCAGCCGGTCGATGCGCTGGCCGACGCTTTCCTCCACCTGCATCAGCC
The DNA here is from genome assembly GCA_964245495.1 of uncultured Acetobacteraceae bacterium. GTDB lineage: Bacteria > Pseudomonadota > Alphaproteobacteria > Acetobacterales > Acetobacteraceae > LMUY01. The sequence goes on from CAXTNC010000059.1 coordinate 11,905, forward strand.
GGGCCGCCAGCATGTGCTCCGGCACGCGGGCCGCCGGATACCACTTGAACGGCATGGAGATGATCTCCGCCTGGTGCCCGGCGTCCCGCAGCGCGGCCTGCAAGCTTTCAGCCAGCAGCTCGGCGCCGCCGCGCACGAACGGCACCTGCACGGTCGCGATCCCCACCCTCATCTCAACGAGTCAAGAGGGGGGTCGCCGGACGACCAGGGCGTAATCCTGCGGGCCGTGGAAAATCTGGTCCAGCGCGCCGGCGAGCTGCCGGTCCGTGCCGGGGAAACGCGCCGTCATCGGGTGCAGCTGAAGGATCAACGGGTCCGGGAAGCCGCGCGCCTCCGCCACCATGGCGACCGTCTCGAACGGCAGCGGGTTGCGGTGCGTCGGGTCGAGGTGGAAGTAGCGGCTGGCGGTCAGCAAGTTGGCGGGGTTGGGCGTCTCCAGGACCAGCAGCCCGCCGGGCGCCAGGGCGCGCAAGGCTTCGTCCATGATCCGCACCATCACCTTGAACGGCAGGTGCTCGATGATGTGGAACCCTGTGACGGCGCCCAGCGAGCCGTCAGGCTGGGCCGCCAGGTGGCTCAGCGCGTCCGCTTCCGTGCAGTCCAGCCCGGCGGCGCGGCACTGCGCCACCATGGCGCCGCTGGCGTCCACGCCGCGGGCGGCCAAGCCCTCCTCGCGCAGCAGCTCCAGGAACTCGCCCCGCCCAGCGCCCAAATCCAGCACCGGCCGCGCTGGCGTGCCGGCGCCCGCCTCCCGCAGCCGCGGCAGGTAGGCGCGCTGGCGTTCCCTGACGCTGTCCCGGGTGCCGCGGAAGCGGTCCTCGAACTGCAGGTACAGCTCGTCGAACGCGTGGTCGTCCTGCGCCTCCGCGGCCGGGGGCAGCGGGTGGCGCACGGCGTGGAGGATCAGCCCGATGCGGCGCTGCTGGTCCGCCGCGATCTGCCGGCTCTGCTCCGCCACCGTTTCCGCCGCGATCAGCCGCCCGTCCAGCTCCGCCCGCAGCGCGCCCGCCGCCGCGTCGATCCGGGCGGCCGCGTCCGCCGGATCGACCTTGCCTTCGACGGCTCCCACGCGGGCCTCGACGCGTTCCAACCTGGTTTCGTGGCCGCCCAGGCTGTCCGACATGGCCAGCATCGTGTCGATCACGCTGTCCTCCAACGCCACGAGCTGGCGCGCGAACCCGGCGTTCTGGCCCGACAGGCTGGCCAGCAGGCGTCCCTGCTCGGCCATGGCTGCCAGCGTCCTGCGCCCGAGTTCCTCCTGCGCGGCCTGCACCGCGGCCAGCCGCCGGGTGGACAGCTCCAACGCCACCTGCTGCTCAGCCAGCCGCTCCTCCAGCGCGCGGCGGCGGCTGTCGAGTGCCGCCTCGAAGCTGCCGAGGCGCGACTCCAGCTCAGCCCGCAGCGCCACGTCCGGCCGGTCGCGCGCGCCGAACGCGCGGGACACGCCCAGCCGCCGCAGCGCCCCCGTGGCGATGCGGGCAAGCGGCCCGATCACGGGGACGCGGTAGAAGCGCCGGGCCAGGTAGCGGCGGCGCAGGCCTTGGATCTCGCGGCCGGACAGCCGGCCTTCGTCGCTGGCCTGCAGCTCGCCAAGCAGCTCGATCTTGCTCCGCCCGCGGGACAGCTCAGCCCCGAGATGCGCGGTGCCGGCCTCGTCCGCCAGGCGGCCCAGCACCGTGGCGTAGGCGGCGTCGATGAAGGCGGCGCCGTCCAGCCCCAGCAGGGCAGGCAACGGCAGCGGGGCCGGCACGGCGGCGGGCACCGCAACCGGCGAGCTGGCGAGCCGCGCCTGTTCCGCGGCCTTGCGCATCGGCGCTGCCCCGGCATGGTGGCGGGCGACTTCCAGCCAAATCTCGTCCGTGATCTCGGCTGCCGAGATCGGCGCGATCAGGCCGTGGGTGTCAGGCATCGCCGCCCTCAGGTTCCAGCCGCGCCTTCAAGGAAGCTCCCTCCACCACCAGCTCCGCCGCGCGGAGGCGGGCAGTCTGGAAGATGAGCGCATACTCCGCCAGGCTGAATCCTTGCGGGTTGCACCCGCGCCGCAGCCTGCCCAGCGTCGTCGGGCTGGGCGCGCCGGGCCACATCTGCCCGACCGGCTCGCAGAACAGGCCGATGAAGCCGCCTGGCCGCAAGTGCGCGCGCAAGCGCCGCAGCACCTGGGCAGGCCCTGGCATGGCGTGCAGCGATCCGAAGCACAGGACCGCGTCGAAGCAGGCGTCCGGGAACGGCAGGTCCGCCGGGTCGGCGCAGGCGGCGTGGACGGCGGCGCCCAGGCGGCCCAGCTGCAACGCGAGCAGGTCGCCGTCCACGTTGAAGGCGCCCGCCACCGATGCGGCCGCCGGCCGGGCGCCGTTGCCGATCTCGAGCACGCGGGGCTGCGGCGGCAGGAAGCGGGCGACCCAGCTTCGCATGAGCGCCACGGCCCGGTCGCGGTCCCGCTCCTGCGGGGCATCGCCGCCGATCACCCAGTGGGCAGGCGGCGCGAACCCCGCGCCCTCGCGGACCTGGATGCAGAACGGCCCCAAAGCAGGCTCCAGCCAGCGCACGCCTTCCTGCGCCAGCTTGAGCAGGAGCGTGTAGCGGCCGGGAGCCTCCGGCGCCTTGATCCGCACCGGCAGCGTCAGCGCCCGGCCCGGCAACAGTTCGGCGGGCAGCGGGGTGCGCAGGTCCTCGGCCAGGGCAGCGCCGGCGCCGTCCGCCCACTGGCAGGCGACCGTCACCCGTCCCTCCCCGGAGCTGGGCATGACGCCCTCGCCGGCGTTGCGGAACCACACGTTGGCCAGCAGCTCCCCGCCGGGGACCATGGCGCGCGGGACATACTCGCCCAGCCACTCGCACTTCGGCTCGCCTCCGCCTGCCGCCGGCACCAGCGACGGGGGCCGGCCAATCTCGGCCAGCACGCGCCCGTCTTCCAGCAGCCGCCCGCCCGCGCCGCCGCACAGCCGGATGCGCGCGCCGGAGGCGCGGCGGGCGCGCAGCATGTTCACCGGGCCGAGCGGCACGTCCAGAGCTTGCAGCATGCCGCGCGCGCCATCCGGATCGAGCAGCGGGCCGCGCTCGGCTGCCGCGTCGCTGACCATGACTGGTATCTCGGCCTGGACCGGATAGATGCGGCCGCACCCGCGGCATTCCAGCATGGTGCCACCGTCATGCAGGCCGCCGGAGCGGCAGCCGACGCAACGCAGCAGGCTGAGCAGCGCAGTGTCCAACAAATCCGCCTTGCCCTCCTTTTAAGTACCCCCGTAGGACAGCCCGTCCGGCTCGGCAACCTCAGCCTTCGTCCCGGAACGCGTCGGCGATCCGCCGCACCCGCCCGGCGGCATCCACCACCAGCACATCGAACCTCATACCGGCCGGCCCCCAGTCCGGATGCTCCGCCAGGACCACCGCGCCCGCGGCAAGCAGCCTGGCCCGCTGCCGCGGCCCGAGCGCCCCGGCGGCGCCGGCCAGGCTCGGCCGCGCCTTCACCTCCACCAGCGCCAGCACGCCGTCCCGCCCGGCCGCGATGTCGATCTCGCCGGCCGCCGTGCGCAGCCGCCGGGCCAGCACCGTCCAGCCGTCCGCGGCCAGGGCCGCGCACGCCGCGTCCTCCGCGCCCATCCCGCGCGCGTGCGCCGCCTGCCCGCGCGCTTGCCTCGTGAGGGTCATGGCGGCACCTTCCCGCGGCGCAAGGCGGCTGGCAACGGCGGCAGCGCACGGAAAGGACCGCCATGCGCCACCGCCGCGCCGTCATGCTGCTCCTGCTCGCCGCCGCCCGCAGCGCTTGCGCGGCGGAGGAGGCGCACCACGGCGCCGCCGTGACGGGCAACCCGCTCGCCACCGACGCGGCCATGCAGGTGCTGCACGCCGGCGGGTCCGCCGCGGACGCCGCGGTCGC
>CAXTNC010000059.1:15791-16431 GCA_964245495.1 uncultured Acetobacteraceae bacterium
ACCCCCCCCGCGCCCGCCCGCCGGGTCGGGGTCAAGCTGGCCGGCGGCATCCGCACGGCCAAGGACGCGATCCGCTACCTCGTGCTGGTCAACGAGACCGCGGGCCCGCAGTGGCTGACCCCGGCGCTGCTGCGCCTCGGCGGCGGCTCCGTGCTGCTGCATTACGGGGCCGCCACCCGCGACGTCACCAGCTGGGACGGCCGCGAGGCGGCCCCGGCCGGCGCGATGCCCACGCCGCGGCCCCCGGCCGGAGGCGGCGCAGTCGGCGTGCCGGGCACGGTGGCCATGCTGGATGCGCTCCACCGCGCGCACGGCGCCCTGCCCTGGGCCGACCTGCTGACGCCGGCCATCCGCGCCGCCGAGGAGGGGGCGCCCGTGTCCGCATCCCTGGCGGAGGCGATCGGGGCGGATGCTGACCGCCTCGGCCGGCAGCCGCGGGAAGCCTGCTGCGCGAGAACGGCTGGCGTTTCGGCGCCCTTGCGTTCGCCTGCCTGGCATTCCTGTTTGTCGCCTCCAGCGTGGACCGCAGCCAGTCCTCCTCAATGCTCGCGGACTTCGGGTTTCACCGGCCTTTTGTGACCACGGTCGCGCTGCTGACGGGAGTGTCGCCTTACAACACCCGATCGTTGAGCTTGCTGAT
>CAXTNC010000060.1:0-16391 GCA_964245495.1 uncultured Acetobacteraceae bacterium
GCCTTTCACCGCGCCCAGCTGGGCCAGCTGGTCAGCGTGCTGGCGGAGCGCGACGGCCGCGGCCACACGGAGCACTTCATCCCCGTGCGCCTCCAAGCGGCCCCCGGCACGCTGCTGCCGGCCCGGGTGGTGGCGGCCGACGCCGCCGGCGTGCGGGCGGAGGCGGCCTGATGGCGCTCGGCGGCTTCTTCGGCAAGCTCAAGGCCGGCCTCACCCGCTCCACCGAGAAGCTGACCGGCGGCCTGACCGCCGCCTTCGCCAAGCGCACCCTGGACGACCAGGCGCTGGAAGAGCTGGAGGAGCTGCTGCTGGGCGCCGACCTCGGCCCGGCGGCAGCGGCCGACATCGTGGAGAACTTCCGCCGCAGCCGCTTCGGCCGCAGCGTGACGGATGCGGAGATCAAGGAGTCCCTCGCCGAGGAGATCGCCGCCATCCTGGAGCCGGTCGCCAAGCCCCTGGTGCTGGACCCGGCGCGCAAGCCGCACGTGGTGCTGGTGGTGGGGGTGAACGGCACCGGCAAGACCACCACCATCGGCAAGCTCGCCCTGCAGTACCGCGAGCAGGGGCTGCGCCCGGTGCTGGTCGCCGGCGACACCTTCCGCGCCGCCGCGGTGGAGCAGCTGCAGGTGTGGGGCGGGCGCACCGGCGCGCCGGTGATCGCCGGCCCGCCCAACGCGGACGCCGCCGGCCTCGCGTTCGACGCGCTGGCCCGGGCGCGCGCCGAGGGCGCGGACGTGCTGCTGATCGACACCGCCGGCCGGCTGCACAACAAGTCCGCGCTGATGGACGAGCTGTCCAAGATGATCCGCGTGCTGCGCAAGCAGGACGGGAGCGCGCCGCACTCCGTGCTGCTGGTGGTGGACGCGACCACCGGGCACAACGCCCTGGAGCAGGTGCGGGTGTTCAAGGAGATGGTGGACGTGACCGGCCTGGTCGTCACCAAGCTGGACGGCAGCGCCCGCGGCGGCATCGTGGTGGCGCTGGCGGAGGATTACGGCCTGCCGGTCCATGCGGTGGGGGTGGGCGAGCAGGCGGGCGACCTGCGCCCGTTCGACGCGATGGACTTCGCCCGCGGCCTGGTCGGAACCTGAGCTTCAGCCCGGCGTCAGCGGCAGCAGCACCGTGCGCCGATAATGGTAGTCCGCCCCATCACCGGTCTGCACGAAGCTGGCCAGGGCGCCGTCCGTCAGCAGGTTGGGCAGCGAGTACGGGGTCTGGTCGGCGGCATCGACCGCGCTGGCCGGCAAGTAGCCGGGCTTCGTGCAGGTGATGTGGATGTCCAGGTCGTTCTTCACCGCCACGGTGAAGCGGCCCGGCGTGGTGCCGAGGGCGCCGAGGGATGCGCCGCCACGGTCCAGGGTGCAGGCGGCCCCGCTCGGCGCCGTCTGCACGGTGATCACCTCCCCGCCGTCGCCAAGGGGCGCGGCGCAGGCTGCGGGCAACAGGCACAGCAGGAGGGCAGGGCGCAGGCTCTTCACGCCGCCAGCCAGTAGCGGCAAGCTGCCGCGGCAACAAGGACGACCCCATGCCCATGCGCTTCGTCGAGGCCAACGGCCTGCGCTTCGAGGTGGAGGAAACCGGCGGGGGCGACCACCTCGCCCTGTGCCTGCACGGCTTCCCGGAGCACCTGGCCAGCTGGCGCAACCAGGTTCCGCTGCTGGCGGAGCTGGGCTACCGGGCATGGGCGGTGAACGGGCGCGGCTACGGACGCAGCAGCCGGCCCGAGGGCATCGAGCCCTACGCGCTGCGCCACCTGCTGGCGGACGTGGCGGGGCTGATCGACGCCTCCGGCGCGCGCCGGGTCACGCTGCTGGGGCATGACTGGGGCGCCATGGTGGCCTGGTGCTTCGCCGCCGGGCGCATCCGCCCGATCGAGCGGCTGGTGGTCATGAACGTGCCGCACCCGCTCTGCTTCCGCGCCGCGCTGAAGCACTGGCGGCAGCGGCGCAAGTCCTGGTACGTCGCGTTCTTCCAAGTCCCGATCCTGCCGGAGCGGCTGCTGGCGGCCAACGGCGGGGCCGCCGTGCGCCGCATGCTCCGCGGCCTGCCGATCCCGCCCGACGTGGTGGACATCTATGCCCGCCAGGTCGCCGAACCCGGCGCCGCCACCGCCATGCTGAACTGGTACCGCGCCGCCCGCATGACGCAGGGCGTGCCCCGGCTGGACGCGCCGATCGAGGTCCCGACGCTGGTGGTGTGGGGCGAGGCGGACGTGGCGCTGGACCTGATCTGCCTGGAGGGCACGGACCGCTACGTGAAGGACCTCCGCATCGAGCGGCTGCCCGGCGTGTCCCACTGGGTGCAGCAGCACGCGCCGGAGCGGGTGAACGAACTGCTGCGGGGGTTCCTGCCGGCCGCACAGCCTCAAGTGGTCTAGGCCGCCTTTAAATCCAGGCGTGCACCGGCGGCCTCACCCCGTTCAGCACGTGGTTGCCGATGACTTGGAACTTCCAGCGCACCGGGTCGTGCAACGTGTGGACCCGGGCGTTGCGCCAGTGCCGGTCCAGCCCATGCTCGGCCAGGGTGGAGCGGGCGCCTGCCAGCTCGAACAGCTTGTTCGCAGCCAGCATCGCCGCCTCCGTGGTCAGCACCTTGGCCTCCGCCACGGCGATGGAGGAGGCAGCGACGGAGTCCGGCGTCTCATCCCTCGTCGCTTCATCAATAACCCGGCCGGCGCGGTGCAGCAGCGCCTCGGCCGCGTGCAGCCGCACCTGCAAGTCGCCGATGGCCGCGATTGTGTAGACGTCGTCGGACGCCCGGTCCTGCCCGGCATCGGTCCATGGGCGGGCCTTGGTGCGGACGAAATCAAGGGTGTCCGCCATGGCGCCGCGGGCGATGCCGAGGTCGATGGCGGCATGGACGATCTGCGACACCGGGCCGTACAGCGTGGGCTTGGCCGAGGCGGCGTAAGCGGCGATCACATGGCTGTCGGGCACGAACACCCCTTCCATCCGCACCGTGCCGCTGGCGGTGGTGCGCTGGCCGAAGCTGGTCCAGTCGTCCTCCACCGTCAGCCCGGGCGAGCCTTGCGCGGCCACGGCGCGGCGGGCGCGGCCATCCTCGTCCAGCGCCTGGATCGGCACGTAGTCGGCGAACAGCGCCCCCGTGCAATAGCTTTTCGTGCCGTCCAGCACCCAGCCGCCCGGCGCCCGGCGCATCCGCGCTGCGATGTCGCGCGTGGTCTTGCCGGCCGACTCAGCCAGGGCGTTGCCGAAGCTGCGGCCCTCAAGGGCCAGGCGATGGAACAGGCCCGCCTTCGCCGCGTCAGGCTCGTAGCGCAGCAGGCGCACGAAGCCGTGGTGGTTCTGCGGGATGTGCCCCAGCGACGGGTCGGCCGCGGAGATGATGGCGGTGACTTCCGCCAGGGTGGCCATCGACAGGTCAGGCCCGCCATGCTCGCGCGGCACGGTGATGCCGCCGAGGCCGGCGGCGAAATACTGCGCCGCCTCGGCGAACGGCAGCACGCGGTCCCGGTCGCGCGCCGCGGCGCCGGGCAGGTAAGCCGCGGCGAGGGCGTGGGCCGCGGCGATCGCGTCCGCGTCCGTCCGCAGGATCGGCACGGCGGTGGCCGGCAGGGCGGTGTCCAAGGTGCTGCTCCTCAGGTCAGCCGCCGGCGAGGGCGGGGAAACGGAATGCGGCCGCCGGGTGGGGGCTGGCCAGACGCGGCCCGGCGCCGAACAGTTTTTCACGAAAGGCGCCAGGAGTGTAGCGTTGCTTGTACTGGCCGCGCCGCTGCAGCTCCGGAACCAGCAATGCCGCCACGTCGGCAAAGGTTTCGTGGGCGACGACGGAGGCCAGGTTGAACCCGTCCACGCCCGTCGCGGCAATCCACGCCGCCATCCCGTCCGCCACGGTGGCGGGCGAGCCTATCAGCACGGGGCCGATGCCGCCGATGGCCACGTGCTCGGCCACGTCGCGCACCGTCCAGCTGCGCGCCGGGTCGGCGCGGGTGATGTTCTCCATGGCCGACCGCCCGGCGTCGTTCTCCACGAAGCGGATCGGCTCGTCCATGCGGTAGGCGGACAGGTCCACGCCGGTCCAGCCGGACATCAGCGCCAGCACCCCCTCGTGGCTGACATGGGCGAGGCAGCCGGCGTGCTTGGCTTGGGCCGCTGCGTCCGTCTCGGCCACGATCGCCGTCAGCAGGGCGAACACCAGCACGGTCCGCCCCTGCTCGGCTGCCAGGGCGCGGACCGCCGCCACCCGCGGCGTCACCGCCTGCGCCGACGGACCGGACACGAACACGCACTCCGCATGGCGGGCGGCGAATGCCCGGCCCCGCGGCGACGAGCCGGCCTGGTACAGCACCGGCGTGCGCTGCGGCGACGGCTCGGACAGGTGCATCGCGTGCATCGCGTGGTGCGGCCCGGCGTGCCGCACCACGCGCACCCGGTCCGGCCGGGTGAACACGCCGCTGGCGCGGTCCCGCACCACGGCGTCGTCGGCCCAGCTGCCCTCCCACAGCTTGTAGACGGCCTCCATGTAGTCGTCCGCCACATCGTAGCGGTCGTCGTGCGCCATCTGCGCCGGGCGGCCGGCGGCGCGGGCGGCGCTGTCCAGGTAGCCGGTGACAATGTTCCAGCCGATGCGCCCGCCGGTCAGGTGGTCGAGCGTGGACATGCGGCGGGCGAACGGGAAGGACGGCTCGTACGACAGGTTCACGGTCACGCCGAAGCCGAGATGCTCCGTGACGGCGGCCATGGCGGGAATGACCAGCGTGGGGTCGTTCGCCGGCGCCTGCGCCGCCCGGCGCAGCGCAGCGTCGGCGTTGCCGCCATAGACGTCATACACGCCCAGCACGTCGGCCAGGAACACGCCGTCGAACAGCCCCTGCTCCAGCACCCTCGCCAGGTCGGTCCAGTAGCCCAGCGTGACGTACTCGGCCGTCCGGTCGCGCGGGTGGGTCCACAGCCCCGGCGACTGGTGGCCCACGCAGTTCATGGTGAACGCGTTCAGCCGGATTTTTCCCGCCATGCCGGCCCGCTACCAGGTCGGGATGATGGTGCCGCCGAAGCGGTCGAGGATGAACTGCTTCACCTCCGGCGAGCGGTACGCGGCGATCAGCTTGGCCACCCGCGGGTCGTTGCGGTCCTTGGCCCGCGTCGTGAACCAAAGCCCGTAGCGTGTGTCCTGGTCCTCCTTCACCAGGGCCGACTTGGGATCCATGCCCGCGGAGATGGCGTAGTTCAGGTTGACGGCGGCGGCGGCCACGTCGTCGAGCGAGCGGGCCACCTGGGCGGCGTCCAGCTCGCGGAAGCGCAGGTGCTTGGGGTTGGCGGCGATGTCCAGCACGGTGGCCTTGGTGTCGGCGCCCGGCCTCACGCCGATCAGCCCCGCGTGCTCCAGCAGCAGCAGCGAGCGCGCCCCGTTCGCCGGGTCGTTCGGGATGGCCACCAGCGCGCCGTCCGGCAGGTCGGCAAGCGCCTTGAACTTCTTGGAGTACACCCCGAGGGGGACGATGATGCTGCGCTCGACGGCGACGATGTCGTAGCCGCGCGTGGCGATCGCGTTCTCAAGGTAGGGCAGGTTCTGGAAGTTGCTGGCGTCCAGGTCGCCATGGGACAGCGCCTCGTTCGGCAAGGTGTAGTCCGTGAACTCCACCACCTTCACCTCAAGCCCTTCCGCGTGCGCCCGCTCGGCCACGAAATCCATGATCTCGGCGTATGGCCCGGCGGTGCTGCCGACGCGCAGTGGCGCTTCGGCCCATGCGGGGGCGGCGAGCAGCAGGCAGGCAGCCAGGGCCAGGCGGCGCAGCATCGCTTGATCCCTTCAGCCGCGCCGGTCGAGCGCGCGGGCCAGCCGGTCGCCGCCCCATTGCACGCCGCACACCAGCACGACCAGCACCGCCACCACGGCGAGCATCACGTTGGTTTCGAACCGCTGGTAGCCGTAGCGGATCGCGAGGTCGCCCAACCCTCCGGCGCCGACCGCCCCGGCGATCGCCGACGAGCCGATCAGCGTCACGACCGTGACGGTGAAGCCGGACACCAGGCCTGGCAGCGCTTCCGGGATCAGCACATGGCGCACGATCGCGGCGCGGCTGGCGCCCATGGCCCGCGCCGCCTCGACCAGCCCACGCCCGACTTCCCGCAGCGACACCTCGGCGATGCGGGCGTAGTAGGGCGTGGCCGCGATCGCCAGGGGCACGATCGCGGCCTCCGTGCCGATGGACGTGCCAACGACCAGCCGGGTGAGCGGGATGAGCGCCACCAGCAGGATGATGAACGGCACGGACCGCACGGCGTTGACCGCCCCGCCCAGCACCCGGTTCAGCACGGGCTTCGGCCAGATGCCGCCGCGGTCGGTCGCCACCAGCACCAGGGCCAGCGGCAACCCGGCGGCAACCGAGACCAGGGCGGAGACGCCGACCATCTCGACGGTTTCGCCGATCGACCGGAACAGCAGATCAAGCAGCGCGGGGGACATGCCCGATCACCTCCACGCCCACGACCCTGTCCCGCAGGAAGCTTGCGGCCCGGTCGCCGAGGTTCTCGCCGGACCCGCGCAGGGCGACATACAGGCGGCCGAACGGCTGGTCCTGCACGTGGTCGATCCCGCCATGCAGCAGCCTCGCCTCGGCGCCCGTGGCGGCCGCCAGGTCGGACAGCAAGGGGGCGCGCGCCTGCTCGCCGAGCACGTCGATTTGCAGCACCGGGTCGCGTCCGGCGGAGGGATGCGCGGACAGGGCGGCGCGCAGGGCGCGGGGCAGCACGGGTTGCACGGCCGCCACGATGCGCTGCGCGCCTTTCGATTGCGGCCGGGTCAGCACGTCGCCGACCGGCCCCTGCTCGATCAGCCGCCCGCCTTCCAGCACCGCCACGTCATCGGCCACGGCGCGGATGACGCTCATCTCGTGGGTGATCAGCACGATGCTCAGGCCGAGCTTGCGGTTGATGCTGCGCAGCAGGGCGAGGATGGCCGCCGTGGTTTCCGGATCGAGCGCGGAGGTCGCTTCGTCCGACAGCAGCAGCGCCGGCTCGGCGGCCAGCGCCCGGGCGATGCCGACTCGCTGCTTCTGGCCGCCCGAAAGCTGCGCGGGGTAGGCCTGCGCCTTTTCGGACAGGCCCACCAGGTCGAGCAGCTCGGCGACCCGGCGCGCCCGGGCGGGCTGCCTCGCCCCGGCGATGCGCAGCGGCAGGGCGACGTTGGCGGCCACCGTCTTGGCCGAGAGCAGGTTGAAGTGCTGGAACACCATGCCGATCCGCTGCCGCACCGGCTGCAGCGCCCGCTCGCTCAGCCCCGTCAACGCCTGCCCTTCAAACTGCACCGACCCGGCGTCCGGACGCTCCAGTCCGTTCAGCAGGCGGATCAGCGTGGACTTGCCCGCGCCGCTGCGGCCGATCACCCCGAGCACGCGCCCCCGCGCCACTTCCAGCGACACGTCGGCAAGCGCTGTCACCTCGCCGAACCGCTTGGTCACCCGCGCCAGCCGCGCAACCGGCTCGGACGAGACGGCCGCGGCTTGCCGGGCGGACAGGGGCGGCATGTTCACCAATTGGCACGCCGCCCAAGCAGGAGGGAGCGCGGCCTCACGCCACCGCTCACCATGGCAGCCACGATGGCGCTGATGGAGGGCAGGCTGGGACTGGCGAGGAACTGTCTTCTTGCGCTGGCGCAACGCCGACGTCGGACAGCCCGGTTGTGAACGGATGGCCGGCGGCATGGCGCAGCTCGCTCAGCGTGGGCCATGTCCGGCCGCTCAACTCGTCAACCTGCGGGTGCACGGCGCGGAACCGGAACCCTCCCGGCACAGGCATGGCCACCCCAGTGAACGTGCCGTTGGTCTCGATGATGTATGGTTGCAGCATAATGCCCGCCTGCCATCCTGTTGCTTGCGCCCACGCACGCGTTTGCGTGCAGCCCACTCGCTCAGATGATGGTTCGACAGCTCGCAAGCATCGCTTGGGCGCTGCCGACCGGCCAAATCAGTTTGGCCAGGTGAGGTTGTTTGAAAGACATGGCCCACTCACGCGCATTCGCGCCGCGTCCGCAACTGGATTGTAAACGCACGCGTCGAAAAGGTCAGAGTTGTTTCTGGATTTCACTGTGGGGAGCAACGCCAGCTACCGGCGAATGCGTGCAGAGAATGGCCGTCTCCAAGTGTGCCAGCCTAAACCTCTGCCGATTGGACGCACTCGGAACAGTCGATTATTTCAGAACAGGGAAGGCCAAGGCAACAAGATGCTTTTTCACAGGCCATCCAGAGCATGTCCCGGGTTTTGCTGACGACGGCATTGAAGGCCAGCCTTACTCGCCGTAGAGGCATGCCGTTGCTGAGCGGCGATCCTGCTGCCGGCCAGGTCGCAGGAACTGCACCAATGGGCTCTTTCTCTCCCCTGGCGATGACGAGGCGAACCGCGCTTGCGGCGGGCGCTGCCGCCATCCTGGCGCCCGCCGCCAGCCGCGCCGCCGGCAAAACCGTCCGGATCGGGGTGCAGAAGTATGGCACGCTCATCATCATGCGGGAACGCCACGCGCTGGAACACGCTTTGCCGGAAGGCTGGAGCGCGAGCTGGCACGAGTTTCCCGGCGGCCCCCAACTGCTGGAGGCGCTATCCGCCGGCGCGCTTGATTTCGGCACGACGGGCGAGGCGCCGCCCATCTTCGCCCAGGCCGCCGGGTCGCCGCTGCTGTATGTGGCCTTCGAGCCGCCGTCGCCCGCCGGCGAGGCGATCTTGGTGGCAAAGGACTCTCCTATCCGCAAGGTGGCGGACCTGGCCGGCAAGGTTGTGGCGCTGAACAAGGGTTCAAACGTGCACTACATGTTGGTGCAGGCGCTTGCGGGCGCCGGGCTGAAGCCGTCCGACATCAAGACCGCCTATCTCGCGCCCGCCGACGCGCGCGCCGCCTTCGAAAGCGGCAGCGTAGACGCCTGGGCGATCTGGGACCCGTTCCTGTCCGCCGCCCAGGAGGCCACCGGCGCGCGCACGCTTGCGGACGGCGCCGGGTTGGCCGCCAACCGCCAGTTCTTCCTGTCCACCCGCGACTTCGCCCGCGACCAGCCCGACGTGCTGCGCGCTCTCACCGCGCAGATCGATGCGACCGACCTCTGGGCGCAGCAGCACCAAGCCGAGGCGACGCAACTGCTTGCCGCCAGCATGGGCCTGGCAGCGCCAGTGATCGCGCGCGCGATCGGGCGGATGGGCTACGGCGCGCGGCCCTTGACCTCGGACGTCGTGGCCGACCAGCAGCGCATCGCCGATACTTTCTACGACCTGCGCCTGATCTCGCAGAGGCTCGACGTGGCCAGCGCCGTTTGGAGCCGCAGCGCGTGACCCCTTCCGGCCGTGCCCCCTGCCAGGCCGCCATGCCTCACATCGCGCGGCTGTTCGCCTCCACCCAGGCCGCCACGGCGGACACGTTCTCGTCGCCGTGCCCGGCGTTCACCGTGGCTGTCAGCGCCGCCACCGCGGCCGGCACGCCGGACACCGGCACCCCCACCGCCCGCGCCAGGTCCTGCACCAGGCAGGCATCCTTCAACATGTGCTTGGCGTAGAAGAACGGCGTCCAATCCCCGGCCAGCGCCGAACGCGCGTTGCCGCGCAGCAGGCCGGAGCCGAAATCCACCGCGTCCAGCACCGTGGGGATCACCGCGTCCGGCACCCCGGCCCGGCGCGCGATGGCCAGGCCCTCGGCCAGGGAGACGAACTGCGCCGCCACCATGAGGTTGCCCGCCAGCTTCATGGCGGACGCCGTGCCGAGCGGGCCGATGCGCGTCACCGTCTTGCTCATCGCCCGCAGCACCGGCTCGGCGCGGGCGAACAGCGCTTCCGTGCCGCCGAACAGCCAGTCGAGCGTGCCGCCAGCCGCCTCGTCCCGGCTGCCGAACACGGGCGCGTCCGCGTAGTCCGCGCCGCGGGCGGCGAACAGGGCTGCGAACTCGTGCGCCAGCGCTGGGTCGGAGCTGGTGGAGTCGATCACGAGGCACCCCGCCGGGACGTGCGCCGCCAGCCCGTCCGGCCCCGCGATGACCGCGCGCTGCGCTTCCGGCCCCGTCACGGCGACCAGCGCGACCTCGGCGCCGTCCGCGGCGGCGGCGATGCTGTCCGCGACCGTGACGCCCCGCAGCTCGCCAGGGATGTTGCCGCGGGTGCGGTTCCAGGCGGTCACGGCGTGCCCGGCCTGCGCCAGGTTCTGCGCCATGCCGGCGCCCATGATGCCGAGGCCGATGAATGCGATGCGGGCCATTGGAGCCTCCTTGGGTTGCTGCACCCCATGGGGCAGGGCGCTGCCCTGCACCCGGAAGGGGACAGTCATCCCCTTCACCCCTTTACATGAAGGTGTCCAGGGGACGGCTGTCCTTTGGTGGGGTTCGGGGCGGAGTGGGCCAAGGTTCCGCTCGCCTCCTGTCAGGCGAGTGGAATGCGCACGGAGGGGAAGCCCCGATCTCTCCGCTAGTGGAACCCGGCAACATCAGGTACGCAACGGAGCGCCGATCCAAGAAGACCACCCGAGGAAGCCCGCATGTTCCACCAACTGCTGACGCCGGTGGCAAACAGCCTGCCGCTGTCATTCGCCGTCGCCGCCCTGCCGATCGCCACGGTGCTGGTCATGCTGGGCGTGCTGCGCCGGCCGGCCTGGCAGGCCTCGCTGGCCGGGCTGGCCGTGGGCTTCCTGGTGGCGGTTCTGGCCTGGCAGTTCCCGGTCGGGCTGGCGCTGGAAAGCATCGCCGCCGGGGCGGTGTTCGGGCTGTGGCCGATCATGTGGATCGTGTTCAACGCCCTGCTGCTCTACAACATCGCCGTCGACTCCGGCCGGTTCGACGCGTTCCGGGACTGGATCCTGAACCATCTGCCGAACGACCGCCGGGTGGTGCTGGTGGTGATCGGCTTCTGCTTCGGCTGCCTGCTGGAAGGCATCTCCGGCTTCGGCACCCCCGTTGCCATCACCAGCGCGCTGCTGATCCTGGTCGGCTTTCCGCCGCTGGAGGCGCTGACGTTCACGCTGATCTTCAACACCGCCCCCGTGGCGTTCGGCGCGCTCGGCGCCCCGGTGACGGTGCTGGGCCAGGTCACGGGGCTGTCCCCGGTCACGCTGGGCGCCATGATCGGCCGCCAGTTGCCGTTCCTGGCCATGCTGCTGCCGTTCTACGTCATGGCCATCTACGGCGGAACGCGCTCGGTGCGCGCGCTGTGGCCGGTGCTGCTGGTGGCGGGCGGCAGCTTCGCCGCCGGGCAGTTCGTCTCGTCCAACCTCCTCGACTACGCGCTGACCGACGTGCTTTCCTCGCTCACCGCGCTGGTCGTGACGCTGCTGTTCCTGCAAGCCTGGCAGCCGGCGCCCGACCCGGCGTTCAGCGTGCGCGGCCGCACCCCGCTGCCGGTGGGGGCGGACGTGGTGCGGAGTTCGAGCGGCGTGCCGGGCTGGCAGGGCTGGCTGCCCTGGGTCGTGGTGTCCGCCGTCGTGATCGCCTGGACGCACTTCAAGGTGTTCGCCATCAGCCAGCAGGCGGTTCAGTGGCTCGGGTTGCACAACCAGGTGCTGATCACGCTCTACCAGGACCGGCCCTACGCCGCGGTCTGGACCTTCCAGCCGCTCGGCACCGGCACGGCGATCCTGGTGGCGGACCTCCTCGTGGCGGCCTGCGTCGGCATGGGGCCGGCCCGCTTCGTGCAGGCCATCATCGCCACCTGGCGGCAGAGCCGCATCGCCATCCTCACCGTGGCGCTGATCATCGGCCTGGCCTACCTGATGAACTACTCCGGGCTGAACTACACGCTGGGCTTAGGCGTCGCCTCCGCGGGCATCCTGTTCCCGCTGCTCTCGCCGTTCCTGGGCTGGGTGGCGGTGTTCCTGTCCGGCAGCGACACCTCCGGCAACGCGCTGTTCGGCAACCTCCAGGTGGTGGCGGCCAACCAGCTGGGGCTGAACCCGGTGCTGATCGCCGCCAGCAACTCGTCGGGCGGCGTGATGGGCAAGATGATCTCGCCGCAGAACATCGCCACCGGCGTCTCGGTGACGGACCTCAAGGGCCAGGAGGGCGTGGTGTTCGCCCGCACCTTCAAGCACAGCATCGCGCTGACGCTGCTGCTGGGGGGATTGGTGGTGCTGCAGCAGTACGTGCTGTCGTGGATGATCCCGTGATGCCGTGCCAGGCTTCGGCCCATGCCGCAGCCTCGCCTTCCTCCCCCTGGGATCATGGACCGCCTGGCCTATCGACGCTGGCTGGAGGGCAACCCGCATGGCCGCTGGGAACGCCACGACGGCAAGGCCGTCGCCATGGCGCCGGAGCGGCTGAACCACACCCGCATCAAGTGCAACGTGTGGCGGGCGCTAAGGCTCGCGCTGCTGGGCGCCGACGTCGATTGCGAGGCGATCGGGGACGGCATCACGGTCGAGATCGACGAGGGCACGGACTATGAGCCTGACGCCGTCGTCAATTGCGGCCCTGCGTTGCCGGGAGATGCGCTCGCAGCCGCCAATCCTGTCGTCATCGTGGAGGTTCTGTCGCCTTCGACCGGCTACGTCGATATCGGAGACAAGCTGGCCAACTACTTCAGGCTTGCGTCCGTCAGGCACTGCCTGATCGTTTCCAGCAGCAAGGTCCGCGTCATCCATCATCAGCGCGGCAGCGGCGTCGAGCTGCTCACGAGCATGCACGTGACGGGCTTGACCGAGCTGAGGCATCCAGGAATCACCGTCTCGGTGGAAGGTTTCTGCCAGGGCTGCACGTCAGCGTAGCTGGGCGCCCGATGCGAAAACGCCAGCCGCTGCCCTCGCACGCACCCAGCTACTCCCCCGCCTCCAGCACCCGCTTGCGCCGCCCGAAGCGCGGCAGCCTCGCGTTCACCGCCACCGGGTAGAGCGAGGGCAGCACCAGCAGCGTCAGCAGCGTGGCCGAGATCAGCCCGCCGATCACCACCGTCGCCAGCGGGCGCTGCACCTCGGCGCCCGCGCTGGTGGACACCGCCATCGGCAGGAACCCGATGGAGGCCACCAGGGCGGTGGTCAGCACCGGGCGCAGCCGCTTCTCCGCGGCCGTCTGCGCCGCCTCCGCCGGGGCGAGGCCGGCCGCGCGCTCCTCCTCGATGTAGCTGCACAGCACCACCCCATCCAGGATGGCGACGCCGAAGGTGGAGATGAAGCCGATCGCCGCGGTGATGCTGAACGGCATGTCCCGCAGCAGCAGCGCCGCGATGCCGCCGGTGGCCGCCATCGGCACGTTGAGGAAGATCAGCGCCGACACGCTCAGGCTGCCGAAGTGCAGGTAGAGCAGCAGGAAGATCAGCGCCAGCACGCCGGGCACCACCAGCAGCAGCCGGGCCGACGCGCTTTGCAGGTTCTGGAACATGCCGCTCCACTCGGCCGTGGCGCCGTTCGGCAGCGGGACCTGGTCGGCCACCGCCTGCCGCGCCTCGGCCACGAAGCTCTTCACGTCGCGGCCGTGCACGTTGATGTCCACCTCCGTGCGGCGCTTCAGCTTGTCGCGGTCGATCTCCGAAGGGCCGTCCGTCACGGCGATGTCCGCGATCTCGCCCAGCGGCACCGCCTGGCCGTTCGCCATGCCCACCGGCAGGTTGCGCACCGCTTCCGCGCTGGCCCGCGCCGCCGGCGGCAGCCGGACGATGATGGGCGTTTCGGTGTCATCCTGCCCGTACACGGTGCCGACCGCATGGCCGCCGATCGCCGAAACCACGGCCAGCGCGTCGGACGCGTTGAGGCCGTAGCGGGCCAGCTTGCCCCGGTCCACCTGGATGGTCAGCGCGGGCAGGCTGCCGCTGTCCTCCGGCCGCACGTCGGCCGCGCCCGGCACGCCCCCCACCACCTCCGCCGCCTTGGCGGCCAGGGCTTGCAGCGTCGGCAGGTCCTCGCCGTAGAACGTCAGCGCCACGTCGGAGCGCACGCCTTGCAGCAGGTCGTCCATGCGCATCTGGATCGGCTGGGAGAACTCGAAGGCGACGCCGGGGACGGCCGCCTTCACCTTCGCCTCGAACGCGTCGCGGATGCCGTCCTGCGTGCTGGCCGTCGTCCACTCGGATTGCGGCTTGAGCGTCACGTAGCTGTCGGTGCTTTGCACGCCCATCGGGTCGGTCGGCGTCGCCGCGCTGCCGGTCTGCGACACCACGGAAACCACCTCGGGGAAGCTCCGCAGCACCGTCTCGATCGACTTCACGACCCGCAGCGAAGCGTCGAGGTTGATGGAGGGCAGCTTGTTGGAGGTGACCACGACCGTGCCCTCCGAAAGCTGCGGGATGAACTCGCCGCCGAGCCGGGAGCCGAAGAACGCCGCCACGGCGAACAGCGCCGCCGCCATGCCGGCGGTCAGCCACGGATGCCGGGCCGTGCGGCGGAGCACCGGCGCGTAGCCGCGGCGCGCCCAGCGGACCAGGACCGTGTCCCGCGCCGCCGCGCGCTGGCCCAGGAAGGCGGCGGACATGGCCGGCACCACCAGCATCGTCACCACCAGCGCGCTGACCAGCGCCAGCATGACGGTGAGCGCCATGGGCCGGAACGTCTTGCCCTCGATGTCCTGCAACGACAGCACCGGGACGTACACCAGCGTGATGATGGCGACGGAGAACATCACCGGCCGCGCCACCTCCGCCGCCGCCCCCGGCACGATCCGCATCGGCCCGCCTTTTCCGCCTTCCGACTGCCGGCGCAGCACGTTCTCCACCAGCACCACCGCGCCGTCCACGATCAGGCCGAAATCCAGCGCCCCCAGGCTCATCAGGTTGCCCGAGATGCCGAACGCCCGCATCCCGGCGAACGCCATCATCATGGACAGCGGGATCACCGTCGCCACGATCAGCCCGGCGCGCAGGTTGCCCAGCATCAGCAGCAGGATGCCCACCACCAGCAGCGCGCCCTCCGCCAGGTTGTGCGCCACCGTGTGGATGGCGCGCTGGATCAGGTCCGTGCGGTCGTAGAAGGTGCGTATCTCCACGCCGGGCGGCAGCGTCGCCTGCACGGCGGCGATCTGCGCCTTCAGCGGCGCCAGCACCTCGCTCGCGTTCAGGCCGAACTGCATGTCGGCCACCCCCACGATCGTCTCGCCCTCGCCGTCATGCGTCACGGCGCCCATCCGGGCGCGCGGCGCCAGCCTCACCTCCGCCACGCTGCCGACCGTGACCGGCACGCCGCCCGGCGCCGTCTTGAGCACGATGCCCGCGATGTCGGACTGGCTCTGCGCCAGCGCCAGCCCGCGCACGATCTGCTGCTCGTCGTTGCGCTCGATGGCCGCACCCCCCTGCGCCGTGTTGTTGGCCTGGATGGCGGCGAACACGTCCGGCAGGGTCAGGCCCTGCGCCCGCAGCCGGTCCGGCGAAACCTGCACCTCGTAGGTTTGCAGGTCGCCGCCGTAGATGTTCACGTCGGCGATGCCGGGCACCAGGCGAAGCTGCGGCACGATGCGCCATTGCAGCATCTGGTACAGCTGCATCGGCGTGTAGCCCGGCCCGCGCAGCTCGAACTCCAGGATCTCGCCCAGGCCGGTGGCGAACGGGCCTTCCGTGGGCGTGCCGACGCCCGGCGGCATGGTCGCCTGCGCCAGCTGCAGCCGCTGGAACACCTGCGCGCGGGCCGCCTCCACGTCCGCCCCGTCCGTGAACGTGACGTACACGGCGGACAGCCCGAAGCTCGACTTGGAGCGCACGTCCTGCAGCTGCGGCAGCCCGGCCATCTGCGTCTCGATCGGCACGGTGACCAGGCGCTCGACCTCCAGCGGCCCCAGCCCGGCCGCCTCCGTCAGCACCATCACCTGCTTGGGCGAGATGTCCGGCACCGCGTCGATCGCGAGCTGCCGCAGGTTGAACCAGCCTGCCGCCACCACCGCGCCCGCGAAGGCGATCATCAGCCAGCGGCGCGCGACCAGGGCCGCGAAGAACCGTTCCATGACCCGTTCAGCCTCCACCGAGCAAGGATTGCTGCAGCAGCGCCTTCAGCGCGAAGCTGCCGTCCGTCACCACCTGGTCCCCGGCGGCCAGCCCGCCCGAAACCTCCACCCAGTCCTGCCGCTCCACGCCGACGCTGACCTCGCGGCCCTGGAACCGCCCGCCGCCCAGCGGCGTGAACACCACCCGCTTGTCCGCCACCAGCTGCACGGCGGCGGACGGCACGACCACCGCGTCGCGCCCGAGCGGGCTGGTGACGGTCACGTCCACGAACATGCCGGCCCGCAGCGCCCCGTCCGGGTTGGGCAGCCGGATGCGGGCGGGCAAGGTCCGCGCCTGCGGGTCGAGCGAGGCGCCGAGCGTCGCCACCCGGCCGTCCCACTGCCGCCCCCCCGCCGTCACCCGCGCCGGGTCGCCCACCGCGACCAAGGCGGCGCTGGCCTCCGGCACCTGCGCCACCACGGTGACCACCGACAGGTCGGCCACGGTGAACGCCTCGCGCGAGGCGTCCACCACCTCGCCCGGCGTCACGCCCACGCTGGCCACGACGCCGCCGAT
>CAXTNC010000061.1:0-16270 GCA_964245495.1 uncultured Acetobacteraceae bacterium
GCCCTGTTCGACCGGCTGCGCCTGCCGGTGATCGCCTCGCCGCTGTTCATCATCTCCACTCCGGAGCTGGTCATCGCCCAGTGCCGCGCGGGCGTGGTCGGCTCCTTCCCCGCGCTCAACGCCCGCCCCGCCCCGGTGCTGGAGGAGTGGCTGAAGCGGCTGACCGGGGAGCTTGGCCCGGCGGACGCGCCGTTCGCCGTCAACCAGATCGTCCACCGCTCCAACGACCGGCTGATGCACGACGTGGAGATGTGCGTGAAGTACCAGGTCCCGGTCGTCATCACCTCGCTCGGCGCGCGGGAGGAGGTGAACCAGGCGGTGCACAGCTACGGCGGCATCGTGCTGCACGACATCATCAACGACCAGTTCGCCCGCAAGGCGGTGAGCAAGGGCGCGGACGGGCTGATCGCGGTCGCGGCCGGCGCGGGCGGCCACGCCGGCACGCTCTCCCCCTTCGCCCTGATGGGCGAGATACGCAGCTGGTTCGACGGCCCGGTGGCGCTGTCCGGCGCCATCGCCACCGGCGGCGCGGTGTTGGCGGCGCAGGCGATGGGGGCGGACTTCGGCTACATCGGCTCCGCCTTCATCGCGACGGAGGAGGCCAACGCCAGCGCCGGCTACAAGCAGATGCTGGTGGAGGGCGCGGCCGGCGACATCGTGTACACCAACCTCATCACCGGCGTGCACGGCAACTACCTGCGCGGCAGCCTGTCCGCCGCCGGGCTGGACCCGGACAACCTGCCCGCCTCGGACGCCGCGGCGATGAACTTCGGCTCGGGCAGCGCCAAGGCGTGGAAGGACATCTGGGGCTCCGGCCAGGGCATCGGCGCGGTGAAGGAGGTGGTGCCGACGGCCGCGCTGGTCGCGCGCCTGGCCCGGGAGTACGGCGCCGCCCGCGAGCGGCTGCGCCTGGCAGCGTGAAGCCTCCCGGCCTCACCGGCGGCAACGGCTTCCCGGCGCAGGAATGACCGGCTTCAAGCTCACCCGCGCGCTGCTGGAAGCCGGCGGCGTGGACGACATGGTGGCCCGCGCCGCCCCCGGCCTGCGCCTGCTGACGCAAGCGGAGCGCGCCCGGTCCCTGCGCGAAACCCTGGCGGCCCGGCCGGCCGGCGAGCCGGCCTGGCTGTTCGGCTACGGCTCGCTGATCTGGAACCCGCAGCTGGAAGCGCTGGAGCGCCGCCCCGCCACCGTGCGCGGCTGGCATCGCGCCTTCTGCCTGTCCACCCAGGCCGGCCGCGGCACGG
Source organism: uncultured Acetobacteraceae bacterium (assembly GCA_964245495.1). GTDB lineage: Bacteria > Pseudomonadota > Alphaproteobacteria > Acetobacterales > Acetobacteraceae > LMUY01. Next base: position 1,245 of record CAXTNC010000061.1, read on the forward strand.
CGGACAACCCGGGCCTGGTGCTCGGGCTGGATGCGGGAGGGCATTGCACCGGCGTGGCTTTCCGGCTGGCGGATGAGGGGCTTGAAGCGGAACTCGCCCTGCTGTGGCGGCGCGAGATGCTGGCGGGCAGCTACGTGCCCCGCTGGCTGGACCTGGAGGACACGGCCGGGGACCGCTTCGGCAGCGCCATCGCGTTCACCATCAACACGGAAGCGGACCAGTACGCCGGGGACCTCGCGCAGGAGGTGGTGATCCGCCGGCTGGCCACCGCCGGCGGCGAACTGGGGACGTGCGCCGACTACCTGTTCCGCACCTGCGAGGGCCTGCACGCGGCGGGAGTGCCGGATGCGGAGCTGGACAGGCTGGCCGGGATCGTGGCCGCTGCCCGCAACGCTCCGGGCTGAGCTTCAAGCCCGGCCGGGTTTGAGGCTCAGGCCCGCAGCAGCTTGGCGATCACCGCCAGGATGTCCCGCGGGCCGTAGGGCTTGCGCAGCAGCGCGTCGTTCGGCCCGAGCGGTCGCAGCCCGGACAGGCTTTCCGGCCGGCCCGTGACGTAGACCACCGGAACGGCCGCGTCCCGCCGCCGCGCGTGCTGGCCCACCGCGATGCCGTCCAGCAGGCCGGGCATCTGGATGTCCGTCACCACCAGGTCGAACCCGCTTCCGCCGTCGATGATGCCGACCGCCTCGTCGCCCGTGGCGGCCTCCACGGTTTCGAAGCCTTGGTCCACGAGGGTTTCCGCCAGGATCAGCCGGATGATCTCCTCATCCTCAACGACCAAAACCCGCTTGGCCATGTTTCCCACTGATGACAACTCTGCTTGCACATCGCAGATACGCGCAGCGAAGGGTGCGGGATTTGTTGCCGCCGCCACTTCTGCGTGACATCACGGGCGCACGATTCATTGCATGGACGGTTTTGGGGTGCCATCGACGGGCCAGATCAGACCCGCCCAGGCTGCGGCCGGCGGCGGGCCGGACAAGGGAATCTTCTTCGCCGCCGCGCAGATGTCCCGCATGCCGATGTGCCTCGCCGACCCGAGCCAGCCGGACATGCCGCTGGTGTTCGTCAACGAGGCGTTCCTGCGCCAGACCGGCTATGCCGAGGCGGAGGTGCTCGGCCGCAACTGCCGCTTCCTGCAAGGCCCGGACACCGACCCCGCGGCGCTGCAGCAGCTGCGGCACGCCATCCACGCGCGCGAGGACACGGTGGTCGAGCTGATCAACCACAAGCGCGACGGCACGCCGTTCTGGAACGCGCTCCATGTCAGCCCCGTGTTCGACGCTTCCGGCGCGCTGGCCTACTACTTCGCCAGCCAGCTCGACGTGACCCGGCGCAGGGAAGCCGAGGCCGCGCTGCAGCAGTCCCAGCGCATGGAGGCGCTCGGCAGCATGGCCTCCAACATGGCGCACGAGTTCAACAACCTCATGACCGTCGTGGTCGGCAGCGCGCAGCTGGCGATCGAGCGCGCCACGGACCCGCGGCAGCGCCAGCAGCTGGACCGCGTCGAGCGGGCGGCCCGGCAGGCGGGGCGATTGACCCAGCAGATGCTGTCCTTCGCCCGCCGCCAGTTCCACGACGCGCGGGAGACGGACCTGAACGCCCTGGTCAGCGGCATGAACGGCCTGCTGGCCCAGCTGGCCGGACCCGGCGTGGCCGTGGCGCTGGACCTGTCCTCCGCCCCCGTGACGGCCATGGTCGATGCCGGCCAGATGCAGTTGGCGCTGGTCAACCTGGCCCGCAACGCGGTGGATGCGATGCCGGACGGCGGCACCCTGACGGTCAGCACGCGGGCGCTGCCGGACGGGACGGGCGCCGCACTTGCCGTGGCGGACACCGGGCACGGCATGGCCCCGGACGTGCTGCGCCGGGCCGCGGAGCCGTTCTTCACCACCAAGGAGCGCGGCAAGGGCGCCGGGCTCGGCCTGTCCATGGTGTCGGGCTTCGCCCAGCAATCGGGCGGCCAGGTCGAGATCGACGCGGCGCCGGGCCAAGGGGCGCGGGTCACCATCAAGCTGCCCAGCCGCTGGCAAGCCGGCCGCGCCGCCGAGGAAGGGCCGGAGCGCGCTGGCTGAGGCGCAAGGGCTTCCGCCCCCAAGGCAGCGGTCAGGGGGCAGCGGTCAAGGGGCAGCGCTCAGGGAGCAGCGGTCAGGCCGCTGACCCGGGGCTGGCCAGGAGCATCGCCTTGGCGACCCGGCGGGTGAGTTCGTCTGCCGCCGCCTTGTCGGCCAGGCCGTCCAGGAACAGCAGCGCCAGGCCGTGCACCATGGACCAGCAGCCCAGGGTGCAGGCCTGCCGGTCGGCATCCGCCGGCAGCTCCGCCGCCACCCTGGCCGCCAACACGGCATGGGCCGCCTCGCCGGCCGCCATCATGTCGGGATGCGCGCCAAGACGCTTGAGGCCGAACATGAGCCGGAACAACGCCGGCTTGTCGATCGCGTACCGGACATAGGCGACCGCCTGCGCCACCAGGGCCTGGCCCGCCGCAGCGCCCGCATCAGCCTGCCTCAGCCTGTCGCGCAGGCCGTCGAAGCCGTGCGCCGCGACGGCCGCCAGCAGCGCCTCCTTGTCGGGGTAGTGCCGGTAAGGCGCCATGGCGGACACCCCGGCGCGGCGCGCGACGGCGCGCAGCGAGAACGCATCCGCCCCATCCTCCGCCAGCAGGTCGAGCGCCGCACCGACCAGCGCCGTGCGCAGCTCGCCATGGTGGTAACTCCTGCCGTTTGATGTTGACACCGTAAGCTGACCTCCTATGCTTACAGTGTAAGCGTTCGGCCGGCGCTCGCCAATCCATGCCGGCCCTGTCGGGGAAAGCACCGTGATCAAGTTCACCATCCTGCTGCGGCGCAAGCCGTCGATGACGCGTGACGAGTTCGTCGCCTACCATCGGGACAAGCACGCGCCGTTGTTCAGCGCGCTGCCGGCCGTCCGGCAGCACGTGCGGCGCTACGTCCAGTGCCACACGGTGGCGGCAGCCGTGCCCGGCCTGCCGCCAGCCAGCTTCGACGGCATCACCGAGCTCTGGTTCGACGACGTGGCCGGGCTGGAGGCGGTGTTCGCGTCGGACGCCTACATGCAGACCATCCGGCCGGACGAGGCGCAGTTCCTGGACCTGCACGGCTGCGAGTTCGTGCTGAGCACCGAACGCACCGTCATCGCCTGACCATTCCCCAGCCTGGAGGCGCCCATGGCCTACCCACGCCACTCCGTCGATCTCTCCGGCACCCCGGACCTGGTGGTCGTCTACCTCGGCTACCGCGCCAAGGGCCTGAAGGGCGTCCGCGCGCTGCTGCGCATCGGCCGCGGCCTGCGCTCGCTCAGGGCCAGCCCGCCCCCCGGGCTGCTGGCGCACGAGAACATGTGGTTCGGCTGGATGCACCCGGGCTTCCGGCAGTACTGGCGCGACTTCGAGAGCCTGGAGGCGTTCACCCGGGCGCCGCAGCATGCCGCCTGGTGGCGCGACTTCGCCCGCTCGGGCGGCGGCGGCATATGGCACGAAACCTACCGGCTGCGCGGCGGGATGGAGGCGATCTACTCGGGCGTCCCCGGCATCGGCTTCGCGGCGTTCGCGCCGGAGCGCGCGCCGGTCGGCCCCTTCATGAGCGCGCGCCAGCGAGTCGAGGCGGGCGCCGGCTGAGTGCCCGTTTGAGAATGCGCTGCAGCGAGCCAGAGGCGCCGGCTTCGGCGCCGCCCGGCGTGGCCTTTCGAGCACCGGAGCGGAGCGGCCTTGCTGGCCGTGAGCACCGGAGCGCAGGAAGGCCGCGTCGGATGGCCGCTACAGTAGCATTATCAAACAGGCGCTGAGAGCGGTCACGCCGCCCGGGCCAGCCTCGCCTCGGCCCAAACCGCGGCCAGGGCGCCCACCAGGTGGTCGATGTCGGCGTCGCTGTGCAGCGGCGAGGGCGTGAGCCGCAGCCGCTCCGTGCCGCGCGGCACCGTGGGGTAGTTGATCGGCTGCACGTAGACGCCATGCCGGTCCAGCAGCGCGTCGCTGATCTGCTTGCACAGCACCGGCTCGCCCACCATCACGGGCACGATGTGGCTCGGGTTGTCCAGGTGCGGCACGCCCGCCGCGTCCAGCCCGCGGCGCAGGCGCGCCACCCGGTCCCGCTGGCGCTCGCGCTCGGCGTCGCTGCCGCGCAGGTGGCGCACGCTGGCCAGCGCACCGGCCGCCACCGCGGGCGGCAGGGCCGTGGTGAAGATGAACCCGGGCGCGAAGGAGCGCACGAAGTCGCACAGCGCCGCCGCCCCGGCGATGTAGCCGCCCACCACGCCGAACGCCTTGGCCAGCGTGCCCTCGATCACCGTCAGCCGGTGGGCCACGCCCTCGCGCGCCGCGACCCCCGCGCCGCCGGGTCCGTAGAGGCCCACGGCGTGGACCTCGTCCAGGTAGGTCATGGCGCCGTGCCGCTCCGCCACGTCGCAGATGGCGGCCACGGGGGCGATGTCGCCATCCATGGAGTACACCGACTCGAATGCCACCAGCTTGGGCCGCGCCGGGTCCAGGCCGGACAGGATGCGGTCGAGGTCCGCCGGGTCGTTGTGGCGGAACACGTGCCGCTCGGCCCGGCTGTGGCGCATGCCCTCGATCATGGAGGCGTGGTTCAGCGCGTCGGACAGGATGGCGCAGCCCGGCATTTGGGACGCCAGGGTGGCAAGCGTCGCCTCGTTGGACACGTAGCCGGAGGTGAACAGCAGCGCCGCCTGCTTGCCGTGCAGGGAGGCCAGCTCGCGCTCCAGCAGCACGTGGTCGTGGTTGGTGCCGGAGATGTTGCGCGTGCCCCCGGCGCCGGCGCCGCAGCGGTCCAGCGCCTCGTGCATGGCGGCCAGCACCGCCGGGTGCTGGCCCATGCCGAGGTAGTCGTTGGAGCACCACACCGTCACCGGCGCGCTGCCGCCAGGGGCGTGATGCGTGGCGGCCGGGAACGCGCCGGCCTGCCGCTCCAAGTCCGCGAACACCCGGTAGCGGCCCTCGGCCTTCAGGCCATCGAGCTGCTCCCGGAAGAAACCCTCGTGATCCATCGCACTCTCCAGCCCGGCAATTTGGGCTTCGCCATGGACCTTCCTAGTCCGCCCGCCCCATTTGCCAAGCCAGCACGGCGTCCGGCACGGCATCATCCGCCGGCGACGTAGGCCCGCAGCGTTTCCACCTCGTGCGCCTGCTCGTCCAGCCGGGCCTTCACCACGTCGCCGATGCTGATGATGCCGGCCATCCGGCCATCCTCCATCACCGGCAGGTGGCGGAAGCGCCCCGCGGTCATGGTCGCCATCGCCGCGTTCACCGTGGCCTGCGGCGTGGTGGTCTGCACCGCCCGGGTCATGGCGTCCGCCGCCGTCAGGTCCAGCGCGCCGGCGCCGTGGCGGGCCAGGCAGTGGATGATGTCACGCTCGCTGACGATGCCGGCCAGGGAGGCGCCCTCCACCACGGGGACGGCGCCGATGCGGCGCTCGGTCAGCAGGCTGGTCACGTCGGCCAGGGAAGCGTGGGGCGGCACGGTCACGGTGTCCCCGCTCTTCTGGCGCAGGATGGCGGCTACGGTCATGGCTTGGTCCCTTTCATCTCCCGGGGTCTGCTGCCCCGTTCCGACACCGTGCGCGTTCGCGGGCCTCCAATGCAAAGATCAGCCGTGCAGCGCAGCAAAGGCGGGGCCGCGCCTTGAGTTGCCGACGCGCTTCACTCGTGGCGAACTTGGCTCCACCAGGCGAGAGGCTGCACGTGGACGCGATCAAGCTGCCCTCCGGAGTGGGCTTCACGGCGATCCAGGTCGCCGCGGAACGGGAAAGGGAATCATGCCGGCCGGACGCCCTTTTCACCGATCCCGTGGCGGCGGCGCTGGTCGCCCAGGTCAAGCGCGACGGCGGGCCGGGCGGGCCGGCGCCCCGTCTCAGCAGCGAAGCGCAGTGGCTGTACGGCGACTTCGCCGCCCTGCGGACCCATTTCATCGACGGGCAAATCCTGTCCGCTGTCCGGACCCTCTCGCAGGTCGTCATCCTCGCCGCCGGACTGGACGGCCGGGGATACAGGCTCAGTTGGCCGGCTGGCGCCCGGGTGTTCGAGCTTGAACGGGCCGAGGTGCTGGACTTCAAGCGGCAGGTGGTCGAGCGCGCGAAGCTCCCCCCGGCCGTGGAGGTTGTTCCCGTGGCGGGAGACATCGGCCAGGACTGGCCGCAGCTCCTGCGGGCGGCAGGCTTCGCGGCCGAACGCCCCACGGTGTGGCTGCTCGAGGGCATCCTGAACTACCTGGATGCCGACGCGGGCGACCGCCTGGTGGCGCAAGTCAGCGCCGTGTCCGCGCCTTCCAGCCGTTTGCTGGCCGTGTACGCCGTCGGCGACCTCACGGCCGTTGCGGCGCGCGCCGGCCGGGACGGGGACCCGGACATCGTCACGCTCAAGAAGCTGTGGAAGGCGGGGCCGTCCGTCGCGCCGGATGCGTGGCTGCCAAGACATGGCTGGCAAGTCGAGACGACGACCGTCGCGGCGTGGGCCGAACGCCTGGGCCGCCCCGTGCCGCCCGCCATGGACCCCAAGCTGGACGGAGTGCCCTACTATTTCGTGAGCGCATACCGTCCCTAGCCGGCGGCAGTGCCGCCAGCCAGGGGCGGGATGACACCGCGTCCGCTCAGCCATCCCGCCCTGGCTTGACTTGAGAGGGCCTACTCCGCCGCCCGCAGCTGCGGCGCGCCCGCCAACTGCGTCGCCACCAGCTCCGCGAACCGCCCGCCACGGGCCACCAGGGAGTCGAACCGGCCGCGCTCGACCACCTCGCCGCCGTCGAACACCAGGATCTCGTCGGCGTCCCGCACGGTGGACAGGCGGTGGGCGATGATGAACGTCGTCCGCCCCGCCATCAGCGTCGCCATGGCGCGGGACACCCGGGCCTCCGTCGCGGCGTCCAGCGCGCTGGTCGCCTCGTCCAGGATCAGGATCGGCGGGTCCTTCAGGATGGCCCGCGCGATCGCCAGGCGCTGGCGCTGCCCGCCGGACAGGGTGGCGCCGCGCTCGCCCACCATCGTCTCGTAGCCCTGCGGCTGGCGGGTGATGAACTCGTGCGCGTCCGCCGCCCGGCAGGCCTGCTCGATCTGGGCGTCGGTCGCGTCCGGCCGGCCGATGCGCAGGTTCTCGCGGATGGAGCGGTTGAACAGCAGGCTTTCCTGGAACACCACCCCGATGCTGTCGCGCAGGCTTTCCAGCGTGGCGTGCCGGATGTCCTGGCCGTCGATCGCGACGCGCCCGCCCGTCGGGTCCCACAAGCGTTGCAGCAGGTTCATCGCCGTGCTCTTGCCCGCCCCGGTGGAGCCGACCAGCGCGATCACGCTGCCGGGCTGCGCCACGAACGACACGTGGGACAGGATGGCCGGGCCGCCCGGGTAGGCGAACGACACGTCCTCGAACGCCACCTCGCCGCGCGGGGCCTCCAGCTCCACCGCGTCCGGCTCCTCCGGCACGGAGCTTCTCGCGTCCATCACGCCGAAATACTCCTCCAGCACCGGCATCTGCAGGAACAGGCGGGAGGCGAACTGCATGGCCGACTCCAGCCGGCTGATCAGCAGGTTGGCGAACCCCATGAAGGTCACGATCTCAGCGACGGAGGCGCGCCCGTTCACGTGCAGCACCGTGCCGATCAGCACGATCACGATCACCGCGATGGTCGATGCGCCGCGCGTCAGCACGTTGACCACGGCCCACCAGTTCAGCACCGGGAACTGGTGCGCGATCACCTGCTCGGCGATCTGGCCGAAGCGGCGGCGCTCGGCGGCCAGCCGGGTGAAGGACTGCACCACCATCACGTTGGCCAGCGCGTCCTGCGCCGTGCTGGCCAGGCTGGACTGGAAGAACTCCGCCTTCGCCTGGCCCTCCTCCGTGCGGTGGGTGACCAGCACGGTCACGCCGCAGAACAGCACCACCAGCGCGATCAGCACGAGCGAAAGCTGCCAGTTCAGCAGCAGGGTCAGCGGCAGCAGCACCAGCAGCGCCACGTAGGTCGCCAGCTGCTCGCGGAAGAAGCTGAGCCAGACGGAGAACATCGAGTCCGACCCGCCGAGCATCACCTTCATCATGCGCCCGGAATGCGCGCCGCCGTGGAACGACAGCGGCATGGACAGCACGTGGCTGAAGAAGCGGCTCATCGCCTGCAGCCGGTTGCGGTGCGCCATGCGCTCGGCGTGCACGACGGTGGCGATGTTGGCGCCGATCGACAGCGCCGCGATGACGATCCAAACGCCGATCAGCGCCGCCGCCCCCGTCCACAGCGCGTCGCGCGTCATGGCGCCGGAGTTGGACAGCAGCCCGATCACCCGGCCGAACAGCACCGGGTCAAGGAATTGCAGCCCGGCCAGCGCGATGTTCGCAGCACCCAGGATGACCGCGAGCCGCTTGTCGCCGGCGAGCATGGAAAGCACACGGCGGTAGGCGTGAAGGATGCGCATGGCGGCGTGCCCAAGGTCGGAATTGATCGCGAGCCGACTATGGGGGCCGATGTTGGCGGGATAAGGGCAGGATCGCCGCCAATCGAGGCAATCGCCTAGGCAGGCTCCGCCCGGAAGCGCCGGCTCGGCCGGACGAACTCCGCCTGCGCCGCCACCGTCAGCAGCTCGCGCGAGCCAGCCTCCAGCGTGCGCCGCAGCAGACCGTAGGTGGCGCTGGCCGCCGCCTCCAGCGCGGCCGGCGTGCTGCCCGTGCGCAGGCGGTGCACCAGGAACAGCGCGGCCACCGTGTCCCCGGCGCCGTTGGCCGCCATCGGCAGCCGCGGCGTCCGCAGCCGCCACGCCCCTTCCCCGTCCAGCGCCAGCAGGTCGATCGCGTCCGGCGGCGTGCCGCCCGCCAGCAGGCTGGTGACGAGCACGGCAGCACCCGGGGGCGAACTGGCGCGCGGACTGGGGCGCGAACTGGGGCGCATGATGGCGCGCAGGGCGGACGCGGCCCGCCCGGCCTCCGCCGCCGTCCCGACCGGCAGCCCGGTGAGCTGGCCCAGTTCGAACTGGTTGGGCGTCGCGATGTCCGCCTGCGGCAGGCAGCGCTCCCGCAGCAGGGCGGGGATGGCGGGATGGACGTAGACGCCCGGCACAGTGTCGCCGATCACCGGGTCGCAGCAGTACAGCGCCGCCGCGTTGGCCCGGCGCACCGCCGCGGCGGCGTGCAGCACCGCCTCGCCCACCGCCGGGTTGCCCAGGTAGCCGCTCAGCACGGCGGCGCACCCGCCCAGCACGCCGCGCGCCGCGATGCCGTCCACCACCGCCCGCACTTGGGCGCCGGTGAACGCCTCCCCGGCATGGCCGCCGTAGCCGGGATGGTTGGAGAACTGCACGGTGTTGACCGGCCACACCTCCCAGCCCAGGCGCTGCATGGGAAACACGGCGGCGCTGTTGCCGACATGGCCGTAGGCGACGGCGGACTGGATGGACAGGATGGCGGGCATGACGGTTTGAACCGGCCCGCGGCCAGGGCGTTCCCGGCTCCATCACGGCTGCAACAGGATGCCCCATGATCCGCATGACTGCCCCGGCCCTCCTCGCCGCCATCCTTCTCGCGAGCCCCGTCCTGGCCCAGCCCGCGCCCGGCAGCGCCCCCGCCAAGCGGGACGCGAAGATCGAGCGGCGGATTTCCGAGCTGCACGCCAGGCTCAAGGTCACCCCGTCGGAGGAGGGCCAGTTCTCCACGTTCGCCGACGTGATGCGCGAGAATGCCCGGCGCATGGACGGGCTGGCGGGGCAGCACGCCCAGGCCGTGTCGTCCGGCAGCGCGGTGGACCAGATGAAGTCCTACGCCACCCTGGCCCAGGCCCATGCGGAGGACGCCCAACGCCTCGTGCCCGCCTTCTCCAACCTTTACGACGTGCTGACGCCGGAGCAGAAGAAGGCCGCCAACGAAAGCTTCAAGTCGTTCGGCCAAGGCCCGAAGCGCGGCCAAAGCTGAGCGCAACCAAAGCTGAGCGCGGCCGGGGCTGGTTGCCGGCAGGCCGCCCGGCGCCTATGCTGCGCCCCTGCCCCGCCGGTCGGCATCGGCGCGGGCCGCAGCACAGGAGCACCCAGCGATGAAGGCCGGCATCCACCCCGAGTACCACGAGGTCAAGATCATCATGACCGACGGGACCGAGTTCACCACCCGCTCCACCATGGGCAAGACCGGCGACACGCTGCGGCTGGACATCGACCCCAAGTCCCATCCTGCCTGGACCGGCGTGCAGCGCATGATGGACACCGGCGGCCAGGTGGCCAAGTTCAACAAGCGGTTCGCGGGCCTCGGCAAGCGGACGGCCTGAACAGCCCGCAGCCGCTGAAAATCGAAGGGCCGCCCTTGCAACCAGGGGCGGCCCTTTCCTATCTGACATGCTGTCCGCAGCGCCCATCCGGGGCTGCGGGAACTGATTGGGCCGGCCCGACTGGGCGGCCCGCCTTGCTTCAACCTTGCTCCCGCAGGAGGTTCTTCGTGACGACCTACGACCTTTCCCCCCTTTTCCGCACCGCTATCGGCTTTGACCGCATGGCCCGCCTGATGGATGCGGCGCAGGAGGCGGCAGCTGCCCCGGCTTACCCGCCCTACAACATCGCCAAGACCGGCGATGACAGTTACCGCCTCACCATGGCCGTCGCCGGCTTCGGTCCCGATGACCTGGACGTGACGGTGAAGGAAAGCCAGCTGATCGTTTCCGGCAAGCTGAAGGACGACGCAGCGGGCGACCTGCTTTACCGCGGCATCGCCGGGCGCGCGTTCGAGCGGCGCTTCGCTTTGGCCGACCACATCGTGGTCGAGGGCGCGGACTTGCAGAATGGTTTGCTGCACGTGGCCGTGCGCCGCGTCGTGCCGGAGGCCCTGAAGCCGCGCCGCATCACGATCGGCGCAGCCCAGCCGGCACCCGTCGCGATTGCCAACGACACGGCCGGCGAAGCCCAGGCAGCGTAAGCAGCCGCGGCCTGACCGGCGTACGGATAGGAGAGGCCAGGCAGCTGGCCTCTTCTGCTACGTGCGGAACAAGCCGTTCGCCACGCCGCGGTGGTCTTGCTTCCGGCTGATGGCCGCCTCGACCCGCGCGATCTCCGCCCGCAGCTCCGCAATGTAGCCCCGCAGTTCCGCCACCCCCAGCGGATCGAGCTGCAACGGCGTCACCCGCCTTGGCAGCCGCGGCTCTTCTTCGTCCCACATCGGTCCCGCCTTGCGAACATGTGCTATGACGATCCTGTACAAATGCTTGACCGGCAAGGCCCCGCAGTTCCATATCGGTCCCTGATTGGCCGCACGAGCGCGCCTCCCTGATGGAGCCGCCGCGCCGCGGCCGGAGAGCGTGACATGAGCCTTCCCTTGATGCCGAAGGCCACCGCAGTGTGGCTGATCGACGAAACCGCACTCACCTTCACGCAGATCGCGGATTTCTGCGGCATGCATCCGCTGGAAATCCAGGCCATCGCGGACGGCGAGGTGGCGCAAGGCATCGTCGGCTACAACCCAGTGGCCAACAACCAGGTGACCGCCGAGGAGATCACCCGCTGCGAGGCGGACGGCGAGGCCCGGCTCACGCTGCTGCCCCCCGCCAATCCGCCGCCCAAGAAGGGCCGCGGCGCGCGCTACACTCCCGTAGCCAAGCGCAACGACCGCCCGGACGCCATCGCCTTCGTGCTGCGCAACTTCCCGCAGCTGTCGGAGGCGCAGGTCGTCAAGCTGCTCGGCACCACCAAGGAGACGATCCAGAAGGTGCGTGAGCGCAGCCATTGGAACAGCACCAACATCAAGCCGCGCGACCCGGTGATCCTGGGCCTGTGCAGCCAGACGGACCTGAACTCGATGGTCAACGCCGCCAACGACCGACTGATCCGCGAAGGCAAGACGGTGCCGGCGCCGGTCCGCATGGAGGCCGAAGAGGCAGCGTAAGATCAGGGCTTCCCCTCCGTGCGTATTCCATTCGCCTGATAGGAGGCGAGCGGAACCTTGACCCACTCCGCCCCGAACCCCACCACGGGACGGTCGTTCTTTGGAAACCTTCATGTAAAGGGGTGAGTGGGACGCCCTACTTGCAAGACTGGGCCTCTTCCGGGTGCAGGGCGGAGGTGGCCCAAGGTTCCAAGGCCTCCTTCAGGCGCTTGGAGAAGAAGCCCAACAAAGCCGCAAGCTAAGCCGCCTTGTCCCAAACCGGCGCGAACCCCGGGTTGACCATCCGCTGCCCCTTCGGCAGCGCCGCGATCGCCGCCCGGTCCGCATCGTCCAGCACGATCTTCATCGCCTCCAGGTTGGCCACCTGGCTTTCCCGCCGCGCCGCCTTCGGGATCGCGGCCACGCCGGGCTGGTCCACCAGCCACTTCAGCGCCACCTGCGCCGCCGTGGCGCCGTGCTTGCGCGCGATCACGCCCAGTTCCTCGCTGTCCGCCAGCTTGCCCTGCGCCACCGGGCAGTATGCCGTCAGCGCCATGTCGTGCGCGCGCAGGAAGCCCAGCACCGGGTCCTGCCCGAGCAGCACGTGATACTCGATCTGGTTGACGGCCAGGGGCGCGCCGATCTCGTCCACCGCCTGGCGCAGCAGCGCCGTGGTGAAGTTGCAAACGCCGATCGCGCGCGCCAGCCCCTCCTCCTTCAACGCCGCCAGCGTTTGGAGCGCCGCCGGCAGGTCCATGTCCGGCGACGGCCAGTGGATCATGTAAAGGTCCACGTAGTCGGTTTGCAGCTTGCGCAGGCTGGCCTCCATCGAGCGGCGCATCGCGTCCGGCGCGAGGTTGGTGTACCAGACCTTGGTGGTGACGTGGATGTCCGCCCGCGGCAGCCGCGCCCCGGCCAGCGCCGAGCCGACCGCCTCCTCGTTGTCGTACATCTCCGCCGTGTCGATGTGGCGGTAGCCGAGCGAGAAGGCCCGCTCCACCGCTTCCCGGCACGCGTCGCCCTTCATGCGCCAGGTTCCCAGGCCCAGCTTGGGCATCCGCAGGCCGTGTCCCGTGATCATCTCCATGGTGAACTTCCTATCTGCTGAGATCGACGGCGGCAGCGAACCCCGTCTCGGTTCCGAAGGCCAGCCTGGCCCCGTCCGCGCGCCAGGCCAAGGCCGACACGCTGCCACGGCCCGGCGGCGCCACCGGCAGGATGCGCTCGGAGGCGATGTCGGCCAGCACCACCAGCCCGTCCGCGAACCCGGCGGCCACCACCTCGTGCTGCGGATGCACCGCCACCCGGGTGCACAGCACGCCGTCCCCGCCCGCCAGCTCCGTCGGCGACTTGCCCATCGGCCCGCCGCCGAAGAACGGCCACAGCACCACCGTGTCCGCCCCGGCGGAGGCCAGCCAGCGGCCGTTGCGGGTGAAGCCGAGCGCCTCCGTCTTGGCTGGGTAGCCGGACATCCGCATGTGCTGCCCGTCCGCCAGACGCCAGCCGTGCAGCGCGTTCTCCTGCATGGCGGTGACAACGGCCTCACCCGCCGGGTGCAGGGCGATGCCGGTGTGGCTGCCCTTCCACTCCAGCCGGCGCGGGCTGTCCACCTTGGCGGCGACGAACCACAGCGTGGCGCCCCCGTAGTGCGATGCGGCCAGCCGCTTGCCGCGGGCGTCGAAAGCAAGCCCGGTGACGGTGGAGGGATGCTCCAGCCGTTTCAGCGCCGCCCCGCCCTCGAACAGGTGCGCGGCCTTGCCGACGGCGCAGGCGGCGATGGCGCCATGCGCCGCCACCTGCTCGACCCACTTGCCGCCGAACCCGGCGATCGTCTCGACCGCCCCGTCCGTTCCGACCCGGCGGAACCCGCCATCGTCCCCGCCGGTCACGAACCCGGCGCCGGACGCGGCCAGGCTGAGCACCGCGCCGTCATGCGCCTGGACGTCCCGCCAGCCCCCGAGCACGACCCGGCCATCGCCCAAGGCGAAGGCGGGCACGTCGCCAGCCCAGGCAGCCGCCACGACGAAGGCGTCAAGCTCACGGTGCTCGCCGCGGGAGGCGAGCAGGTACTCCGCCGCCGCACTCATGAAAGACGGTCTTCCATGGGGAAAGGGAGACGAAAGAAGGAACTCAAGCCTGGCAAGCCTCGAAACCCCGCCGCAGCTGCGGGCGGTTCAGGTTGCGGCCGATGAACACCAGCCGGGACCGCTTTTCCCCTTCCGGCGCGCCCCCGATGAAATCCCCGTCCGCGATCATGTGCACCGCCTGGAAGGCGAAGCGCCGGTCATCTCCCTGGTAGTGCAGGATGCCCTTGGTCCGCAGCAGGTCCTGCCCCTTCTCCTGCAAGAGCTGCCCGATCCATGCGTTGAACTTTTCCGGGTCGAGCGGACGCGCCGCCTCGAACGACATGGATTGGATGTCGTCGTCGTGCTCGTGCTCCGTTTCCGTCAGGAAGCCGGGCTGCACGTCCGCCAGGATGCGTTGCAGGTCGAATGCGCCCTGGTCCAGCACGGCCGCGATATCGACCGCCGAGCGCTCCGTGCGGTGAATGGCGGCGAAGCGGTTGATCTTGCGGATGCTGGCCTCCACCGCTTCCAGCTCGTCCAGCGTCACCAAATCCGTCTTGTTCAGCACGATCACGTCGGCGAACGCGATCTGCGCCTCGGCCTCGGCGCTGTCCTTGAGCCGGGCGGGCAGGTTCTTGGCGTCCACCACCGTCACGATCGCGTCCAGCCGGGTGCGGGCGCGCACGCCCTCGTCGACGAAAAAGGTCTGCGCCACCGGCGCCGGGTTCGCCAGCCCGGTGGTCTCGATGATGATGCCGTCGAACTTGCCGCGGCGCTTCATCAGCCCGCCCACGATGCGGATGAGGTCTCCCCGCACGGTGCAGCAGATGCAGCCGTTGTTCATCTCGAACACCTCCTCGTCGGCGTCCACCACGAGGTCGTTGTCCACGCCCAGCTCGCCGAACTCGTTGATGACGACGGCGTACTTGCGGCCGTGCTGCTCCGTCAGGATGCGGTTGAGCAGCGTCGTCTTGCCGGCGCCCAGGTACCCGGTGAGCACGGTGACAGGGATCAGGTCGGTGTCGGACATCGGGTCGCCTTGGCAGGTGTCGCCTTCATATAGGCGCGGTGCTCCGCCAGGCCCAACCCTGCACCTCCACATGGCCACCCCCGCCCCC
>CAXTNC010000062.1:0-16165 GCA_964245495.1 uncultured Acetobacteraceae bacterium
CCCATGGCCAAACCCACCTCCCGCTTCGTCTGCCAGTCCTGCGGCGCCGTCACCCCGAAATGGGCCGGGCGCTGCGAGGCATGCGGCGAGTGGAACACCATCGCCGAGGAACCCGCCGAAGCCCGCCCCGGCCTCGGCAAACCCAGCGCCAAAGCCTCCCGCCTGGATTTCGTGGGCCTCGCCGGCACCGCGGACCCGCCGCCCCGGGCGCAGACCGGCATCGCCGAGCTGGACCGTGTGCTGGGCGGCGGCCTGGTCGCTGCCTCCGCCGTGCTGGTGGGCGGGGACCCGGGCATCGGCAAGTCCACCCTGCTGCTGCAAGCCGCCGCCTCGCTCGCCCGCATGGGCCGCCGGGTGCTGTACGTCACGGGCGAGGAATCGGTGGACCAGGTGCGGCTGCGCGCCCGGCGGCTCGGCCTCGCGGACGCCAAGCTCGAACTCGCCGCCACCATCAACGTGCGGGACATCGTGGCCGCCCTGGAGAGCGCGGCGGACGCGGCCATGGTGGTGATCGACTCCATCCAAACCATGTGGATGGACACGGTCGACTCCGCCCCCGGCACCGTGAGCCAGGTGCGCGCCTGCTCCTTCGAGCTGATCCGGGCGGCCAAGGCGCGCGGCTTCGCCCTCGTGCTGGTGGGCCACGTGACCAAGGACGGCGCCATCGCCGGCCCCCGCGTGCTGGAGCACATGGTGGACGCGGTGCTGTACTTCGAAGGCGACCGCGGCCACCAGTTCCGCATCCTGCGCGGGGTGAAGAACCGCTTCGGCGCCACGGACGAGATCGGCGTGTTCGCCATGACGGAGGCGGGGCTGGCGGAGGTGCCGAACCCGTCCGCGCTGTTCCTGGCGGAGCGCCGCGGCAACATCGCAGGCTCCGCGGTGTTCGCAGGCCTGGAGGGCACCCGCCCCGTGCTGGTGGAGGTGCAGGCGCTGCTCTCCCCCAACGCCGGCGGCAGCCCGCGCCGCTCGGTGATCGGCTGGGAGGCCGGGCGGCTGGCCATGATGCTGGCGGTGCTGGACAGCCGGGCGGGGCTGCGGCTCTCGGCGCACGACGTGTACCTGAACGTGGCGGGCGGCCTGCGGGTGAACGAGCCGGCGGCGGACCTGGCGGTGGCGGCCGCACTCGCCTCGGCCGCCACCGAGACGCCGACGGACGCCGGCACGGTGTATTTCGGCGAGGTGGGGCTGTCCGGCGAGGTGCGCCAGGTGGCGCAGGCGGACGCGCGGCTGAAGGAGGCGCAGAAGCTCGGCTTCGCGTCGGCCTGCATGCCGCGGCGCATCGCCCAAGGCGGGCGCAAGCCCGCGGCGCTGCCGGGGCTGCGGCTGAACGAGATGGGGCACCTGGCGGAACTGGTGGCCGGGTTCAGCGGCAAGCCGGAGAAGCTGCGGGCGTGACGGCCATGGTGGCACCGCTCCCGGAGCATCGCTATGCTGCCGGCATGACGCCAGGGCCAACCCGGCGCAGGGAGGACCCATGCTCGGACTGATGCAAACGCGCCCGCTGATGATCTCGTCCATCCTGGAGCACGCCGCCCGCAGCCACGCGGACACCGAGATCGTGTCCAGGACGGTCGAGGGCGCGATCCACCGCACGACCTACGGGGAAACCGGACGCCGCACCCGACGGCTCGCCCGCGTGCTGCAGCGCCTTGGCGTGGGTCCCGGCGACCGGGTGGGCACGCTGGCCTGGAACGGCTACCGCCACCTGGAAGCCTACTACGCCGCCCCCGGCATGGGCGCCATGTACCACACCATCAATCCCCGTCTCGGCGTGGAGGACATCGCGTTCATCGTGAACGACGCCGAAGACGCGATCCTGTTCGCCGACACCAGCTTCGTCCCGCTGCTCGAAGCCCTGGCGCCGCGCATCACCGTCCGCAACGTGGTGATGATGACGGATGCCGCGCACATGCCGGACGTGCGGCTCGCCCCCGGCATGGCGCTGCACTGCTACGAAACCCTCATGGCGGAGGCGGACGAGGACTACGCCTGGCCGGAGTTCGACGAGCGCACCGCCGCCGGGCTGTGCTACACCTCCGGCACCACGGGGCGGCCGAAGGGCGTGCTCTACAGCCACCGCTCCACCGTGCTGCACGCCTACGCCATCAACATGCCGGACGTGATGGGCCTGCGCGCCACCGACCGGTCGATGCCGGTGGTGCCGATGTTCCACGTCAACGCCTGGGGCGCGCCGTTCGCAGCGCCCATGGCCGGGGCGGCCCTGGTGCTGCCGGGCCGCCACCTGGACGGCCCTAGCCTGGCCGCGCTGATGAACGCCGAGCGCGTCACCACCTCCGCCGGCGTGCCGACCATCTGGATGGGCCTGCTGCAGCACCTGCGCGAAACAGGGGAGCGGCTGGACACCGTGCGCTCCCTGGTGATCGGCGGCTCCGCCTGCCCGCCGGTGCTGATCGACGCCTTCGCCCGCGAGTATGGCGTGCGGGTGGACCACGCCTGGGGCATGACGGAAACCAGCCCGCTCGGCACCTACAACCACCCCAAGGCCGGCGAGGAGGCGATGGCGCCGGAGGCGGTGGCGCAGCGCCGGCTGAACCAGGGCCGCGGCATCTACGGCATTGAGATGCAGATCGTGGACGGCGATGGCGCCGCCCTGCCCTGGGACGGCGCGGCGTTCGGCAACCTGATGGTGCGGGGCCACTGGGTGTGCAGCGGCTATTACGGCGCCGACACCGCCGGCGGCGCGGACGCGGACGGCTGGTTCGCCACCGGGGACGTGGCGACCATCGACCTGGACGGCTACGTGACCATCACGGACCGATCCAAGGACGTGGTGAAGTCCGGCGGCGAATGGATCAGCTCCATCGCGTTGGAAAACATCGCCGTGGCGCACCCGGACGTGGCGGAGGCCGCCATCATCGCCGCCCGCCACCCGAAATGGGACGAGCGCCCGCTGCTGCTGGTCGTGCCCAAGGAGGGCCGCACCATCGACCCGGCGGCGCTGCTGGCGAGCTACGAAGGCCACGTGCCGAAATGGTGGCTGCCGGACGCGGTGCTGACCGTGGCCGAATTGCCGCACACCGCAACCGGCAAGATCAACAAGCTCGCGCTGCGGACACAGTATGGCCAGCATTTGGTGCAAACTGCCGCAGCATGAGGCAGAGCAAGCCTTTCGTGCATCCACCGCCACCAGGAGCGTAGCCATGAAGACGATGATCGCCGCCGCAGCCGTGCTTGCCTTCTCCCTTGCGGCGCTGCCGCGCCCCGCCTACGCCATCGGCTGCGCCTCGGGCGCCGCCGTGGGCGGGGTCGGCGGCCACATGGCTGGTCACCACGGCGTGCTGGGCGCCGCGGCAGGTTGCGCCGTGGGCCATCATGAGGCCAAGAAGAAGGCCGCGGCGCAGGCCCAGCCCGCGCAGTAGCCACCCCCTTAAACCCGGAGCTTAGACCATGAAGTCCCTTCTCGCCTTGGCCATGCTGGTCACCGCCGGCTCCGCCATGCTGCCGCGCCAAGCCCAGGCGATCGGCTGCCTGTCGGGTGCCGCGATCGGCGGCGTCGGCGGCCACTATGCCGGCCATCATGCCATCCTCGGCGCTGCGGCTGGTTGCGCCATCGGCCATCATGCCGCCGTGGTGCGCCGCCGCAACGCAGCCGCCGCAGCGGCAGCGCAGCAGAACGGCTACCAGACGCAGGGCAGCTATCAGCCCGACGCCGTTCAGCAGTAGCGGATCAGCTGGGGGCGGTTACGCCGCCTCCAGCACCCCGCCCATCTCGGCCAGCTTCTCCAGGTGCGTGTCGGCATCACCGAACATCAGCTCGATCATCGACATCCGCTTGAAGTGGTGACCGACCATGTACTCCATGGTCACGCCAATGCCGCCATGCAGCTGGATCGCCTCCTGGCCGAGCTTGCGGCCTGAGCGGCCGATTTGCACCTTCGCCGCCGCCGCCGCCTTGTGGCGCTCCGCCGGGTCATCCTCGTCCGCCATCATGGTCGCCAGCAGCGCCATGGAGCGGGCCTGCTCCAGCAGCACGTACATGTCCACCGCCCGGTGCTGCAGCGCCTGGAACTCGCCGATGGCGCGGCCGAACTGCTTGCGCTGCTTCATGTAGTCGATCGTGCTGGCGTGCATGGACTCCATGATGCCGACTGCCTCGGCGGCCAGGAAGGCGAGCGCCTCGTCCACCACGCGCTCCACGACCGGCAGGGCGCCCGCCGGGTCGCCGAGCGGGACGCCGGTGGCGCCGGCCAGCGACACCTCCGCCGCGTGCAGCCCGTCCTGCGTCGGGTAGCCGCGGACCGACAGCCCCTCGCTCGGCGCATCCACCAGGAACAGGCCGACGCCTGCCCGGTCCCGCGTGCCGCCGGCGGTGCGGGCGGTGACCAGGAGCTTGTTGGCGGCATCCCCGTGCAGCACGACGCCTTTCTCGCCCTCCAGCCGCCAGCGCCCACCCTCCTGGCGCGCAATGGTGGACACGTTGTGCAGCTCGTAGCGCGATTGCCGCTCCACGTGGGCGAAAGCCAGCAGCAGCTCCCCGGCGGCCACCTGACCCAGCAGCTCCGCCTGCATGGCCGGGTCAGCGGCCCGGCGGACCAAGCCGCCGCCGAGCACCACGGTGGCGAGGTACGGCTCCACCACCAGCCCGCGGCCGAATGCCTCGGCCACGATCATGCTCTCGACCGGCCCGCCGCCGAAGCCGCCCAGTTCCTCGGAGAATGGCAGGCCGAGCAGGCCCAGCTCGGCGAACTGCGCCCACATGGCCCGGCTCCACCCGCCAGGCTCGGCCATGAAGCCGCGGCGCTGGTCGAAGCCGTACTTGTCGGCGACCAGCCGGTCCACGCTGTCCTTGAGCAGGCGCTGGTCGTCGTTCAGGTCAAAATCCATGGAGCCTCGCTGCTTGGAAAACCTTCCTCGTGGGAGAAGCAGAACGCGCGGTCAGAATCCAAGGATCGCCTTGGCCACGATGTTGCGCTGGATCTCGTTCGAGCCGCCGTAGATCGAGACCTTGCGCCAGTTGAAGTAAGTCGGCGCCGACTCGGCCGCGTAATCCGGGCCGATGGACATCGGGTCGTTGTCGCCTTCCGGCTCCACGTCGGCTTTGTAGGGCATGGCGTACGGCCCCACCAAGTCCATCAGCAGCTCGGTCGTCGCCTGCTGGATCTCAGAACCCTTGATCTTGAGGATGGAGCTGGCCGGGTTCGGCTTGCCGTGCTTGTTGTGCCGGTCGCTGGCCACCACGCGGAGCTGGGTCATCTCCAGCGCGCGCAGCTCGATCTCCACCGCCGTCAGCTTCTCGCGGAAATGGCGATCCTCGATCATCGGCTTGTCCCCGACCCGCTCCAGCTTGGCCAGCTCGCGCAGCCGCATCAGCCGCGCCTTGGACACGCCGACGCGGGCGATGCCGACGCGCTCGTTGCCGAGCAGGAACTTGGCGTAATCCCAGCCGCGGTTCTCCTCGCCCACCAGGTTCTCCGCCGGCACCCGCACCTCGTCGAACCAAACCTCGTTCACCTCGTGACCGCCGTCGATGGTCTGGATGGGGCGCACGGTGATGCCCGGCGTCTTCATGTCGATCAGGATGAACGAGATGCCTTCCTGCCGCTTGGCCGCCGCCGGGTCGGTGCGGCACAGGCAGAATATCCAGTCGGCGTACTGCGCGAGCGTGGTCCAGGTCTTCTGGCCGTTGACCACCCACTCGTCGCCTTCGCGCCGCGCCGTGCAGCGCAGGCTGGCGAGGTCCGACCCAGCGCCAGGCTCGGAGAAGCCCTGGCACCACCAGATGTCCAGGTTCGCCGTGGGCGGCAGGAAGCGCTGCTTCTGCGCCTCGCTGCCGAACTGGGCGATCACCGGGCCGACCATGGACGTGTTGAACGCGAGCGGGGCAGGGACGGAGTTGCTCTGCATCTCGTCCAGCCAGATGTAGGACTGCACGCTCGTCCAATCCTTGCCGCCGTAGGCCACCGGCCAGTGCGGCACGGCGATGCCGGCCTTGTTCATGGCCTGCTGGGTGATGACCAGGTCCTGCTTGGAAACGTGCTCCCCCTTGCCCGCCTTATGGCGGATCTCGGCGGGGATCTGGTTGCGGAAGAAATCGCGCATCTCCTGGCGGAAACTGCGCTCTTCGGCGGTGAAGCTCAGGTCCATGGTGTCGGCTCCCTGCAAGTCAAGGCCAGGGCGCCGCCCTGGACCCGGGAGGGGACGGTCGTCCCCTCCACCCCTTAGATGATCTCGAACAGGCCGGCAGCTCCCTGGCCGCCGCCGATGCACATGGTCACGACGGCATGTTTCGCACCCCGCCGCCGCCCTTCGATCAACGCATGGCCCGCCATCCGCGCGCCGCTCATGCCGTACGGGTGGCCGATGGAGATGGAGCCGCCATCCACGTTCAGCTTGTCGTTCGGGATGCCCAAGCGGTCGCGGCAATACAGCACCTGGCTGGCGAACGCCTCGTTCAGCTCCCATAAGTCGATGTCATCGACCTTGAGCCCCTTGCGCTCCAGCAGCCGCGGGATGGCGTACACCGGGCCGATGCCCATCTCGTCCGGCTCGCACCCGGCGGTCGCATAGCCGCGGAAGATGCCGAGCGGGGTCAGCCCAAGCCGCTCCGCCTCCTCCATGGACATCATCACGCAGGCGGAGGCGCCGTCGCTCAGCTGGCTGGCGTTGCCGGCGGTGATGAACTGGTCCTCGCCGCGCACCGGCTTCAGCTTGGCCAAGCCCTCCAGCGTCGTCTCCGGACGGTTGCACTCGTCGGAGGTGAGCGTCACCTGCTCGTGGCTGACCGCCTTGGTCGCCTTGTCCACCACCTCCTTGGTGACGGTCATCGGCACGATCTCCTCGGCGAAGCGCCCGGCCTGCTGCCCGGCGGCGGTGCGGCGCTGGCTTTCCAGCGAGTACTCGTCCTGCGCTTCGCGGCTGATGCCGTAGCGGGCGGCCACGATGTCCGCCGTCTCGATCATCGGCATGTACACGTCGGGCTTGTTCTCCAGCAGCCATTCGTCGCGGTAATGGAACTGGTTCATGTGGAACTGCACCAGGCTGATCGACTCCAGCCCGCCCGCCACCGCCACCGGCGCGCCGTCGTTCAGGATGCGCCCGGCCGCCAGAGCCATCGCCTGCAAGCCGGAGGAGCAGAACCGGTTGACCGTCATGGCGGACGCGGTGGGCGGGATGCCGGCGCGCAGCGCGGCCTGGCGGGCGATGTTGCCGCCGGTGGCGCCTTCCGGGTTGGCGCAGCCCATCACCACGTCCTCCACGGAGGCCGGGTCGATGCCGGCGCGGTCCATGGCGGCGCGGATGGCGTGGCCGCCCAGGTCCGCCCCGTGCGTGAGGTTGAACGCGCCGCGCTGCGCCTTGCCGATGGGCGTGCGGGCGGTGGAAACGATCACGGCTTCGGTCATGCGCTGGCGGCCTTCATTGCTTCGGGAGTGCGGGGTTCAGGGGCATGGGCGCGCTCCTCCTCGGCCAGTTCCTTGCGGGACAGCTTGCCGACGGCGGTGCGGGGAAGCGCTTCGCGGAACTCGACGGCGATGGGCAGCTCGTGCCGCCCCAGCTTGTCGGCCAGGAAGCCGCGCAGCTCCTCGATGGTGAACGGCTCGGCGCCTTGGCGCAGCTTGACGAACACCTTGGCCGACTGGCCGCGGTAGGCGTCCGGGATGCCCACGGCGGTGCATTCCTCCACCGCGGCGTGCTCGTACACCGCGTCCTCGATCATGCGGGGATACACGTTGAAGCCGCCGGAGATGATCATGTCCTTCTTGCGGTCCACGATGGAGAAGTTGCCGCCCTCATCCATGACGCCGACGTCGCCGGTGAGCAGGAACCCGTCGATGACCGCGGACGCGGTTTCCTCCGGACGGTTCCAGTAGCCTGCGGTGATGTTCGGGCCGCGGATGCACAGCTCCCCCACCTCGCCCTGCGCCAGGCGCCGGCGCGGGTCCGCCAGGTCCACGACGACGATCTCGATGCCGGGCAGCGGCACGCCGATCAGGCCGGGGATCATCGTCGCATCCGGGGCGAGATGGGTGCCGGAGGAGCAGGTTTCCGTCATGCCCCAGCCGCCGCCCACCCGCCGTCCGGTCAGCGTCTCGAACCGGTGCGCCACTTCCACGGGCAGGGTCGCCCCGCCGCAGCTGGCGCTGCGCAGGGAAGACAGGTCGCGGCGGTCCAGGTCCGGCTGCGCGGCGAGGGCGATGAACATGGTGGGCACGCCGGGCAGGCTGGTGGCGCCCAGGCGCTCGATGTCGTTCAGCGCCTGGGCCGCGTCGAAGCGCAGCCGCAGCAGGATCGTGGCGCCGCCCACGAGGCAGCGCAGCATCACGGCCACCATGGCGTAGATGTGGAAGAGCGGCAGGACGCCGAGCACCTTGTCGCCGTTCTGCAGCCCGAGACCGATCCCGGCGAACCAGGCGCTGTAGATGGAGACCGCCGCCGTCAGGTTCGCATGGGTCAGCATGGCCGCGCGGGGCAGGCCGGTGGTGCCGCCGGTGTACTGCAGCACCGCCAGGTCACCGGGCTGCACCGCAGGCCAGGCAGCGGGCGGCGCCCCGGCCGACAGCGCGGCGAAGCTGAGCACCCGCGCATCGTCCGGCAAAGGGGCCGTGGGCGGGCCGGCGCCAAACGCCGCGTCCTCGCCCACGACCAGGCGGTCCCGCCGCCCGTCCGGCAGCATGGGGGCGGCGTTGGGCAGCATGGCGGCAAGGTCGGTCGCGATCATCACGCGCGCGCCGCTGTCCGCCAGCTTGCGCGCCATGGCCCGCGGCGGGTCCAGCGGGCTGAGATGCACGACGCGCCCGCCAGCCCGCAGCACGGCGAAGAAGCTGACCGGGTGGTACGGCACGTTCGGCAGGAACAGCGCCACCGCCTGCCCCGGCGTCAACCCCAGGCGCAGCAGCCCCGCCGCCGCCGCGTCCACCTGGCGGGCGAAGTCGCCGAACGTGATCTCGCAGCCGCGGAACTCGATGTAGGCAGACCCGGCGAACTCCGCCGCCGCGCGGTCCAGCAGCTGCGGCAGCGTGGTGATCGCAAGCGGCGCGTCCCAGCGCAGGCCCGGCGGGTAGGAGCGTTCCCAGGCGAACGGGCGCGCGCTCATTCGGTGGCGGCCTTGGCAGCGGGGGCGCTGAAGCCCTGCCCGGCGGCGGCCCGCTCGCGCAGCAGATTGGCCGGGCGCAGGCTCTCGTCGCCGCGCTCGGCATAGCTTTCCAGCCGCTCGGCGATGTGCCGCAAGCCCACCGTGTCGGCGTAGTGCATCGGCCCGCCGGTCCAGGCGGGCCAACCGTAGCCGTTCATCCAGATCACGTCGATGTCGGACGGACGGCTGGCGATGCCCTCCTCCAGGATGCGCGCGCCCTCGTTGATCATCGGGTAGAACATGCGCTCGAAAATCTCGTCGTCACTGATGGTGCGCGGGTTGACCCCGACGGCGCGCTGCTGCTCGGCGATGATGCGCTCCACCTCCGGGTCCGGCGTGGGGGTGCGGCCCTCGTACCTGTAGTACCCGGCGTTCGTCTTCTGCCCATACCGCCCTGCCTCGCACAGCGCGTCGCTGATCGGCGCCCGGGCGCCCTTGCCCTGGCGGATGCGCCAGCCGACATCCAGCCCGGCCAGGTCCCCCATCGCATACGGCCCCATCGGGAAGCCGAACTTGGTCACCACCGCGTCCACCTGCTGCGGCAGCGCCCCTTCCAGCAGCAGCGCCTCCGCCTGCGCCGAGCGGCGGTGCAGCATCCGGTTGCCGACGAAGCCGTCGCACACGCCCACCACGGCCGCCACCTTGCCGATGGTGCGGCCGATCGCCAAAGCCCGCGCCAGCGACTCATGGCTGGTCGCCTTGCCGCGCACGATCTCCAGCAGCTTCATCACGTTGGCCGGAGAGAAGAAGTGCATCCCCAGCACGTCCGCCGGCCGGCGGGTGAACCCGGCGATCTGGTCCACGTCCAGCGTGGACGTGTTGGATGCCAGCAGCGCGCCGGGCTTGCAGAGCGCGTCCAGCTTGGTGAACACCTCCTGCTTGACCTCCATGGTCTCGAACACCGCCTCGATCACCACGTCCGCATCCGCGACGGCGTTCCAGTCGGTGGTGGGGGTGAACAGCGCCATCCGCTTGGCCACCTCCCCTTCCGCCATGGAGCCGCGGCTGACGGCGGTGCGGTAGTTCTTCTCCACCACGCCCATGCCGCGGTCGAGCGCCTCCTGCTTGGCCTCGATCACGGTCACGGGAATGCCCGCGTTGGCGAAGCACATGGCGATGCCGCCGCCCATGGTGCCCGCGCCGATGATGGCCGCGCGGGCGACCGGGGCCGGCTTCAGCCCGGCGGGCATCCCGGGCACCTTCTGCGCTTCCCGCTCGGCGAAGAAGGCGTGGCGCAGCGCGCGGCTCTGCTCGCTGGCCACCAGTTCGGTGAACAGCGCGCGCTCCAGCGCCAGCCCCTCGTCCATCGGCAGCGTCACGGCGGCGCGCACCGCCTCCACGCAGGCGGCCGGCGAACGCTGGCCGCGGGCGCGCTTGAGCAGCGGGGTTGCCGCCTCGTCCAGCAGGGCCGGGTTGGCGCGGGCCTCGGCCAGCATGTCCTCGCGGTCGCGGACCTTCTTGAGCGGCTTGCCGATCACAGAGCGCGCGAACGCCACCGCCTCTTCCCGCGTCCCCGCCATGCCGTCCAGCAGGCCGCCAGCCTGTTCCGCCGTCACGGGCGTGCCGCTCACGATCAGCCTCATCGCCGCCACCGGCCCCATCACCCGCGGCAGCCGCTGCGTGCCGCCCGCGCCGGGCAGCAGGCCAAGCTTGACCTCGGGCAGTCCGAGCTTCGCGCCGGGCGCGGCCACGCGGTAATGGCAGCCCAGCGCCAGTTCCAGACCGCCGCCGAGCGCCACGCCGGAGATCGCGGCCACCACGGGACGGTCAAACGCCTCCACCAGCGCGATCACCTCGGCCAGGCCAGGCTGCTTCGGCGCTTGGCCGAACTCGGTGATGTCGGCGCCGCCGGAGAAGGCGCGCGCCGTGCCGGTGATCACCACGGCCTTTGCAGCGCTGCCGCGCACCCGCTCGAACGCCAGCACCAGCCCTTCGCGCAGGACGTGCCCCAGCGCGTTCACCGGCGGGTTGTCCATGGCGATCACGGCCACGTCGCCGTCCATCGCCAGGTCCACCACTGCGTTCACGTTCCCCATCGTCAAACCTCCAACCATTCACGCCGCACGCCGGCGTCTGCGGCCAGATCGGCGGGCGTGCCCTCGAACACGACCCGGCCGTGCCCCATCACATAAAGCCGCTGCGAGATGGCCAAAGCAATCGCCAGCTTCTGCTCCACCAGCAGAATCGTCGTGCCGCGCGCCGCCACCGCTTCCAGCAGCCCGCGCACCCGGTCCACCATCATGGGCGCCAGGCCCTCCGTCGGCTCGTCCACCATCAGCAGCGCAGGCCTGCCCATCAGGGTGCGGCACATCGCCAGCATCTGCTGCTCCCCGCCGGACAGCGCGCCGGCCGGGGCGGCGGCGCGCTCCTCCAGCCGGGGGAACAGGGCATAGGCGTCCAGGAGGCCGAACGGCTGCCCCGGGCCTTTCTTCTCGCCCAGCAGGAGGTTCTGCAGCGTGGTCAGGTCCGGGAAGACCGCGCGGTCCTCCGGCACGAAGCCCAAGCCGCGCCGCGCGATCAGGTGGGGCGGCAGCCGGCCGATGTCCTGCCCGTCGAACACCACCCGGCCAGTGCGCACGACGCCGCCCATGACCGCCTTGAGCGCGGTGGACCGGCCCGCCCCGTTGCGCCCGAGGATGGCCACGATCTCGCCGCGGCCGACATGGAGGTCCACGCCGCGCAGCACCTGGCTCTTGCCGTACCAGGCGTCGAGATTGCGCACGTCTAGCATGTCATCGTCATGCCAGCGCGTCCGCCGCCGTGCCGAGATAGGCTGTCCGCACCGCCGGGTTGCCGCGCACCGCGTCCGGCGGGCCGGAGGCGATCACCTGGCCGTCCGCCAGCACCGTGATGCGGTCCGCCAGGCCGAACACCACGCCCAGGTCGTGCTCGATCATCACCAGCGTGCGGCCCTCCGTCACCCGGCGGATCAGCGACACCGCCTGCTCCGTCTCGGCATGGCTCATGCCGGCGGTCGGCTCGTCCAGCAGCACCGTGGCCGCCCCGCCCGCCACCGCCACGCCGATCTCCAGCGCCCGCTGGTCGGCATAGGCCAGCGCGCCGGCCAGCACGTCCCGCCGCGCGGCAAGCCCCGTCAGCTCCAGCATCTCCTGCGCCCGCGCGTTCAGCGGGCCGTAGCCGCCCACCGCGCGCCAGAAGGCGCACCCGGCGCCCATGGGCTGCATCGCGGCGTTGCGCAGGTTCTCGAACACCGTCATGCGCGGGAACAAGGACGTGACCTGGAACGAGCGCGCCAGGCCGCGGCGGCTGATGACGTGGGAGGGCAGCCCGGTGATGTCCTGCCCGTGCAGCAGCACCTGCCCGGCATCCGGCGCGTGCCGCCCGCTCACCAGGTGGAAGAACGTGCTCTTGCCCGCGCCGTTCGGGCCGATCACCGCATGCCGCTCCCCGGCGGCGACCTCCATCGTGATGCCCTTGATGATGGCGGTGGCGCCGAAGCTCTTGCGCAAGTCCCGGATGCTGAGCGCGGGGATCACGCGACGGCCCCCTGCGCCTGCCAGGCCGACCGCGCCGCGGGCCAGCTGCGCCGCAGCCACAGCGCGCCCGCCAGCAGCGCCGCGGCGCCGGCCGCCCAGGGCCAAGCCGCGTGCGGCGGCGCATGGAGGCCGAACAGGCGTCCGCCGGACGCGCCGTTGCGCTCGGCCTGCAAGCGGAAGGCGAGTTCGGCCAGGAAGATCACGCCCGCCAGCGAGAGCAGCATCCCCGGAACCTGCGCGGCATACGACGGCAGCAGCCCGGCCAGCCGCCCGGCGCGGAGGATGGGGGCGTGGGCCAGGATGACGCCGGACAGCCCGCCCGGCGCCCACACCACGGCGGCGATGAACAGCAGCCCGTCATACAGCTGCCAGGCATCCGTCACGGTCGAGAGCGCCACCTGCAGGAACACGACCAGGACCGCGCCCAGCACCGGCCCCCAGAACGTGCCGACGCCGCCGATGAACGTCATCAGCAGCACCGCGCCGGACGCCTCGGACGAGATGTTGGCCGAGGTCACGATCTCGTCGTTCAGCGCCTGCAAGCCGCCCGCCACCCCGGCGAACAGGCCGGACAAGGCGAACACCAGGAAGCGGATGCGCGCCGGGTCGTAGCCGATGAAGCCGATCCGCTCCGCGTTGTCCCGCACCGCGTTGGCCAGGCGGCCAAGCGGCGTCCCGGTGTACCGCCACATCAGCAAGGCGCAGGCGAAGGCCCAGCCGGCGATCAGGAAGTACACGTGGAGCTGCGGGCCGAACTCCAGCCCGAACAGCGCCGGGCCGTCCGAACGGTCGCCGTTGATGCCTTCCTCGCCGCCGAACAGGGAGGGGAACATCAGCACGGCGGCGCCGGCGAGTTCCGCCAGGCCAAGCGTGATCATGGCGAACGCCGTCTCGCCCCGCCGGGTCGCCACGGCGCCCGCGAGCAGGGCCGCGACCAGCCCTCCCGCAGCCCCCACCAGCGGCAGCAGCGGCGCCGGCATCCAAGCCCCCGCGCCGGCCGCGCGCATGGCGTGCATGGCCGCAAAGCCGCCGAAGCCCAGGAACACCGCATGGCCGAAATCCAGCATCCCGCCCTGGCCAAGCAGCATGTTGAACGACAGCGCGAACACGATGGCGATGCCCATGCGGCACAGCAGCGACAGGCCGAAGCCGCTCGACAGGAGGTATGGCGCGGCGATGGCGGCCGCCGCGGCGAGCAGCCATGGCAGGGCGGCTCGCAAGCTGACGTGCCCCCGGCGCAGCGGGATGGCAGGTGCGGCGGCGCTCACGCCGACCGCGACCCGGCCAGCCCCTTGGGCCGGAACGCCAGCATCAGCACCAGCAGCAGATAGGGCACCGTCGGCGCGGCCCGCGCGACCGTCAGGTTCCACAGGTCGGCCAGCCGGCCCGCCGGGTCCACCGCCAGGCCGAACGAGCCGAGCAGCTGCCACAACGGCAAATCGAGGCTGATGGACACGGTTTGGATCATCCCGATCAGCAAGGATGCCACGAACGCGCCCCAGATGGAGCCCAAGCCGCCCATCACCACCACCGCGAACACGATGGCGCCCAAGGAGGCCGCCATGCCCGGCTGCGTGGTGAAGGCGTTGCCCGCGATCACCCCCGCCAGCCCGGCCAGCGCGCACCCGGCGCCGAACACCAGCGTGAACACCCGCGGCACGTCATGCCCCAGCATGGAAACCATCTCCGGATGCGTCAGCGCCGCCCGCACCACCAGGCCCAGCCGGGTGCGGGCCAGGGCGGCGAACAGCGCCGCGAACATCGCCAGCGACACCGCCATCATGAACACCCGGTACGCCGGGTAGGCCGTGCTCCCCACGTGGAACAGCGCGAAGTCCAGCGCCGCCGGCACGCGGTACGGCACCGGGTTGCGCCCCCAGATGAGCGGCACGACCTCGCCGATGACGAAGGCCAGGCCGAAGGTGAACAGCAGCTCCGCCATGTGCCCGCTGCGGTGCACCGCGCGCAGGCCGTAGCGCTCCACCACCGCGCCGAGCACGCCCACCAGCACGGGCGCCACCACCAGCCCGCACCAGAAGCCGACCACGGTGCTGACCGTGTAGGCGAGGTAGGCGCCCAGCATGTAGAAGCTGGCATGGGCCAGGTTCAGCACGCCCATCATGCCGAAGATCAGCGTCAGCCCCGAAGACAGCATGAACAGCAGCAACCCGTACACCAGCCCGTTCAACCCGACGAGGACGAGGGACTGGGCCACCGGCTAGGGCTTGTCCTTGTAGGAGCAGGTGGTGGCCATGCGCGTCTGCTCGGCAGGGATGGCGGCGACGGTCTTGAAGCCCATGCCCGCCTCCTTGAACACGTGCGGCACGCCCGGCTCCAGCTCCGTGATGAACAGCGGCTGGATCAGCTGGTGGTTGTCGGCCCGCATGTCGGACGGGCCGAGCGGGGTGGCGCGCTCCATGCCGCTCATCGCCGCCGCGACCTTGGCGGGGTCGGAGCTGTCCGCCTGCTTCATGGCGGCGGCCAGCGTGTCGATCTCGTTGACCACGTGCCAGTAGTAGAAGGTGCGGCCGAACCGCTGCTCGAACGCGGCCGAGATGTCGTCGATGCCGGGCACGTTGCCCGCCCAGGTGCTGATCTGCGCGTCGCCCTTGGCGCCCGGCCCGGCCGCATCGACCGTCACCTCGTCGCCGATGTAGTAGGTGTAGAACTTGCCCTTGTAGCCGCTGTCCGCCGCGGCCTTGACCAGCAGCTCGATGTCCTGCCCCCAGTTGCCGGTCACCACCGCGTCCGCCCCGGCGGCCTGGAACTTGGCGACGTAGGGCGCGAAGTCCTTCACCTTGCCGAGCGGCACCCGCTCCGCGCCGACCACCTCCAGGTCCGGCCGGCGGTCCTTCAGCATCGCCTCCGCCGCCTTCTGCACCGACACCCCGAACGAGTAGTCCGGGTTGAACACGTAGACCTTGTGGGTGTCCTTCTGGCCCACGAGGTAGTCGGCCAGGGCGCGCATCTTCATGTCGCTGTCCGCGTCGAAGCGGAAATGCCACCAGGAGCACTTCTCGTTGGTGAGGCCCGGGTCCACCGCGGCGTAGTTGAGCAGCACCACGGCCTTCGCCGGGTCGCGCCGGTTGTTCTTGCCGATGGCGTCCGTCAGCGCGAACGCCACGGCGGAGCCGTTGCCCTGCGTCACGTAGTGGATGCCGTCGTCCACCGCCTTGCGCAGCAGCGTCAGCGACTTCTCCGGGCTGACCTCGTTGTCCAGCGGCACCAGCTCCAGCCTGCGGCCGGGGCCGGCGGCTCCCGCCGCGTTCGCCCGGTCGATGGCGAAGCGGAAATGCTGCTCGCCCAACTGCCCCGTCTGGGCCAGGGAGCCGCTCAGCGGGTCGATGTAGGCGATCCGCACGACTTCATCGGCACGGGCGGGCCTTGGCGGAGCCAGGACCGCGGCAGCCAACACCATCAATGCCGCGCCGGCGCAAGCTCGCATCGACCGTCCCCCAAATCCGTGCTTCTCTCCGTGCCTTGACCGGCCGGGGCGCATTCTCGTCTCGTCCGCAATCCTG
Source organism: uncultured Acetobacteraceae bacterium (assembly GCA_964245495.1). GTDB lineage: Bacteria > Pseudomonadota > Alphaproteobacteria > Acetobacterales > Acetobacteraceae > LMUY01. The sequence goes on from CAXTNC010000062.1 coordinate 16,113, forward strand.
ACGCCGGAGCAGCCCGGGCGTCAATGCCCCCAGGACGCGCCCATGCCCCTCCC